>DRQG01000033.1 GCA_011369465.1 Caldithrix abyssi
GGATAGAATCATTTCCACATCAAATTCTTCCTCACCCTTTTCGCTCCAAAAATAACGCGGTTTCTTACCCTTTAGATCTATATACATGGAAGTATCCATATCGGAAAAGCGAAATTTTACCGTAATTTTTTCTCCGGAAACTTTACCGACAATTTCCGGCGTGTTAAATATTTCCTGCCATAAGGCATTCAGAATGGCTATGAATTCTTCTTTTGAATGGTACAATTCCATATTGTCATCCCCTTCTTCAAAATTAATAACCGGCAATTTTTTTAGCTACAAAACGGTTAAGACGACCAGGCAAGAAACCGCTGAAGTTCCACAGAAATTTGAATTGTGCGGTCATTACATAATGTACTTTTTTGCTATGAGCGGCTTTCCAAACCGTTGCCGCTACGTCCTGCGCGGTAAGATTTATGCCCAATAAACGCATGCTGTGCGTCTTCTCCACATTTTGCACCATCGGCGTATCCACAAAGGGCGGGATGATATCACAGACGTGGATGTTATGCCTCTCCCATTCGATGTTAAGCGCTTCTGTTAACCCGCGTACGGCAAATTTTGTTGCCGAATAACTAGCCATGTCCGGTGTGCCGTACAAAGCCGAACCGGAAGCCATATTGATTACCCTGGCCGGCGCATGCTTTTTAAGCAATGGAAAGGCCAGGTATGTACAATTTATGATACCGGTAAGATTTACTTTGGCAATTTGTCGATGCTGTTCCAAACCAACGGTTTCGAAGTGCCCGGTGGCAAACAGACCGGCGCTGTTAAACAGTATATCAAACCGGCCGGAACTATGTTGGTCAAAATGCGCGAGCATCCGCTTAACGGAGTTTTCATCGCTCACATCTACTTTGCCGTAACAGGCATTTTCTTCGCCCAATTTCCGCTTCAGCTTTTCTATTTCCGTTTCATTCAAATCATATAAACCAACAAACCAACCTTTTTTCAAAAACAATTCCGCCGCCGCTTTTCCGATTCCGGAAGCTGCCCCTGTAATAAGAATAGATTTGTCCATTATTTCTGTTATCCTGTGTTTATTTTTCCATTACAACAATAGTCGCATCTTATAAATGCAAATTAGGAATAGTGTTTTAGCGAGGCAAGGAATAAGAATAATTGAGTTGGAATAGGCCTGCAAACAGGAATATGCCGCGATTTCAGAAAAAATCAAGAAAATTACAGATATAAATTTGACATGAAACACAGTTTTTCATATTCTAAGTGTTACTATAAATAGTAACGCCATGGAAAACAACTTTAAAGAATTTATCGCGGTGCTTGCACGCACCAGTGAGAACAAGGAAATTGAAGAATTGCTCAAGAGTTTGCTGACTCCCGCCGAGATCAGAGATATTGGAGCGCGCTGGCAGATTGTTAAAATGCTTGAGCAGGGTATAAGTCAACGTAAAATCGCCCGCGAACTCCATGTGAGCCTGTGTAAAATCACCCGCGGTTCCAAAGAATTAAAAAAGAAAAATTCATTGCTTAAAACCGTCATTCAGGAAATAACCGCTCAAGAGGATAACGCATAACATATTTAAAAGGAGGAAACATGCCCGTACGTGTTGTCTTAAATCAAGACGAAATACCCCGCCAATGGTACAATATAGCCGCGGATTTGCCCTCACCCATGCAGCCGCCGCTTGGGCCGGACGGAAACCCGATTTCGCCCGATATGCTGGCGCCTGTATTTCCCATGAATCTGATCGAGCAGGAAGTCAGTCAGGAACGCTGGATCGATATTCCAGAAGAAGTGCTGGAAATTCTGTACCGCTGGCGTCCCTCGCCGCTGCTGCGCGCCACCCGGCTGGAAAAAGCTTTGGGTACGCCAGCAAGAATTTACTATAAAAACGAAAGCGTATCGCCTCCGGGAAGCCACAAGCCCAACACCGCCGTACCGCAGGCCTGGTACAACAAACAGTTCGGTATAGAAAAACTGACCACGGAAACCGGAGCCGGTCAATGGGGTAGCGCACTCTCTTTTGCCGGCGCTTTGGTGGGCCTGGAAGTGAAAGTGTATATGGTGCGGATCAGTTTTGACCAGAAACCGTTCCGGAAAATTATGATGGAAACCTGGGGCGGCACCTGCATCCCCAGCCCCAGCCCAAACACGCAGGCCGGACGCGCCGCACTGGAAAAAGACCCTGACACGCCGGGCAGTTTGGGTATCGCAATAAGCGAAGCCATTGAAGAAGCGGTAACCGACCCAAGCGGTAAAACCCGTTATTCATTGGGCAGCGTTTTGAACCATGTGCTGCTGCATCAAACCATTATTGGGCTGGAAGCCAAAAAACAATTGGAAAAAATCGGTGAGAATAAGGTGGACGTGGTCATCGGCTGTGCCGGTGGAGGCAGCAATTTTGCCGGCTTGGCCTTTCCTTTTGTGCTGGATAAAATCAACGGCGCCGAAATCGATATTATTCCGGTGGAACCGACCTCCTGCCCGACTATGACCCGCGCACCTTTTGCTTACGACCATGGCGATACGGCTAAAATGACGCCGCTTTTGCCTATGCATACGCTGGGACATGATTTTATTCCGCCTCCCATTCATGCCGGCGGTTTGCGTTACCACGGTATTGCACCACTCATCAGCCAGACCATTGTGGAAGGACTGATCAGTCCTGAAGCCATACCCCAATTGGAATGTTATGAAGCGGCGGTTACATTTGCCCGCACCGAGGGGTTTGTGGTTGCGCCGGAAACCAGTCACGCCGTGGCTTCGGCCATTCGCGAAGCCAAAAAGGCCAAGGAAGAAGGCAAAGAGAAGGTCATCATCTTTAATATGAGCGGACATGGCTTGATGGATCTGGTTGGATACGATAAATACTTTGCCGGTGAACTGGTCAATCATGTTCTGCCGGAAGACGAAATTCAAAGAGCTCTGAATGCCATCGAAGGCCTGCCCAAACCGGAGATCAACAAAAGCGGAAAATGGTAATGAGAGAAGAATTGGAGTGATGGAGTCGTGGAGTAATGAAGTATTGGAATAACGTATTACGACATTCATGTCGTTTTTATATAGAGCAGCAAATCTTAATTTCCAATCTCATCACTCCATTACTCCCCTACTCCAATAATACAGTAATTCAATAATTCATCAATCTTTACATCCGGAAAAAACTTATGCTGGAAGAACACGACACCCGAACGTTGTATTGTCGCAAGCTGGGACATCATCTGTCTTTTTCTTACTGTAGGCAGGAACATAACGGCCTGCCCTGCGCGGCGGTGGAACGCTGCTGGGGGCATCTTTTTGATGTGCCGGTTTATTTACAGGAAAATTTTAAAAATGAGGAACTCGTACATTTAACAATGGAACGAGCGCCCAAGATCACTTCGATTCTGGAAATCGTTCAACGCGTACAGAATCAAAACAAAAAATAAAAAAGGCGGCATTGAAGCCGCCTTTTGGTTATTTAACCACAGAGGACACTGAGGACGCAGAGGTTTTCTATTCTTAATTCTTCATTCTTAATTAATTTCCTCTGCCTTTGTGCCTTTGTGCCTCTGTGCCTTTGCCCCTTTGTGCCTGTCCAACCACAGAGAGCACAGGGAACACAGAGTTTTTATATTCTTAATTTTTTATTCTTAATTCTTTATTAATCTCTTGTCACCCATCATTACCATACTAAGTACTAATTACTATGTACTATGTACTTTTCGCAAGATGAATCTTGCGGTACATTTTAATCCGCCAGCAGTTTTTCGATTTCATCCATTATTGTATTCATCTTTTTCATGGCCTTGTCAAACGGCTCGGTGGTGGTCATATCCACACCGACTTTTTGCAGGATGGGAATCGGATAATCCGACCGACCGGCGCTCAGGAAATCATTGATGTATCTCTTGACCATATCCGGGCCGCCGTGCAGCATATTTTCCGCCAAAGCCGTGGAAGCGCAGTAAGAAGTGGCGTACTGGAATACATAAAAATTGTAGTAAAAATGCGGGATATAAGCCCATTCGATGGCATAGAGATCGTCGATTTTGGTCACGCCGTCGGCGTCGCCGTAGTATTCTTTCAACAAATCCAGATACAGTTTGGACAGCGCTACGCCGGTGAGGCTTTTACCCTGCTCGGCCATTTCGTGCATGCGCAGTTCAAACTCGGCGAACATGGTCTGACGGAACAGTGTCGTGCGGTACGATTCCAGCCAGCTGCCCAAAAGCGCCAGTTTTTTTTCCGGGTCGTCCATTTTATTGATCACATGCTCGATGAGCAGGTTTTCGTTACAGGTGGAGGCCACTTCGGCCAGAAAAATAGGATAGCGTGAATTGAGAAAGGTTTGGTTCTTGTTGGAAAAATAGCTGTGCATGGTATGCCCCAATTCATGGGCCAGCGTACTAACGTCGTCATATTGACCGTTATAATTCATCAGGATATAGGGATGCACATCGTATTCCGAACCGGTGGAATAGGCGCCGGAACGTTTACCCGGTGTGGGAAACATATCGATCCAGCGGTTATTGAAAGCGATATCCAACGTTTTAACATATTCTTCGCCCAGCGGTTGAAGCGCCTCTTTAATCAGGGCCTGCGCCTCTTCCACATTGTAGCTTAAATCCACGGCTGGCACCAGCGGAGGATACATATCGTAGTAACGCAGTTCATCCAAACCCAGCATTTTTTTACGCAGATTCAAATAGCGGTGCAGGGTAGGCAGATTGTCGCGTACGCTTTTAATCAGCGCCATATAAACCGAAGTAGGCACATTGTTTTGATCCAGAGCGCTTTCCAGGGATGAATTATATTTATGGGCTATTTTGTAAAACATATCCCGCTTTACCTGGCCGTACAGATTGGTGCCTAAGGTACCTTCAAAATCCTTTAGCCCGCCAAAGAAGGCTTCGAACACGGCCTTGCGGTCGGCGCGGTTGGCCACAGCGCGGTAGCGGGTGTAACCGGCGGCGTCCAGATAGGCTTCGGTGCCGTCGCTCAGCTTGATGGTTGCCCTGGGCATTTCGGCATTGGCAAACACGCCGTATACTTCATAAGGCGAATCGGCCATCATACCGGCGTCAGCCACCAGTTTTTCCTCTTTGGCCGAAAGGGTATGCGCCTTTTTACGCTGAATATTAGCGATATACTGGCGGTATTCCTTGAGGCCCGGTTCCTGACGCATAAACTGTTTGATGCGCGCCGCCGGTATGGATAGAATCTCCGGATCGATGAACGAGGTAACCGCATTCAGTTTGTTACCCAGTTGATTCATATCCTGCTTCATGGCCAACGGTTCAGCTTCCCGTAAATCCAAATCAGACTTGCGTTCGGCATAGGAATTTAAGCGGTAGTACGTTTTAACCACATCCGTATAATAATCCAGACAGCCTTTGAGTGTTTTGGCCGAACGGCCCAGTTTGCCCTTGTATTTCTCAAATCCTTTAAAGGATTCCTCAAATTGGGCTTTGGCCTCTTTCCAGGCTTCATCGCTGGGGTAGAGGTCTTTAAGATTCCATTTGTACTTATCGGCGATTTCTGCGCGCGATTTGGGCGCTTGGCTCTTTGCCGCCGGCTGCTGTTGGGAGCAGGCGCCAAAAAGAAACAGAGAGAACAGGGTTAAAATTAGAAAACGTTTCATCGAACGCTCCTTTCTTATAATGTAAATTAGACGGATTCCAAAATGGAACAGAAACCAATTTATGAAAAAAAACCATAAAAAACACCGTGTTTTGCACTTATTTTGTTCTGTCCGAATCTCTTTATTGACTGTACCTTTGGGGACAGTTTGTGTCCGTAGGAGTACAAAATAGAGCCATATTTCCCTTTTTTCATACAAGATAGTCCCCTGGCCTGATAATTGTATCATACGTCTGTATTCAATTTTAAGCCAACTTCTACCGAAGATACTTTTACCGTCTGATACACGGATAGTCGCTTTCGGATCAGACATCATTTTAAACCAGTGGAAAGGAAGAAAACATGAGAACGAAAGCGCACCGCTTCAACCCTTTCATTGTACTGATCATCCTGTCATCAGCCCTATTAAGCCAGGCAGGCAGCGTAGAGATCGTTCGCGATAGTTATTGGGTTCCTCACATCATAGGGGATACGCCGCAGGAATGCGCTTATGGCCTGGCTATCGCCATGTGTCAGGATCATCCTAAGGTTATCGTGGATAAAACACTGAATGTCCGGGGTGAACTGGCGCGATTTTATGGGGACAGTCTGTTATTCGATGATTTTTTAGCGCGCGCTTTCCGCCTAAAAGAAAAAGCGGAACAGGCCTATCCCGATTTGCCCGCCGACGTACGTGATTATTTGGAAGGCTTTACTTCAGGCGTCAACTATTATTTTGCCGCTAATCCCGGGGAAATGCCGAACGAAGTGAATTCCGATGATTTTTTACCGGTTTCCGAGGCGGAAATTGCCGCCACTTTTGGTTTGCTTCTGCTGAATCATGAATATTTTCAATTTCAGCAAGATGCCGGCGCTCTTTTAAAATCTTCGGAACAAATAAGCGCAAGTTATGAGGGTATGTCCAATCAGTGGGCCCTTACGCCGGCCAGGACGGCCGACAAGGCGGCCTACCTGCTTTGTGATCCTCATCTGCCCTTTGAAGGCATTACCGCTTCCTGGCAGGCCCATCTTATTTCGCGCGACGGTAAACTGGATTTTGAAGGCATATTTTTTGAAGGCACCATTTTCCCCTCGATGGGCCATAACCGATCAATGGCCTGGTCGTTTACTTCCAACCGCCCGGATTTCGCCGATGCTTTTGTGGTCAAGCTGGACCCCAACACGCCTGATCATTATCTGTTGGATGGTCAGTCCAAAGCCTTCAATACCCGTCAGGAAATTATTGAAATAAACGACCAGCCGTCCGATACGGTGCTCATCCGCCAGTCGGATGATGTCGGTGTGGAAATAAAATTGTTAGACAACAATGAATCTCTTTTCGCCAAGCTGCAAATCGAAAAGGAACCGCCGCCGGTGGAGCAGGGTTACCGTATGATAACCGCCCGTACTGTGGACGAATTCCGGCAGGCTATGGCGCTGCATCAATATGATAAATGGAACACCATCGCTATGGATGTATCGTCAAATAACGACGTGAACATCTGGTTTGTTTATAACGCAAGAGCCTACCGCCGAAACGATCCTTTGGCTGCCTGGAAGGGCCCCTTGGATGGTTCCGATTCCGACAATTTATGGGGCGAGTTGATTTCATTTGACGACCTGCCGACGGTCAGCAATCCCGACGCGCAATTTTTGCAGGATTGTAACGACGCACCCTGGTACGTTACCGAAAACCCGTCGTTTGACCGAAGTACCGTTCCTGTTGAATTGTACAAGGGAGATAATTTCGGACAGCGTGGTAAACGGGTTTGGGAACTGTTTGAACAAGGCGGCGACAGTATGAGCGAAGCCTATCTTAAAAAGGTTGCGCTGGATGCAAAAATTACCTCCCGCGATTCCATTGCTCCGGTGTTGGAGCTGGCCGTTCAGGAAGGTTACGACGACGGCTACGAACATATCAACCGCGCCGCGGCTCTGGCGCAAGCGATTATAGACTGGGACGGTTTTGCCCATCGGGATTCCGCCCAGCCCACCTTGTTTTACACCTGGCGTAAAATGACCGATACGTCGATTAAATTTTTAGATCCCAATGAAATCGATCAAAATGAACGCCGCATGATGCTGGAATCGCTTATCGACGCTGCAAATTATCTGGAAAACAATTTTGGTTCGGAGGAAGTTCCCTGGGGCGAAATTCACCGCCTGGTACGGAACGGTATCAACTATCCGCTAAGCGGCGGCACAAGAGACGAAGATGAAATGGTGGCTTCACGACTGGGTAAAGCCTTTGAAACCGACGCGGATGGGCGGATGGACGTGGGCGGCGGCAACCTGATGATAATGCTTATTCGCATGAAAGGCGGCGAACAACCCCGCGCCTGGACGATGAAACCTTACGGCCAGTCATCCGACCCAACCGATCCGGACCATTATACGGACTTAACCGCGCTCTATTCCGCCGACAGCCTGCGTCCAACCTGGTACAACGAGAGCGAATTTCGCGCCCATACCGAAATAAGCGAATCCTACCCCTATACCAGCGTTTCCGAGGAGAATACAACGCCCGTACTTCCCCGGTCTCCGCAACTGGCCGCCTGGCCCAATCCCTTTAACGGAATGGTTAACATTCGCTATTATTTGCCGTCTACATCCGGCAAAGCAGAGTTGTGGATTTATGATGCCCTGGGACAAAAGGTGTCTCGTATCCATCCCGATAAACTGGCCACCGGATATCATACTCTGCGCTGGAAACCGAACCGACGGTTGGCTTCGGGGATGTATATCCTGCGTCTGGAAGACGGCCCCTCCGTTTTCCTGCAGAAAAAACTCTTGTATGTTAAATAACAGATGATTCGAGGACTTTGCAGCGGAGCGGGAAAATAGTTTAAATTATTTAAATTAATGGAAGCGGGGTACGCAGACTTTTGGTAATTTGATGAACAGGGATGTGATAGTTATTCCGGAACGCTTTATTGGGGCGTTTGTTTTTTGAAACCAACCGGGTTCTATACATATTATACGCCTATTTTGTATAGTGTACTATACAATTTAACCTATTATTTTGTATAGTACACTATTTTTATTAATCTTCCGCCTCGTTCAGCAGGTTATCCATCAGTTTAAGCGCCCGGATGACCGGTTGGTCTGTGGTCAAATCCACACCGGCCGCCCGCAGGGTTTCCAGCGGATATTTGCTGCGACCGCTTTTCAGAAAATTGAGATAGCGCTCGCGGGCCGGAGCGCCCTGTTCCAGAATATCGGCTACAATGGCCAGCGAAGCCACAAAACTGGTGGAATATTGAAACACATAATAATCATAATAAAAATGGGGCACGCGGCTCCATAGCGCTTTGGTTTCGCGGTCCAGTACAAAATCCGGTCCGTGGTAGGCTTTGTAGATTTCGCCGAACAGCTCATCCAGTTTTTCCGCGGTGAGCGCCTCGCCCTGTTCCACCAATTGGTGGCTGCGCCATTCGAATTCGGCAAACAGAACCTGCCGATAAAAGGTTAAATGGAATTTATCCAGATAGGCGTTCAGCAGTGCTTTTTTTTCCTGCGTATCAGCGGCGTTTTCTATCATATACTGCTGCAAAAGCGCCTCGTTTACCGTGGAGGCCACCTCGGCTAAAAAGATGGGGTAATCGCCGTACACAAAAGGCTGGTTGTTGATGGTGTACCAGGTGTGCAGAGCATGACCCATCTCGTGCGCCAGAGTGAAGACGTCGTTCAACGTACCGTTGTAATTCATCAGCACGTACGGATGTACGCCGTAGGTGCCGGAGGAATACGCGCCGCTGCGTTTGCCTTTGTTTTCGTACACGTCCACCCAGCCGGCGGAAAAGCTTTCCCGCAAGACGGCGAGATAGTCTTCTCCCAGCGGACGCATGCCTCGCAAACAGAGCTCTTTGGCTTCATCCCAACCGTATTCGCGCGGGGCGCTCTCAAAAAGCGGCGCACGCAGGTCGTAATCATGCACGCCGTCTTTTAAATTAAGGACGTCTTTTCGCAGAGCATGATAGCGGTGCAGCGGTTTCAAATTTTCCCGGGTGGCTTTAATCAGATTGTGATAAATACTTTCGTCAATGTTGTTGCTGTCCAGCGCGGCGGCCAGTGTGGTGGGATAGTTCCGTGCCCGCGCTTCAAAAATATGGCTTTTAACGATGGCCGAATAGTTGGAAGCCAGCATATTACGATGTTCAATATAGGGCACATACAAACCCATATAGGAATCTTTACGCAACCGGCGGTCGGGCGATTGCTGATACTTGCCGTACAGAGCGTCGGTAAGCTGTATTTCCTTGCCGGTCTCGTCTTTAATTTTAGGGAAGCGGATATCGGCGCTGTCCCACACGGCAAACAGATGGGCCGGCGCGCTGCGTACTTCGCCGGACAGCGCCATAAGCCGTTCTTCGTTTTGCGAAAGCGTGTGGGCGCGCATACGGACAATATTATCGATAAAATGACGGTAAAGCTCCAGATCCGGCTGATCTTCATAAAAGCGCTGTAACTGTTCATCGCTCAGCGTAAGCAGTTCCGGCTCGAAAAAGGACACGGTCTGGTTAAATTGCACCAGCAAGCCGCCCATGCGGTCGTACTGTTCCTGATATTTGGGCACGGTCTTGTCTTCATCGTTGCGCATGTGGGCGTAGGCATACAGCTTGCCGATGGTTTCTTCCAAAGCATGCATTTCATGGATGCAGGCAAGCAGATCCTCCGCAGAGGCGGATATCTTACCGGCAAAGCGGGATAGCTGCGGAATGGCCTGCTCGGTTTCTTTATAGGTTTTTTCCCAGATGTCATCATCCGGGAAAATATCTTCCAGCTTCCATTTATATTCATCGGGCACGGCGCTGCGCGGCTGGTCACCGTAGTGCATGGGTTTTCCTTTCTTGCGAAAATGTTGTATAATTGCTTATCCTGATTACTACCGGGAAAAGAATAATGTAAAATGTACCGGAAACCAAAATATACAAAAAAATACCAAATTTAAAAACAGCCGTTTATGACCGATAAGCACATCTTATCCGAACAAATAAAGAGAAAAGCCCGGGCGCTTGGATTCCATCTGGTGGGCATCGCTCCGGCCGTACCGCTGCCGCAGGCGCCGTATTTAAAAGAATGGCTGGCCGAAGGACGGCACGGACGTATGCACTGGATGGAAAACCATCCGGATAAGCGGCTCGATGTGCGTAAACTGGTTCCCGGAGCAAAATCGGTGATTGCCGTGGCGCAAAATTATTACACACCCCTTCCCCATTCCAATGAAAAAAATAAGGCCAAAATAAGCCGCTATGCCTGGGGGAAGGATTATCATAAAATTATCAAAAAGAAGCTTAAACGGCTGCTGGCCGCTATTCGCGAGAGGGACGAGGCGGTCGAAGGCCGGTTTTTTGTGGATACGGCGCCGATTCAGGATAAGCTGTGGGCGCAGCAGACCGGACTCGGCTGGCAGGGCAAAAATACCAACATCATCAACCGCCGCTACGGTTCCTGGCTGTTTCTGGGCGAACTGGTGGTCAATATCGAGCTGGAATACGACGATCCGGCCTTAGACTATTGCGGACACTGCACCGCCTGCATCGAAGCCTGCCCCACCGGGGCGTTGCAACCTTACCGCATCGACGCCCGACGCTGTATTTCCTACCTGACTATCGAAACGCGCGACGAACCGATTCCGCGAGAACTATCGGATAAACTGGAGGGCTGGGTCTTTGGCTGCGACATCTGCCAGGATGTGTGTCCCTGGAACCGATTCGCCAAAGAAACCGACGAAGCGGCATATTTTCCCAACGAAAAAAACATCGCGCCCGCCTTTGACGAATTGCAGTCAATGACCGAAGAAGAATACAAACAACGTTTTCAAGGCACACCGGTTTTACGCGCCCGCTATAAAGATTTCATCAGAAACGTGACGGCCGCAGGGAAAGAAAATATATGAGGCCACTCTAAGAATATTTTAAACGTCATTCCATCCCATCCTGGCGAGTCGGAATCCCGTCACATAAACAAGGGATGCTGAGACAAGATCAGCACGACTGGCGAGGGAATGTAGAAGATCAGAGTTGGCCTACCGCCGAACCCCCCCCCCCCAATTCGTAAAAAACCACACCGGCGCCACGTTGCGCCCCTCCCTTCGCCGGCGAAGAGGGGTTGAGGGTGGGTTGCGGGCAGGGTTTGCCGCTTTTGTCGTCATGGCGAGCGAAGCGCGGCCATCCGCTGCGGTGTATCGTTGGCTGTTCCGTCTTGGGTTTGTTGCCTGTTTCACCGATGCCATCGCTTCAAGCGATGACATCGGTTTTCCCCATCTCAGTTCAGTTGCGGGAGATAGCGATGTCATTCCGTCCCGCCCGGGCGGGATCGGAATCTCGCCTCTTTGAGCATAGGATGCTGAAACAAGCCTGTCCTGGCGTCAGGCCAGGGTTCTGGGTGACTTTCCATTCGCGGTACCATTTTTAAAGCGAACTAACATGTTGATTTGAATTTCTCAACTGCTTTGTCTATCTTTTACCAACTACGTTGACATGCGGGTTTTAAATGAGGATTGTATATGAGCTTTTGTACGGCGATCAATTGTATGGACGGACGGATACAACTGCCGGTTATTCAATTTCTGCAAAAACGTTTCGCTGCCGCTTATGTGGATATGATTACCGAGCCGGGACCAATCCGTATTTTATCCGAACAAGCCGATGGGTCCAAAATCGATGCCATTCTCCAAAGGCTGAACATATCCGTTGAAATACATTTTTCGCAAAGCCTTGCCGTGATCGGACATCACGATTGCGCCGGTAATCCGGTAAGTGAGGCCGAACAGATTGATCAGATTAAAAAGAGTGTACTCTATCTGAAAAATAAACATCCTCAACTGGATGTAATCGGGTTGTGGGTTGATGCAAACTGGAAGGTAAACGAGGTGGTATAATGCAAAAAACCAAAGGCCAACTGGAAGCGGAAATCAGCACCGCAATTACTCGTTTTGAGAAGGAACATTTGGGACGTGGACCTAAGGAAGCCCGTACATTTATCATTGAAGATATGATACTGATCCGCCTGAAAAGTATTCTAACCCCGGCAGAAGAACACCTCGTTGAAGATACCGAAGGCGCTCAACTTATCAAACAGGTTCGAAGACGATTGATTGAAAGCTCCCGACCGTTATTGGAGACAATGATTAAGGATATTACCAACGCCGAAGTGCTAAGCCTGCATACTGATATCAGCACGCGTACGGGAGAACGTATTTTTGTTTTGCATTTGAATAAAAATCTTGAAGCTGATTTTGAATAAAAAATAAACCCGCTGCAACAATCAAAATCTAAGTATTTCTGTCATTATTCCAGCTCGTAAAACACGTAGTTGTGATTCAAAATGAATATTATAATAATCAAAGCCATGATAATATTGAATGAAAAAACCAATATCTTCAAAGAATTCCGGATGGTAGTTAAAGGTAAGGCTGAAATTTAAACGATTTATGGAGAGCGGTGACCAGCCATTTAAATCACCAAACAGCCAGGTAATACGCCCCTTTAAAGAAATACTTGCCTTTTTTTGCTGACCGGTTTCCTTGTCATGAGGTAATTTGAAAATGGAATAGACGAAGTGCCAGCGATAAAAGGGAAATATTCCCTGCAGCTCTTTTGACGACCACACCGGAGGATTTATCTGAATAGAAGTCCTGAAAAAATGTACAGCGTTAAAATGTCGGTTAAAATCCGTTTTAATGACTCCCAATTCTACATAATTCGTCGTAAAATCACCGGAGTCGGTATTGATGGAGCCGTCTTCCAAAAAAAAGTTTCCGTCCTGTCCGTTAGAATGATGCGCGAAACGCCCGAATATGGTATAGTCACCTAAACGGTTCGTTTCCCCAAAACGGTAATAAACGGTAATTTGCGGCATATAGCTGGGGGTTTTGATGGGCGATGAAAATTCCTGATACATGCGAAGAATAATCTGTGGGGTAAACACACCCATTAAGCGACTTTCTTTAATTTTGCGTATATAAAAATTAGGAATGAGATTAGCTTCGTACAACAATGGTTCCATGTTACCAAGACCGCCTAAAAAAGTGATGTAGCTGTTACCTTGATTGACCTGCGAAATGGTCGTTAATCTGATTTCCGGAGGAAGTGTATCCTGCTCCTGAGCAATCAGGAATGAAAATGATAAAAATATAGATAAGATAAGTAATATGTCTTTTTTAAACATTGCCTTTCCCCGAATTATTTTCATTTTAAACTTCAAGCATTAGAGCCATTCTGTTTAAGATACAACTACTGTATACTCAAAACCAAGGCTTCTACAAAATTCAAAATCTGAATCCAAAAAAAATACGTTGCTCATTATTCCTATAATTGATATTATCGTAATCCTGATAAATTCCACGCCTATGATATAGCAGATATTGCAGGCCGATAAACCAACGACGGGTAAAATATACTTGTAACACGGGTTCCAATATACCTATTTTTTCATCCCCCGGCGCGCCTTGTAATGTATGCACCCACCAATAACTATAGTTTATGGTTAGCTGCCCGAGAGGAAAAACCCAATATAAACGTATTTTTGCACTGCTTCCCAATCCCATATTATAAGTACGTGCCGAGTCCAGTGCCTCCACTTTATAATTGGGCGCATAGTCTGAATTAGCGGCAGCCATGGGCATAAAGGCTAAATTAATCAGACCAGCCAGATGATGACGTTTAAAGGCTAAGGAACGATAGGCAATACCAGGCCCTATGCTTACTCCGGCAATCTCATATACATTGTTATGCAAATAATCTA
>DRQG01000034.1 GCA_011369465.1 Caldithrix abyssi
TAGTAGCCGTCGCTCCCCCCGCGGGAGCGTGGATTGAAACTACCATTTATGTTATTATTCGCAATCGGCCATTTTTGTCGCTCCCCCCGCGGGAGCGTGGATTGAAACATATATTTGATGGGACTAATGGTAGGCCGTCATCATGTCGCTCCCCCCGCGGGAGCGTGGATTGAAACATCTTGTGTACGCGACATAGAATGTCGCGGTACGTCGATCCCCAGGTGAAGCGTGGATTTGAATACAGGTAGGCACAAAAAAGTCTAATCAGAATTATAGCTTTTTTTAGTTCCGGGAATTAAATATAGTTTGTTATTTATACAATACGCTCAAAATCGTTTTTGGATCTTTATACACCAAATTTAACAAAACCAATGCCGGCCCCCGAGGAGTACGATCCCGCCTCTCCCAGTGTCTCAAAGTACCGACATTTATTCCAAAAGCTGCGGCAAACTCCACCTGTGTCATGTTCACCTTTTTACGCAAAGCTCTAACATCTATTTCCTTTGGTTTAAATTCTCTGGCGCCATTTTTTTTACCTTCGGCAAATTGGAGAGCTTCTTCCAAGCCCTGTTTTATACTCTCAAATGTTCTGCTCATTTTCGTTCCCTTTTGTATGTATGTACTAATAATGTTACCAATCTTTTTAACTCATGTCTTTCAGATTTACTTAAATTATCTTTTTCACTTTTCCCGAAAATCGTTAATAAAAATAATGGCATCATATCGCTATAATAAAAGTAAATTACTCTAACGCCACCTCTTTTACCCTTTCCTTTACGCGCCCATCTTATTTTTCTTATGCCGCCGGTTTCCTGAATAAGAGCGCCTGATTTAGGATGAATAGAAAGGTAATAAATCTAGTTGTTCCGCTCTTCTTCGTCCAGCAATCGTTCTGCTTTTCTGATGAACTCAGGTAATTCCATTACACTAAACTATGTAAACCATAATAAGCCATTGGATTACAATTGTCAAGCTGGGATAACATAAATAGTGCATTATGCTTTCGATGTCGAACTATTATTATTTTTTACCCCCGCCTAAAAGTTTTCATTTGGCTCCTATGCTCAATATTTTTAATTTAGACTTTGGTTGTACTGCTTTATAAAAAGGAAAAAATATATGATAAAATACGGACTTCCATTTATATTTCTATTGATCCTCGCCTGCCAGCCGCAAGGCGGACAGAAACAGAGCGATATCATCGCCTTTTTACACCTGGAAGCCGGAAAAACGGATTCCGTTGCTGTGGATGAAATCTTTTTTGCCCGGCGCTATATGCCCTATTTTGAAGCCGATTCTGCGCTCAATATCCGTTATCTGCGGCAGAGCAATACTCTGCTCATTCAGCCGGATTCGGATTTTGAAGGTTTAACCTTCATTCGCTTCCGCAACGGCCGGCAAAGCGGGGTCATTCCCGTAAAGGTGAACAAAAAAAGCGCCGTTATCTTCCGCTATAAACCCGGCTACAAGGCTCAAAATATTTTTGTGATGGGTAATTTTAACAACTGGAACCGCCACGGCATACCCATGCACGACCGCGACGGTGACGGCGTTTTTGAAGCCACCGTGCATCTGGACGACGGCATCTATGAATACCAGTTTGTTACCGACCGCGGCGAAATTTACGATCCGGAAAATCCTGAAAAAGTGGACAACGGCTTCGGCTATTTCAATTCACTGCTGCGGGTGAGCTCGCCCCATCGGAAGCTGGCGCCCAATCTATACTTCATTCCTGCGCCCCAAAGCGATACGCTTATTTTGGCGCTGGAAAGCGCCGCACCGGCGGACAGCGTGCATCTTTTTCTGTTGTGGGATAACCGCCTGCTGCCGGGAAATCTGGCCGTAAAGGAAAACGGGCAGATTAAAATCAACCGCCGGGATTTGCCTGATGCCGACAGGCTGCATCGTTTGCGGCTGGTGGCCGCTTACAAAAATCTGCCGGGAAATACGCTCAGCGTATGGTTCTGGAACGGCAAGTTGCTGCCCTATGACCGGCCGGAGTTATGGCAGGACGCCGTTATTTATTCATTGATGATCGATCGTTTTTATGACGGTAATCCCCAAAACAATCGTCCGGTCAAACACGCTCAACTGGCCCGGCAGGCCAATTTTAACGGCGGCGATCTGGCTGGGATTATTCAAAAAATAGAAGAGGGCTATTTCGATTCGCTGGGCGTAAACACCCTGTGGATTTCACCGGTGAACAAGACCACCGATATGGCTTACCGCGAATGGCCGCCCCCGCACCGTTGGTTCAGCGGCTATCACGGATACTGGCCGGTGCGTTCCCGCGAAGTGGAACCGCGCTTTGGCAGCTTGCAGGATTTCAAACAACTGGTGCAAACGGCCCACAAGCATGGATTACGGGTGCTGCTGGATTTTATTTCCAACCACACCCATATCGAACATCCCTATTTTAAACATCACCGCGACTGGTACGGTCAGGTCGATTTGCCCAACGGCGAAAAGAACATCCGACGCTGGGATGAGTACCGTCTGACCACCTGGTTCGATACCTTCCTGCCTTCATTCGATTACCTGGGGTCGCAGGCGGCGCTGGACACCATGACCGACAACGCCGTATGGTGGCTAAGGGAAACCGGTATCGACGGTTTCCGGCACGACGCCACCAAACACGTACCTTACAAATTCTGGAAAACGCTGACCCGCAAGATAAAAACGCAGGTGACGCCATCCCGTTCTTTGCCGGTGTATCAGATCGGCGAAACTTTCGGCGGTCATCAGCTCATCAAATCGTATGTAAACAACGGAATGCTGAACGCCCAGTTCAGTTTTAACCAGTTTTTTGTAGCCCGGCGGGTTTTTGCCGAACAAAACGGTAACCTGAAGGACCTGGCCGCAGCCGTGGAAAAAGCCTTGCGGGTGTACGGTTACAGTCATGTAATGGGCAACATCATGGACAGCCACGACCAGGTGCGCATGATGGCCTTGTTGGACGGCGATCTGACCCTTTCCGACGACGCTGTGGAACGGGCCTGGCAAAAACCGGTTATTCAAGTCGATAATCTGTTGACCTACCAAAAGGAACGGGTCTTTATGACCTACCTGCTCACGGTTCCCGGCGTACCCATCATCTATTATGGCGACGAATTCGGCATGACGGGCGCGGGCGACCCGGACAACCGGCGTATGATGCGTTTCGCTGAAGCGTTGAACGCGACGGAAAAAGAGCAGTTAAGGCAAATCACCCGTTTGATCCGGTTGCGTAAAAATCATCCCGCTCTGCGGCGCGGCGATTACAAAACCCTGCTGGCCGAGGACGATCTGTACATCTTCACGCGCGGCGATATGTACGAACGGTTGCTGGTGGCGATCAATAAAAGCAATACATTGAAAACGATCCGCCTTACATTACCGCAATGGATTAAGACGGAAGCCGCCCGTTCGCTGTTGCACAGCAGGCGTTTCCGGGTGGTAAACAACGAGATTATTTTTCCTTTGGAACCCTGGCAGGCCGAGGTTTGGTTGTTGGAGTAATACCATTAAAAGCGATTCCATCCCGCCCAACAGGCTGTTGCAGTTTCTTTTAAGCCACCGAATTACACCGAAAATCACGGGTTAAAGCGCTTGAGATTATTTAATTTTACCGTTCAAAATTTGTCGTTTTAAAATTATTATTACAACAACCTACCAAGCGGGATGGAATCGTTACAGGCTTATTTTATTTAAACTTCTCCACTGCCGCATCGATGGCGGTTTTGAGTTCTTTCCAGCTTTTTTCCAGACCGACCTTAAGCGTACCCCAGGCTTCTTCGCCGGAGCTTTTCAATTCATTAAATTTCTTCTGTGCAACCTCTTTCTTTTCTTTCAGCTCTTCCATCTGTTTTTTGTATTCCACCTTCAGCTCTTCTTTGGCTTTGGAAGCTTTTTCTTCCAGTTTTTTCAGCTCGGCGTCCCATTCTTTAAGCTGGGCAGCTAATTTGTCGATATACTCTTTACGGCTTTCCATACGAACTCTCCTCTATTTATTCTACCGTTATTAATTCAAACAAAAATTCACCTGCCTGCCCCCGACAGACTGCATACCGTTTGGGTATGTGAGAGACGGACATCGAAAATTCAAAATAATAAAATCTTCAGAAAGTAAAAAGCGTTTTTTAATTTCAGGAGCAAAATCTCAATGGAAGGCGTAAAATCGCCATGGGGAGGAATCCCGCGTAAGGTGGATTGATGAAACAATCCTCAACTTGCGGACTACCGGATCCGGTATTTACCGGGTTCACCATGACAATGCACATTCCATCCTTCCACTGTGATTTTAACTCCGAGGCAACTATTATACGCATATTATCCTGAATGAGTTGCCGTTATTATAATATTTACACACAAATCTTGTTTTAAACCATTTCTTTGATAAATTTATTCATCACATAAAAAAGGAATACGATTGATGAAAGATGCAAAGGTTTCAAAAGAGGCACGCCCTTCGTGGGACGAATATTTTATCGAACTGGTGGATAAAGTTGCCGAGCGGGCCACCTGTGACCGCGGCAAAAGCGGCAGTGTGATCGTTAAGGATAAACGGATTTTGTGCACAGGTTACGTGGGCTCGCCGCCCGGATTCCCTCATTGCGACGAGGTAGGTCATCAGCTAAAAAAGGTGATCAACGAGGACGGCAGTATCAGCCAGCACTGCGTGCGCACCATCCATGCCGAGCAAAACGCCATCGCTCAGGCCGCCCGCTACGGCATTGCCCTGGAAGGCACTACTTTGTACTGCACCATGGAACCCTGCCGGGTGTGCGCCATGCTGATTATCAGCGTTGGGGTAACCAAAGTGGTGGCCAAACGCCGCTACCATGCCGGACAGGAAACCCGCGAGCTGTTCAAAAAAGCGGGCATCGAACTGCTGGTGATGGAAGACAGGGTGGAAAGATACGAGAATCAATAATGAATTTTAGGGAGAGGGTACCGGAGTATTGGAATGGTGGAGTGATGGGAAAGAGAGGATGGATTGATGAATTATTGAATGATTGAATAACTGCTTTTCCACACCACTCCATCACTCCAACACTCCAATACTCCATCATTCCATTAATTCATTAATTCACCAATTCATCAATTCCCCTCCCCCCTGGAATATTCTTTTTTCGTTTTCCGTTCTCTTTGCATAACCAAACAAACATCAACAAAATTTTTTGGGAGGTAGAAATGAAGAACGCACTTTTATCCGGTTTGCTGTTGGTCGTGTTCGGCCTGGGAGTGAAGCAGGCCGCGGCCCATTGCGAAATTCCCTGCGGCATCTACAACGATGAACTGCGCATCAAGTTAATTGA
Organism: Caldithrix abyssi; assembly: GCA_011369465.1. Taxonomy (GTDB): domain Bacteria; phylum Calditrichota; class Calditrichia; order Calditrichales; family Calditrichaceae; genus DRQG01. The sequence continues at coordinate 5,298 of DRQG01000034.1, forward strand.
CGAAGACATAACCACCATTGAGAAGTCGATGAAGCAGATCATCGAGCTTTCCAAAGCGTCGCCCCTTAATTACAATCAAATCGTACGCTGGGTAAACAACAAAGACGAGCATGCCGATAAGATTCAGCACATCGTAACCCAGTATTTTATGACTCAGCGGATTAAGCTGGCTGATCCCGGCGACGCCGCCAAACAAAAAAAATATGTGGAACAGCTTTCTTTGCTGCATGAACTGCTGGTTTACGCCATGAAGGCCAAACAGACTACAGATTTACAGTATATTGAAAAATTGCGCGCCACTCTGGAAAAATTTGAGACGGCCTATTTCGGCCCGGATCATAAACCGCATGAGCATCATTAAAATTGATATCTAAACGAAAAAGCCCCGGCAATCCGGGGCTTTTATTCTTTAGATTTAATAAACTGTCTAACCGATAGAAGCGTACTATCGCATTAAAATCATCTTCTTTATAGCCGTAAACTCTCCGGCCTGCAGGCGGTAAAAATAAACGCCGCCGGCCAGACCGGAAGCGTCAAAGGTTACCCGGTATTTCCCCGCCGATTGTTTTTCATTAACCAATATTTTGATCTTCTGACCCAAAACATTATAAACCGTCAACTTCACATCGCTGACAGCCGATAGCCGATAGCTGATAGCCGTAATCGGATTAAACGGATTGGGATAATTCTGTTCCAACGAGAAAACCGCGGGCACTTTCGCAGCGGGGCCGTCCAGAGCAGTGGGGACGCCAAACCAATCCAGACTGCGCTCGATGAGCTTTTGCCGATTGCTGTCCACAGCCACCTGTTCCAGGCCGATGCCGAAATACACCGTTTTGTACATGCCGCTGTCATACCGCAGCGCGCCCGTATAACCATTGTTGTATTTAAGCACCGGCTGAGAAGCGCCGCTGTAACTTTCGATCCATTCCGGGTAGTTATTGCTGTAACCGTACGGCGCCAGCAAACTGAACGATAAACCGTCGCCGATGGGATCGCCTTTTACCCCCTTCATACTGGTTCCCCCGGAATTGTCGTTTTTATAGCTGGCGTCCAGATAGGTATGGTAAAAATCTTTTGCCGCGCTGAAATGACTGTTGCCCTGCTGATCGTGAATATCCCAGCCGATATCCTGTCCAAAGAGCATCAGGTTGCCGCCGCTATCCAGATAGGCCTTCAGAATGGAAATGTCGCTTTCCGTAAAGGCCGGCGTTGACCAGGAAACATTCCAGATCAGCGCTTTGAACTGTGCAAGATCGGCCTGTTTATTTAAGGCCTCCACATCGCTTTGCAAAATGGTTAGATATCTGGCGCCCAGTTGATCGAGGATTTCGCGGAAATTCTCTTCATAGTCGGCGCCGCCGTCGTCATCCACCAGCAGGACATCGGTATTTTGCGCCACCACGCCGCGATAAGTACGCGTGAATCCGTAATCATACTGCTTTCCGGATAAGGATTGGGCGGCGTTCATGTTTTTGGCAAAAATATCCAGCCGGATGGAACCGTATTCGCCGGCCGTGACATCCAGCCCGAAATAGAAGGTATCGCCGGGGGCAATAACCGTACTGATTTCCTGTCCCTTTTTACCCGCATAACTGGCAAAACTATAGCTCCAGCCCTCGGAGGCCTGCACGTTACGGGCTAATATTTTTACCTGCAATTCCACGGGATTATCATTTACGATGCGGTAGCTTCTGGAAGCCTGCTCATTGGCGTTAAGCACTTGTATGCCCTGTTCCGTTTCATCCAGTACAAAAGTCGGGATATCCGTCCCGGCCTGAATGACGGTTTTATCTTCATCGGACTGCACCCAGGACACGATAGCCAGATCGTCAAATAGCCAGTCGCTGCCGATGGCCTGTGTGAAGGTAAAACTCAGGCTGTCGCCAGCTTCCAGCGAATCGAGGAAAACACCGCTGTCATTGGGCAGCATTTTGCGCATAACGTCATTGAATTTTTTCTCGCCGTTGGTTCCGGGCGCGCTGCCGTACTCCACCCGGCGTTCGATCACCGCGGTACGCAGATAAAGTTGATTTTGCTCCACATCCTGCAGCGCTGTTACGGTAACCGTCGTCGTCAGACTATCCTCGCCATATTGAGCCGCCACGGATATTTTCACCGGAGCAGGATTTTCCAGATTGCGGAACATTTGCGCCTGCATGGCTTCGGGATTGCTGGGTACGCCGTACAAAATACCGTCCATCACATAATTGGGCACACCGTTTATGCCGTAATATTTTATGCGATTGCTGTTTTCCGTGGTATTGGCGCTGTACATGGGATCACGGCCGGGCCAGGAGGCGTGATAACGCACGGAAATAATGCCGCCGTAATATTTGGAATAATAATCCTGCAAACCCGGGTTATACGTAGCGCAGGGGCCGCAACTGGCATTAGTGGCTTCTTCCAAAAGAACAATACGTCTGGTTTGGGATTGAGCTGAAATAAGGAACAGGAATACAACAAGCAGGATAGTATGAAACGTTCTCATTTTCAGTTCCTTTAAATGGATCGAACACGTTTGTATTTACAGATTTTATATTTTAATGAAAAACCGTAACAATTCCAATCTTTCGTTGTGGAAGGCGTAAAATAATTTAAGGGTTAAATCATCGCTATCCTAAATAAATTAATGTAAGCAGAATTTGTATTGTTTTTTAGGGATCATGTTTTTTATGAACAATACTTTAAATTTAGACTGTTTATAACCCACCCTTGTCTGCCGCAGGCACGGCCTAACCCCTCCAAGGAGGGGAATTGCTTTTTTCACCTGTGCACTTGGGAGTGGATTTTAACTTTGCGTGTGTTATCAAAATCTATTTTGGAAAAGTGAGAGGTCGGATAAATTTTGAATACGCTCAATTATTAAATAATATATGAATGAAATTCATTATTTGAGTATATTCTTTAAACAATCAACACAGAAGAACGGAGGACCGTTATGCGATATTTTTTAAGAAAACGATTAACACTTTTTTTACTCATATTCTTTTCTCCTGTCGTCTTTTTGCCTGCCTTAACCTATGCGGCCGCGAATTTTAGCGCACAGGACTTGCTGTCGATGAAATATGTTACCAGCGCGCAAATCAGTCCCGACGGCGCCTACATTGCTTACACGGTGCGTGTCCCACGCGCTGCCGATGAGAAACCGGGTTATGCTTACAGCGAGTTTTACGTTCTGGATGTGGCCACCGGTCAAAGCAGGCCTTTTATTACGGGCAAAGTGAATGTCTCCTCCCTGCAATGGCGTCCCGACGGAAAAGCGATCAGCTTTCGTATGGCCCGCGGTGAGAAAGCCAAAACGCAGGTCTGGCAAATTCCCATCGACGGCGGCGAGGCCAGACCAATCACCCATTCCAAAACCGGCGTCGGCGCGTACCGTTGGCATCCATCCGGCAAGAAGATTGCCTACATCGCCGGCGAGCCGCCCACGGCGCGTGAAAAAGCGTTGAAGGAAAAAGGTTATGATTTTATCTATTACGAAGAGGAATGGAAACACCGCCACCTCTTTTTGCAGGATGTAACTAAGGAAGACGCTTCCGCCGAACCGCAGCAGCTTACCGACAACATCACCGTTTTGTCCTTTGTCTTTTCGCCCGACGGCAAACAGATCGCCTTTGCCGGTACGGAGAAGAACCTGATTGATTACCGCTATATGTTTACCAAAGTCTATTTGCTGGAAGTGGACAAAAAAGAATTTCATCAATTAACCGATAATCCCGGAAAATTGGGTAATTACGCTTTCAGTCCGGACGGCAAACATCTGGCTTATGCCGCTGCCTCGCGCCGCAGCGATCATGCCGTGAGCCAGGTGTACGCGCTGCCGGTTTCCGGTGGAAAAGCAGCCAATTTGACCATTCCGAATTTCAAAGGTCATGTCAATTGGGTAGGCTGGAAAGACAATGAAACCATCATTTACCGCAGCGGCGAAGGCGTCAACGAAACCCTGCGCACCGTCAGTCTGGACGGCAATGACCGCGATTTGCTGCTCACTTCGGCTGACGACGGCATTATCTTTTCCGCGCCTACGTTTACCAAAGATTTTAAACACTTCGCCTTTGTAGGCCAATCCCCCTATTTACCGGGTGAAGTGTTTTACTGGCGGCCGGGTAAGAAACTGCGCCAGCTCAGCACAGCCAATCCCTGGCTGGCCGATAAAAAATTCGGCAAGCAGGAGGTCATCCGCTATAAAGCGCGCGACGGCGTTGAAATAGAAGGTTTGCTGATCTATCCCGTTGATTATAAAAAGGGCGAAACCTACCCGCTGGTGGTTTTCGTACACGGCGGACCGGAAAGCCATTATTCCAATGCCTGGGTTACGCGCTATTCCACGCCGGGACAGATTATGGCCGGTAAAGGTTACGCGATCTTTTATCCGAATTATCGCGCCAGCACCGGTTACGGTGTCGAATTTGCCATGAAATGGCACTATGGCAACGCTGCCGGCACCGAGTTTGACGACGTGGCCGACGGTATCGATTATCTGGTTAAAGAAGGTATTGCCGATAAGGAACGGGTCGGTTTGGGCGGCGGTTCCTACGGCGGTTTCGCCGCTGCCTGGTTTGGCACGTACTACACCGATAAGGTGCGCGCCGTGTGTATGTTTGTGGGCATCAGCGACCTGATCAGCAAACGCAGCACCACCGATATCCCTTATGAAGAATTGTATGTACATTCCGGTAAAAAACTGGAAGAGATGTGGGATCAAAGTCTGAAACGCAGCCCCATTTATTACGCCCATCAGAGTAAATCGGCCTTTTTGATCTTTGGCGGCGCGGCGGATACCCGCGTGCATCCTTCGCAAAGCCTGGAAATGTACCGCCGTTTAAAGATGAACGACCACCCGGCGGTACGTCTGGTACAGTATCCCGGCGAAGGTCACGGCAACGGTCGTCAGCCGGGCCGCATCGACGTGTTGTACCGGGTAATGGACTGGTACGACTGGTATGTGAAAGACAAGAAACCGCTGGACGGTTCTCTCCCGCCGCTGGACATCAGTGATAAGTACGGGCTGGAATTACCGGAGTAACTATCAGGGCAGCAGTTTGTTTTTCTAGCACAGGGCGTTGCCCTGTGCTTTATTCTATCTTGCTTTCAGAGAGTGTACAGGTCTGCACAACGACTTAATAACATTACCTGATAGGGAAAAATATTAGCGGATATAAATTTTCGATCTGTTATATTTCAAAAAAAGTAAGTTGACGGCAACACATCAAAAAAATGAATGAAATGAACATCGGAGTCATCCTTTTATTGTCCTTATTTTTCTTCCTGTCCGAGTTTGTTTTGATGCTCAGTAAGCGTTCCAAAAGCGCTAAGGTCAAATCCCAAAAAGACCGGAAATCGCTTCTGCTGTTTTGGTTAACCATTCCTTTCAGCCTCACTCTGGGTTTCTTTCTGGCCAGGTATCAGGCGTGGGACACAATCAATATTGTCCTGGCCGTACTGGGAATCATATTGTTTACGGCCGGGCTTCTCATCCGCTGGCTGGCCATTATGCAACTGCAAAAGGCCTTTACGGTGGATGTGGCCATAGCGAAAGATCATCGGCTAAAAACCGGGGGCATATACAAGCGCATACGTCATCCCAGCTATACGGGTTTACTGCTTATTTGCCTGGGTTTGGGGATAGGTATGAACAGTCTGCTTTCTTTCGTGGTAGTCCTCCTGCCGGTTTTTGCGGCGGTTCTTTACCGTATAAAGGTAGAAGAGGCGATGTTAAGCACTGAATTCGGGGAAGCATATAAAAATTATCAGCAGAAAACGGTTCGGCTTTTTCCGAAGATATATTGAAACACAATGGTCCAATTCTCAAAGCGGATTTAAGGGCGGCAGGTAGCTGCGGCGCATACCCGCTGTTTTTTTCAGATATGATTTACGGAATCGTTTTAATGCGGCGTATAACCGTCGGCCCTGCCAGGTGGTCTTAGACGCGTCTTTTCCATACACCTGTCCCATAAGATTTTGTATTTCTCTAACCAACCGCTCATCGGCGCTCTCCGCGAATAAAGCGTTTAAACCGGAATGCAAACCTATTTTCCCTGTCCAGTCCAATAGCCTTTGAACCGTTTCGCGGGGCCGGTTGTGCATACAGGCTTTGCGCAAACAAGCAAAACAGGCTTTTTCCGATTCCTGCCATTGGTGTTTATAGTCCGAATAACGACGTTTGAATTCCGGCGCATAACGACGCGTAAGCCGATAAAACAGCATCAGAATTAGTGTTGCGCTTAAAAGCAGAATAGTCATTTTGGTATAATCGAGTTCATCCGCTGCTTCACCCTCTGCCGTAAGTGTATCCTGTTCAACAGGAAACAAAGCGGCTTGTTCGGGCGCTTTTTGGGCGTAAAACCGGATGGCCGGAACCCGTGCCGTTTGCAGCCGTTTGCGATGGATATTCCACCAAGAAAATTCGACGGCAGGCAGAGTATACCTTCCGCTGTCCTGTACGATATAGGTTACCGACTCAATGCGTTGACCGATTCTTTGCGATCCGCGTTCACCGCCAAAATCTTCCACTATCGGGCTGTGCGGGTAAACGGCCAGGCCGGGGATGGAATCAAAGGCCAGAGGCGGGATAACCATGGCCAGCGCATCATATACTTTGAATGTCAGTGTGCGCTCAAGAGCGTCCCCCACTCTGAGCGTATCCGTTTGTGGGCTTCGTTTCTGCGAGGCCGTCATTCTTGACGCAGCGATAAAGTACGATAGTCCGCGGGCTTCCGGCGGCAGCTCGGCGGTAAATGTAAACGGCCGGGTCTTCAGCGTTGTAAGAGCGGAAGGCCGGGCGTTTTCCAGCGCATAATAGAAGCCGACCGTTACAGACGGGACATAGTACGTACCGGGAAGCTGCGGTATAATTTTATATTCTCTGCGGATACCGGCGTAGCTTTCGCTGTCAATTTGTTCCGTTAGATTCATCGACCGTTCCGGCGGGAGGGTAATGGCATTTTCAACGTTTATGACAGGAAATTGCGGCGCTTTGCTGAACCAGGTAGGGACGAGAATATCCACCTCGAGCACAACCGTTTCACCGATAATGACTTTGCTCTTTGGCTTTATCTCAGCGCGGATGAATGGCCCGGGCTGCTGAGCCGCTACAAATACAGGTAACAGCAAAAATACCGTAAAGATACGTTTAAATCTATTTCTGAATTGTAGCGGAATCATTCTATTTTACCGCCTCTGTGGTATTGTTTTGCATCATCGTCTGGATAATAAATTTCTGTCGTAAAAAATCCGCCGGTGAATTTTGCAAACGGCGCAGCCACATCTCGGCTATCTGCTCTTCGGACATCATTTCCAGAGGCACTTCGCCTTCTTTCCCTTTTTTGCCCTTTTCGCCAAATTCAATCTTATCGGCGGAAAAAGTGGGCTGTTGCGCTTCCTCTTCAAAATCGTCTTCCTTTTGGCGTTTAATTAACCCGGCGACAATGGTACGATTTTCCTCGGCTCTGGGCCAGTTGGGGCGCCGTTTGAGCGCCTGATCATAATTTTTCACAGCCTCTTCGTACGAGCCCAGCCAGGCGTAACTATTTCCCAGATTATAGTAAGCCGCGGCGCTGTCGCTGCGGGCAAACCAGTTTATGGCCTGATCATACTCGCCCGCTTTGTAATAGGCTGTGCCTTTCCAAAACGGGTCGGCAAAATGTTCCGCGGCTTGTTTATAATCGCCATTCTCAAAATAGTAGCGGCCTTGCTGGTCGGGCGTCAGCCACAAATCCATAAAACGGAATTCGCTCGACTCCGCTTTGAGAAAGACGGCAATGACAACAAAAAATAGCACAACAAGTCCAATCCACAGGATTGGTTTTTTCTTTCTTTTTATATTTGTGTTTTGTTTATTCATTTTATTGTCTATGTTTTTAGCAACCTTCTTTATGCTCTCCACTGCAATGTCCAGCCTTTGCGAAACCACAGGGCGGCCAGCAAGACGATGGGAAAAAGCAGATAGTAGCCGTTGTCTCTCCAGCGCAGGCTTTCGTCTTCGGCCAGTGCGGCCTGTAAATGGGTCTGAATGCTGCGCTGAAGCCTTTCAACGTCGTTGTCATCCACCGTACTGCCGATGACCGGTATATCGGCCTTTTGGGAAAGCGTATGCAAACCTTCATAATCAAACGGCGCCATAACCCGCCGTCCGTTTTTGGTTAAAAAGCGGTTCTTCCCCGTTTGAATCGGACCGCCCTCCCGCGTACCGAAAGCCAGTACCGCAATTTGGTTACGGCTCGTCTGCATATATTGGGTAAATTGTGCGGCGTATTTTCCGGAAATCCCATCGGTAAAAAACAATATGGTGCCGGGAATCTCGCTTTTGTCCAGCAGGGATGCCGCCAACTTCAGAGCTTTTTGCGGCGCTTTTCCTTTTGAAGGCATAATATGGGTACTCAGCGATTCGATATACATGTTCAGCAAAGCAGGGTCATCGGTAAAGGGCAAAACCGTATGCGCCGAGCCGGCATAAACCAGAAGAGCCGTGCGGGCGCCTTGCCGCAGTTGCAGCAGGTCTGTTATTTTTAATTTGGCCCGTTCCAGCCGTGTCGGCGCTATATCTACCGCATCCATGGTTTGCGAAAGATCGAGGGCAATAACCAGCGGCGCTTTATCTTCGCTAAAGGGAGACGGTTCGCGCTGCCAGGCCGGGCCGGCCAGAGCCAGAGCAGCCAGTATGATGAACAATGAAATCAAATGAATAGGGCGGAATTTAGCACTGGCCGCCGGCCGAACTTTTAAATGTTCCAGCAAATGCGGCGCGATGATATTACGCCATTGGTAATCGGCGCCGAGACGTTTTTGGGTGATAAAATACAACAGCGGCGCAGCCAGTATACCTAACAGCCAACAGGGCCGTAAAAAATGAAAATACTGCCAACCCTCAAACATTTTGCGCCCTCATTCTGCTAAACCATGTGCGGAGTCCCATAAAAATATGATAGAAGATCAAAATAATAAACGCTCCGGCCAGCGGCCACATATACAAGGGCCGCATGGGACGATAGGACAGGGTTTCGTAATTTTGAACTTCTATTTTATCAAGCTGGCGATAGACCTCTTCCAGCGCATCTCGGTTGGCGGCCATAAAGGACATCCCAGACGTTATCCCGGCAATATCTTTCAGCATTTGTTCATCGAACAGGTCTTCCCCGCTGTTGGTCGGGTCACCGAATCCTATGGTGTGAATTTTGATATGATGATACGCGGCCAGCTCTGCGGCTTTTTCCGGCGGCACTTTGCTGTTGGTATCGTTTCCGTCCGTCAGCAGGATAACCACCTTTTCCCTGGCTTCGCTGTGTTCAAAGGTTTTGATAGCCAACCCGATAGCATCGCCCAGCATGGTTTGGGGCCCGGCCATGGCCACCTGTGCTTCCTCAAGCAGACTTTTAATCAGAGAACTGTCCTGGGTGAAAGGGGCCTGCAAATAGGGGGACGTCCCAAAAAACATCAAAGCAATACGATCGCCTTTACGACGAGTGATAAAATCGCCTAACACATTTTTTATGGCCTGTAAACGATTGATACGCTTTCCGTCTTCATCGAACATATCGCGCGTGTCCATCGAACCGGATAGATCGACAACCAATAATAAATCACGACCGGATTTAATCCGCTCGATGGGCGGCTCGACGAAGACCGGACGCGCCAGAGCGGTCATCAGCAACAGCCATACCGCTGGCGCAATGACTCTCTGCAGGATGTTTCGTTTCAGTACCACCGCTCCTTTGGTGGGCTTTTGCCGGGTTTGCAGAGTGAGGTGTTCAAAAAACGGTACGCGTACGGATTCCTGGCTTTCCCGGTAAGGCGGCAGCAGCAGCCACGTCAGCAACGGCAGCGGCAGAATAAGGAAGATATAAGTGAATTGAAACTCGATCATCCCCTGCCCCCGCCTTCCACGGCAATCTGTTTATGTTTTTTTATCCAATCGGCAACCAACGGAATGACTTGTTCAAGATTCTCCGTTTCATCCTGTTCCAAATCTGTGTACGATAATTTTTCAATCAGCTCTCCTGCCGGGCTGGTAAAACGGCCGCTGCGGTAGGTATGGTCTAAAAATTCCAGCCATTCCCGTCCGTATAGCGGCGCTATTTTGTCGCGCGGCGCCCAGGTTAATACCGTTCGTTTTATCAGCTCCGGAATGCGGGAAGCCGATTTATCCTTCAATGCGGGCGAAGAAAGGCCCTGTTTTATAAGTTCTAATTGAGCCAACGCTTCCCGGCGGTAGCGATTGGACAGCCGGGCTTTATATAAACGATACCCCAGCCAGACAAGCAGCAGAAACAATAAAGCAAAAACGAAATACCAGCCGATTGTCTGCGGCGTCCAGCTTACGGGTTGAGGAACAACAATATCGTTCAGTTGGCTTAATTTTGTAGAATCTGGCGTCATGTTTTTTTCTGTTAATTCGTTTAAAATTGATAGGGTTCAAGGGGGCAAGGGTTCAAGCTAAATAAAATCGTCTAAACCCTTGAACCCTCAAATCCTTGAACCCTTTACCACTTTTATCCTTTATCCCCCTCAATCCTCAACATTATTTCGGCAATCCCGCGCCCAGTAAAAGGCGTATCTTATCGGCCGGATCATCTTCGGTTGAAATGGGAAGTACGGGAATGGCCAGTTCATCCTGCCACTTCATAATGGCTTTAAGCCGCTTATCGGCCACTTCTTTAACCTGTTTGCGCAATACGCCCCTGGCGGTATCCAGTTCCAGTTGCAGCTCCCCGTCGCTCACCACCAGTTTGGCGTCTGTCGGAATGGTCGTGGCCAGAGGATCAAAAATGGGCAGAGCAATGACGTCATTGTGTCGGGCAATAAGGGTAATCAGGCGCGTCGTATATTCATCAAGCCCGTTAAAATCGCTCAGTATAATCACAATTTTATCATGGCCTACCAGGCGATGAACGGATTCCAGAGCTTTATTTAATTGACCTGGATTTTCGTTTATTTGCTCGTTCACATTCAAAGCCCGGTTTTGTTTGACCAGTTCTCCCAAAAAACGCAGAATATTTTTTCGGCTGCGATGGGGGCGCAGTTCTATCAAATCGGAATCATTAAAGATCACCCCGCCAACCCGGTCGCCGGCATCAAAAACCCGCCAGGCAATCACGGCGGCGGCCTGAGCCACGGTAACCGATTTCATCGCCACTTTACTGCCGAAAAACATGGACAGGCGCTGATCCACCACCAGAATGGCCGGACGGTCACGTTCCTCGGTATAGACGCGCACATACGGTTTTTGCAGCCGGGCGGTGACCTTCCAATCAATATTACGAATATCATCGCCAGGCAGATAACCGCGCAGCTCTTCGAAATTGAGCCCGCGTCCGCGCATCCGGGAGGCGTGCCTGCCGCTTAAAAGGCTGTTTTTAGGCTGGCGGGGCAGCAACGTAAACCCTCCAGAACGGTAGTGCAAGACTGTCAGTTCTTCAAGTGTGACGTAGATGCCGGTGTGATTCGTGTCAGTGTTCATAAATATTTTCGTTTTTTAGGATCCAAGAGTTCAAGGATAAAAGTCAGAATATTTTATCTCCATTACGAACTTTTTTTAACGCTTATTTTTTTCTCTAAGGACTTTATTAGAGATTTTAGCATTCTTTCCACTTCCATTAAATTCTCAATATAGGTGTCTTCCTTCATATTTCTAGAATATTTTAAATCCTTTGCCAGCATTAACTGTGTTTCCAGTTCACAAAGTGAACCATAGGCGATATATAAAAATTGTATATATTCTTTTGTTGTTTTCCTGCCATACCCCTCGGCAATATTAGAAGGAATCGATACGGCGGCTCTTTTAATTTGTGAAGTTAATCCGTATTTCTCTTCATCAGGAAACTGTTTGGTTAATTTGTACACATCCAAACACAAGGAATAAGCTTTTTGCCAGACAACCAGGTCTTTATAGTTTCTTAACATCATAACTCCTCAGACCCTTGAACCCTAAACCCTTGAATCCTCAAATATAATACTACTCTTCCCCCTTAACTCCTTGAACTCTTGAACTCCCGAATCCTATTTACCCCACATATATCATGCTACAGCCACCAACTTCAACACTTCGTCAATCACCTGATCCGCATTGATGCCGGATGCGTTAGCCTGATAGCTGAGCATAATGCGGTGTCGCAGTACATCATGCACCACTGCCCGAATGTTATCGGGAGTGACAAAATCGCTGCCGTTCAGCCAGGCATGTACCCGCGAGCATTTATCCAGACCTATCGCGCCCCGCGGACTGGCACCCACTTCAATCCACTTTTTTAAGTCATCGCTGTATTTTTCCGGAAAGCGGGTGGCGTTCACCAGAGCGACGATGTATTTTTCCATATTTTCCGCAATATGGATGTCCATAATTTCCTTACGGGCCGCAAAGATGACATCCTGTTGAAGCGGCTCTTCCTTATTTTTTTCCTCGTTTCCTCGAATCCTTGAATCCTTCCCCTTTTCTTCCTTCCTCAACAACTGCAGCACCTGTCGTTCAGAAGCCTCATCGGGATAGGTGATAACCACATGCATGATAAAGCGGTCCATCTGCGCTTCGGGCAGGGGATAGGTTCCCTCCTGCTCGATAGGATTCTGGGTGGCCATGACCATGAACAAATCCGGCATTTTATGCGTTTTTTTAGCCACGGTTACCTGCCGTTCCTCCATTGCTTCCAGTAGTGCCGCCTGCACCTTGGCCGGCGCACGGTTGATTTCATCGGCCAGAACGATATTGGCAAAAAGCGGCCCCGGTTCAAAACGAAATTCTCCTTTACCGCCCGAGCTATAATAAATTTCCGTTCCGGTGATATCCGAGGGCAGCAGGTCGGGGGTGAACTGAATGCGCGAAAAATCGGCATGCAGGTGTTTGGCCATGCTTTTCACGGCACGCGTTTTGGCCAGACCGGGCAGGCCTTCCACCAATAAATTGCCGTTGGCCAAAAGCCCGATGATTAAACGCTCAACAATATGTTCCTGTCCGATGATGGATTGAGACATACGATTATGAAGTTCTTGAATCGCTTCATGTGGAGACATAAAACTACCTTTCCTGAAGTTCAAACGGATAAATAACTTTCCAATCCACTTTCATATCCACCACCGTCCAGCCGTTTTTCCGGGCCTCATCCAATCCCTTATCCAAACGGCCGATAGGCGAGTTGCGGTCGTATGCCCATTCCCGTTCCTCGTCAGTGTGATGAACATACAGGCAAAAATGTGTCTTCGGCCCGGCAGCGGTCCATTGCAACATTTGCAAGTCCCCGTCGGAATTACCGAAGGCGGCGATGGGTCTTTTACCGATAAAGCGATGTATCCCCACCGGCTTACCGTCTTTATCATCAATAAAATCGATCCAGGGCAGTTTAACCAGAACCGGTTTACCGTCTCTAAACTCAAATTTTAACTTGCCCATGCTGCCCACCACTTGTTCGGGCGGAATGCCATATACTTCTTCCACCCAGGGTCGCATAAACTCGATGCCCCCTCCGGATACAATGAATGTCTTAAATCCATTATCCCGCAAAAAATTCAATAGTTCCAACATTGGCTGATAAACCAGGTCGGTGAAAGGGCGGTTAAAACGGGGATGTTTTGCAGTCCTAATCCAATCGCGCACGATTTGTTCAAATTCTGCGGTGGTCATGCCGGCATGCGTGGCCATAACCAATTCTATGATTCCATGCTCACCGGAGGCAGCCAATGCTTCCATATCGTTTTCGAGTACGGCCTTAAATGGTTGTTTATCTTTCCATTCCGGGTGATCCGACGCCAGAGCCTTCACCCGGTCTATGGCGAAAAAAAGTTGAAAATAAGCCGGTTGCTCCGACCATAGTGTGCCGTCATTATCAAAAACAGCAATACGATCCGACGGAACAATATAATCATCCCCTGTTTTATCAGTTACCCGATTTACGAAATCTATTATCGATTGTTTTGCCTGACCGTCATTCCAGGATGGAAGTAGAGCTGTTTCTTTTTTTTGCTGCTGAACAGAGCAACTTAAAGATATTGCCAGTATTAAACCAAATATAAAACTGTAACCTATTGCACGTATTTTACTTTTTATGAAACCTGCCACGATTAGGCACCTCACGAAAACAGCTATAAAATCGTTCGCTTTCGGTTTAAAATAGGAAGGCCGGTCAAATCCTGGCACCGGCCTTCGTTGGTATTTTAATTATTTCCGGGCGAAGTGAGTTCCTGCATTACCTTATCCAGGCTAAAGCTGGCCGCTTTCATACGCGGAGGATAATCTTTAAAGGTCATGAGAAACTTAGCTACATAGTGTTGTGCCGGAACAAGGAGAAAAACGTGATCGATCCACCAATCGTAATAGGTGTTGGATGTTTTCTGTGCTTGTTCATAAGGGTCTCTTCTCAGGTTAAATATTAGCGGAACCCTTAAAGGAGTAAAGGGATTTTGCCAAATTTTGAATGTACCTTCTACCCGTTGTTCCATAAAGATAAGTTTCCAGTCGTCATATCGTAATGCAGTTAGATCACCGTCATCAGAAAAATAAAAAATCTCATGGCGCGGACCTTTATCCACCTTGCCGGTTAGATAAGGCAGGAAATTATAACCGTCAAGATACACTTTAAAATGCCTGCCATTGGCCTCGTAACCCTTCATCAGTTTATCTTTAATATCGGGAATACCGGCCGCCGCCACCAACGTAGGAAACCAGTCCAGAGTAGACATAATTTCATTGGAAACCGAACCTGCTTTGATATGTCCTGGCCACCTGACAAGACTAGGGGTTCTCCAGCCGCCTTCCCAATTGGTGTTCTTTTCACTCCTGAAGGGGCTTGAAGCGGCATCCGGCCAGGAATTTTTGTGCGGGCCGTTATCCGTCCCGTATTGCACAATCGTATTATCGGCAATGCCTAACTCATCAAGAATATCTAAAAGCTTACCAACGTGCAGATCATGTTCCACCATACCGTCGGAATATTCATCCTGACCCGAAATTCCTCGAAGTTCTTTTTTTACATGGGTACGAAAATGCATCCGCGTGCCGTTCCACCATACAAAAAACGGTTTGCCCTGCTTAACCGATCGTTTTATAAAATCTATAGCCGCGTCAACGGTTTCATCATCAACCGTTTCCATTCGTTTTTTGGTCAAAGGCCCGGTGTCTTCTATTTTTCCGTCCGCATAAGAATGGATGACTCCCCGCGGCCCGAATTTTTTCCGGAATTCAGGGTCTTTGGGATAATCCGGCAGTTCCGGTTCTTCTTCCGCATTCAAATGATACAGATTGCCAAAAAATTCATCAAAACCGTGATTGGTAGGAAGATGTTCATCACGGTCGCCAAGATGATTCTTACCAAACTGACCGGTAGCATATCCCTGGTTTTTAAGAACCTCGGCGATGGTCGGGTCCTTTTCGCTGATGCCCTCTTTGGCGCCGGGCAGGCCCACTTTACTCAGGCCGGTACGTAAAACGCTTTGCCCCAAAATAAAGGTGGAACGTCCGGCTGTGCAGCTCTGTTCGGAATAGTAGTCGGTAAACAACATTCCTTCCTTGGCCAGGCGGTCGATATTGGGCGTGCGGTATCCCATCAAACCAAACGTGTAGGCACTGATGTTGGACTGCCCGATGTCGTCCCCCCAGATAATCAGGATGTTGGGTTTATTCTGGGCAAGAGCACTGCTGCTAAATAAAAAAAGCAGAGAGCTCAAAAGGATGAAAAGTTTAAACATTTTGTACATAATACCTCCTTTTGAAAAACAGTTTAGCTTTTTATTCTTAAACAACTAATGATTTTTACATGTAGTCTGCATATTCAGGGAATTCGATAGGAATCCATACCACAGTTGATAAACGTCGATATTTAGTGAGACAAAACGATTTTATCCCTTTCCGAATTAACTTGTAACCTGTTTGAAGGCCGGCATGAATAGGGAAGAGAGATTAAAGAAAGAGATGGTGGACCAGTAGGCTTATCACTCGAAACAATTCCCGTTTTGAATCTTAAATTTGTTTGTTACTTATTCTCCAGTATTTTACATCTCCATCGAATAGATCTGAACACACAAACGCATCTTTATGTGCCAATATTCCACAGATATATTGCCCTTAATCCGCATTTAAAATTCGTTCGGCTATCCATCGCTCCTTTCGGGACGAAAACTGTTGTACGTTCTTTTTTTCCCACCGATGTAACGGGGATATACATTCAACTTTCCCTTTGGGTAAATAAGAGTTGGAATGATAACGAGTTCCTGAGTATGTACAAAATATTGCACACAACATTTTATATTGTTTGTCATTCGATATTTTATATTTCACCTATAGATTTACCGGAAGAACCTTTTTTAGACTCTATTAAAAGGCCTGGTTAAAGTTGAAATATATACCGGAAGTGTTTCGGCCGATACCAAAATCGAGACGTATCCACATCCTCGGCTGCAATTCAAAACGGTAACCTACGCCAAAATTTGGCAGCCATTTGTTGTTATTATCTTTTATCGTATCCCAGTTGAAGATGGTACCGCTGCCTACCCAGGCAACCATACCGTGTTTCCCGAGATCGCCGTCTTTTTTCTTGAATATATGCCGGTATTCTGCCAGGAAAAAAAACATATTGTTATCGCGATATTGTCCCCATGTATATCCTCTTAAATCGAAAGGGGTGCCTAACTGGGACATCCCGCCGTAAGGCACATCCCCGGCGGTAAAACGTCCTTTTACCTGCCAGGCAAACGTATTAAGCCCGGACAATTCACTCAGCTGTACGGCTTGTCGATAGTCAACGAGATACATCTGGTAGTTATTATCTCCACCAAAAGCCTCGGTGTAGAAACTTGCCATCAAGTTGAGATACCAGCCATTTCTGGTATCTACAGGAATATCGCGCGAATCGTGCTGCAAAATAATACCGAGACCAGAGTTCAGGGGTTTGTCGTTAAATTTCCGGTAGTTTGGGTCGCTGGCAACACCCTTCTCATACTCTTCCGCTGTTTGATTTTTCTTCTGAGAACCCCTGGTATATTCATAATCAACATTCAAACCAATAAAATAGTTATCCTTTATTTGCCATAAAAAGCTTGGATTAATCCACCACCAGGTTCTCTGATATGCCGTGGTAGAATCCGATTTAGGTGTACTGAAAGCCGCGTCGTAACCAATACCCCAGTAATTATCCGGCATATCCTTGTACCAGAATTGACCATACATCCGCAATTTATCATCCAGCCAAAAAGATGTTAAGATACCATTTGCCACGATTGCTTTAGTCGAGGTATAGGCAATGGTTATCGGAAATGAAGAACGAAGCAGATCCGGATTGTCGGGTTGGGTGGAAAAACTGATCAATCCGCCTACGGCAACCAAAAAGCCCAACTCCGGTGTGTAACCCGGCGCTGCAATAGGGCTTATTTTAAAGCTTTGTATATCTTCTTCGGTTACTGTGGAATCTTTCTCTTGCCCATACAAACTAAATGCACTAACAAACGAGAGAATAAGAATAAAACAAATTTTGTTCTTTGTTATCATAGTAATGACCTATCAAAATTAAGGGTATCAAATTTTGAGTTAGAGAGAATATTATATTATCGAGCAATATAGTATAATTCTTTTCTTATCCCAATAATAAAATTATCATTTTACTGGTAAAAGCTCATAAAGGGGAATAAAATTCCCTCTATTTATTTAAAAAGCATATAAAAATTATCAGCAGAAAACGGTTCGGCTTTTTCCAAAGATATATTGAAACACAATGGTCCAATTCTCAAAGCGGATTTAAGGGCGGCAGGTAGCTGCGGCGCCTACCCGCTGTTTTTTCAAATACGATTTACAAAATCGTTTTAATGCGGCGTATAACCGCCGGCTCTGGGCCAGTTGGGACGCCGCTTGAGCGTCTGATTATAATTTTTCACAGCCTCTTCATACGAACCCAGCCAAGCCCAGATTATAGTATGCCGCGGCTTTGAACTTTTTTCTATCTGAATATGGAAAGTAAACGGTTTCATTTGACGGCATATTAATATTGTCAATTATATTTTATTTTTGTTGACAATTCATCATAACATCAGTATAATCTTTTGAAGTTTCCCTATTTGGCATTATTGGCATTCTTAATTAAAGCTTTTGATACTCTCGACTGTTGCACAGTTTATATTGATATTTTCACAGAAACCTATTTTAATTCCACACCCGGCCAAAAGGGCAGCCTTTTGTATTACTATATTATTTTGGTGTAGCAATGAACAGAATAAAAATTATTCTTGTTTATAAGAATATTGCTTCACTGCAAAAAATTATTAACCTTCTCAATAAAAAATATGAGCTGCTCAGTATTTCAAACTGTAAGGAGATCATTCCGATACTTGCTTCCTTTAAACCCGGTCTCTTACTGATAGATCAATTTGTCATACACCAGAGTGGAATGTCATTTCTGGTAAAAATGAAAAAACAATATCCTTCTATCCCGATCATTTTGATAAGCCAAAATCCGTCTGCCGATTTTATTTTGAAAGCTTTTCGTAACGGCGCTCGTGATTTTCTTCCTCTTTTAGCATCAGAGAAAGAAATAACAGGGATTATAAATAATATTGTTCGTTTTGTTTATAATTTTGATGATTACGATACAACAAGGCCTATTAAGGTTGATACAGTACCTAAAACAGGACTTCACCATAAATGGTCAAAAATGAAGGCCTCAACACATACCATATTGATCAAGTGTGTACATATTTTTGATAAATTCCATAAATCGGGCAGTGAACCCCGCTACTGTAAAAAAAAGGAATCATCCTCAAAAAAAGAGAAAAAAGCCCTTCCTTCTACATTCAAACCGTTAAGGGTTAAAATCAATTTTCTGGGTACGTTCCGGGTACAAATTAATCAGGAAGAAATCCTGTCCTGGTCGGGTAAAAAAACGAAGGAACTGTTTGCCTATCTTACTTTACATCACAATGAACCGGTATACAGAGATGTTTTAATGGATACATTTTGGCCCAACTCTAAACCCGATGCGGCACGAAATTGTTTAAATGTAAACCTTCACAATCTTCGTATTCAGTTGGAAGATAAATTCAGGATAAAGGATGTTATTTTTTTCAAAGAAGAATGTTATCGTTTTCATCCCGATATCTGTTTTGAAATTGACATCGAAAAATTAAAAGAGCTTTGGAAAAAAGCACAAATTAATGAACATCAGAATAACGAGTCATTAGCCGTATATTTTTACGAACAGGCTGCCGGCTTGTATACAAGCGATTTTATGATCGATAATCTTTATGAATCCTGGGCCGAGACGGAAAGAGAATATTTCAGAGAGCTGTATCTTAGCATTCTGGATCGTATAAGCAAGTATTATAGTTTAAACGGAAAAATTCAGGATGCCATTCAGATTTGTGATACAATTTTGCACAAGGATATCTGTCGTGAAGATATTTACCGCCGTTTAATGCTCTGTTACTATCGTTTAGGCGAGCGGGACAAAGCTCTTAAACAATTTCAAAAATGTAAAGAAGTCCTGCACCAACAATTTAAAGTTGATCCTTCTCAATCCACCATCCGGTTGCTTCAGCAAATTAAACACGAAGATAAAACCCTACAAATTTTTTAATTTAAGTGTATTTTAATTAAAGATTAAGCGCTGGTTAATCCTTTAAGTTTATTATGTTGGCGAATTTATTAAAGGATCCTTTATCTTTGACATTAATTAACCTGGAGGTGTAATATGCCGTTTACAATGGTTCATGAGGACATTCTGCCATTCTTTGGGGTGAACTGTCAGTGCGAACTCGAAGAGCGCAGCCTGCCTCAGCCGCTTCCCGGGCTGCCCACTACCACAGGTTGGGCTCCCACAAACATTATTCAAACAGGACAAAACTGGCGCGTCCAATTTGATTGGAACACCATAGGTCCGTTGAACTATTACATGGCCGGAACCTGGCATTTACGGGTTTATCTGGAAAAAATGGGCGGTGGGGAGTTTACTTTACCTTCTGCAAACAAGACGGTTAATTTCGTTTCCGCTCCTCATCATTACAGCAACGAATACATCGAAATACCCGGCGGAACGGTTCCTGCGGGCATTTACAAGCTGGTAACGGCCATAACCATGAAAGGCCCCGGTGGTATTCCCGGCCCCATAGCCATGTTTGGCGAAGGACCGATGGTACAGTTTTACGACGTTGGCCCCTAAGCGTAAGCGAATGCGGTTTGTATAATGCAATATATTGTAAAAGAAATGATCCGGCGGGAAACACCTGCCGGATCATTATAAACTTCACTAAAAAGACAGGTAAGGTCTTATGAGTAACACCTCTAAGAAAAAAAACGCCGCAAACACCAAAAAGAAACAAACCCGATCTTCTATATCTGCCACCGAAAAAAACAACGTTAAAAAAGAAAATGGCAATTGCCAGGAAGAACTGGAACAAACCCGATTAAAGCTAAACTCCGTGGAAAGTACGCTTATAAAGATGGAAGAAGAGAACAAAGAATTAAAAAAGGATATCCAGGCCTTAAAAGAACAGAACAGCGAATATCAGAGTCTCATTCATAAGCTGGAAGAACGGGTACAGGAATTCGATGCCCAGCAGAAGGAACAGGAATTTATCAATTCGCCATATTCGACTTTCAATATCGAGATATACCCAGGAGACAAAGGCTTCAGAGGAAAAATCATAAATATACAATCAGAAGATAATCAAACGTTTTCGAATATCGATCCGCTGAGAATAACCCAATTTATTTACCGCCATCTGCCTAAAGAAGAAGAAATAAAAATCCCCGGGCAGCCCGTGCCGGAACCTGTTGAGACTATAGAAAAAGTGCCGGGTGGTCAGGCAACGCAGACCATAAAGTGTCGTTTGCAAACCTATCCGGTTTATGAAAAAAAACCACGACGAGCCCTGGAAAAACAGCAATCTTTTCAGGTTGGTATTCTGATAGATTTTAGCGGTGATACAGAGGGCTTGCCTCCGGATTTACTCGCCAATATTATTGTTTTCGCCCGGTCTCTTGAAACAGGACATACCGTAAAAATTGCTGAAGAACAAAAATCAATATCACTCATTTCCCCAAAAGAGGTTAAAATCAAATGTGAAGGACTTCCTGAGGGGACATACCGTCTGGAGACATCTATTGGTTTTAGTTCTGTGCAGGGCGAAAAAGTTCCTATTAGTGCCTTTACCGAATCCGAATATATTCGGATCTATTAAATTGAAGCTCCTTCTGTAATTTATCGGAAGGTTACACTAATTCGGGTATTCAAAAACGCTCTTTAGCTCATGGGGGTAATATTTACCGGAATGTGATACCCGGGGGTGATCACCTTTCACCTTCATTTCATCGGTACGCCAATTAAAACGTCTTTCGTAATCCGGGCAAAGAGGACAACGAAATATAATCCAATCCCCATCTCTGTGCGATTCGCATTCGTGTTTAATCACATCCTGCCCCGGCGTAGACTTAATCGTAATCATAACGCATTTCCTGAAAAAGATTAAAAAAAACAAAGTTTAACAGTTATCCGGATAAACATAACTCCGGTTTAACCGGTTGTATCTAATATTATAATCGGTATATCAATTGAAACTTAAATTAAAAAGTCTGTTTTTGAAAAACAAAATTATGTGTTATCCCACATTTTGAATTTTCATTTTCTTAATCCTTTTTGGAATAAAATTTCTTTTTATTTATTTACATGTTTATGTTTCCGGAAATCAAACTTATAGAAAGATACCAGCGGTTGTTGATCCTGTGTACAAAATGCCTTTTAAGCATTATTACGACGTATATCTGATTTCCAAACGAATTGTTTACAAAAGATCGCGATGCCCGAAGGGCAGGTATGAAGGATATTACCATTATAATTTTACGTTTTAACATTTTCTTTGGTGTTTGCGGATAGAAACAGGAACGATTATTTTCTATATTTAAACAGTTTATGAAGTTGGTCTGAAAAGATAAGCTATTTTTAAAGGAGTCTGATTATGGAATATCGCCCGTTTGATAAATCCGATGTGCAGGTATCCCGGCTGGGATTCGGTGGATGGGGCATCGGCAAATCCATGTGGATCGGCGCGGAGGACAGCGCATCGCGCAAACTGCTGCTTAAAGCCATTGAATCCGGGGTTAACTTTTTCGATTCCGCCTGGGTCTATGGCATGGGCCACAGCGAGCGGCTCATTGCCGAGGCGGAGCGGGAATCGGGACAAACCTTGTTCATTACATCCAAAATCCCTTCCAAAAAGTTCGAGTGGCCGGCCAAAGACGAATCGACGCTGGCGCAGTCGTTCCCGGAGGATTATATTATTTCAGCCACGGAACGCAGTTTACGCAATATGAAACGGGACTACCTAGATTTACAGCAGTTCCATGTATGGAACGATAAATGGGCCGGACAGGATGAATGGAAAAATGCCATTTACAAATTAAAGAAGGACGGAAAGGTGCGCTTTTTCGGCATATCCATTAACGATCATCAGCCGGAAAACGGTATCGAGGCCGGGAAATCCGGACTGATTGATTCCTACCAGGTGATTTTTAATATTTTCGATCAATCTCCCGCCGATAAGCTTTTGCCCTTTTGCCTGGAAAACAAAATAAGCGTTATCGCCCGTGTTCCTTTTGATGAGGGCGCTTTAACGGGTGCCATCACCCCGGAAACCACCTTTCCGGAAAAGGACTGGCGAAACCGCTATTTCCGCGGCGACCGCAAACAGCAGGTTTGGGAACGTGTTCAAAAGATAAGCGAGACGGTCAAAGACGAAACCGACAGCCTGGCCGAAGCCGCGCTACGCTACATCATCAGCTTTGACGCCGTAACGACGGTTATTCCGGGCATGCGTAAGGAAAAAAATTTACTGAGCAATTTAAAAAGCGTGGAAAAAGGTCCGCTTTCCGCGGAATTGGTGAAGAAGTTGGAAGCCTTCCGCTGGATTCGCAATTTTTACGAATAAAAAAGCATCCCCCTAAATGATACGTCGAAGCTCACTACGCATTATTAATTAAATCGGGGGATGCTCTGCGTGAAAACTACACTGAGCGGGTCACGTAATCATCACAAACCATTCATTTTTTTGTTCTATTTGGAAGGATTTACAAAATATGTTGATAGACCCTGAGAAACAGACCTATCGTGAGAACTATACATTAATGAGCGCCTGTATTGTCCCCCGGCCCATCGCTTTTGTCTCTACCGTTTCGATAGAGGGCGTATTCAATCTGGCGCCGTTCTCTTATTTTAACGGAGTTACCTCCGCCCCGCCCACACTCAGTATTGCCATTGCGCGCAAAAGCCGGGACAGTAACAAGAAAGACACCCTAAGCAATATACTGGATACGGGCGAATTTGTGGTAAACACGGTCAGCGTAGCCATGACCGAAGCCATGAACCGCACGGCCCGCGATTTCCCTCCGGAAGTCAATGAGTTTACAGAGGCCGGACTGACGGCAATACCCGCCCGAAAAGTAAAAGCGCCGCTGGTTAAAGAATCGCCCGTCAAAATGGAATGTACGCTCTACAAATCGATCGAAATCGGTGAAGGCCGGCCCGGTTCCGGCTTTTTGGTTATCGGAGAAATTGTGATGTTCCACATTGCCGATGAAATATGGGATGGCGGGCAGATCGATATGGAAAAACTGGATCCTCTGGGCAGGCTTTCCGGGAATTACACCACCCTGGGTCGATTGATAGGATAAGCCGCATCGGGTTATTTACATGAGGTTACCCGGTCAGAACCTGCTGGTCTTTGTATTGCAATTGATACAGTTGAAAATACAGACCTTTTTGGGACATCAACTGTTCGTGGGTACCCTGCTCGCGTAATTTTCCTTTATGGAAAAGCAAAATACGGTCGGCATGTTGAATGGTGGATAGCCTGTGGGCAATAACAATGGAAGTGCGCTCCTGCATCATCACCGTCATGGCCTTTTGGATAAGCTGCTCGGTTTCGGAATCAATGTTGGAAGTAGCTTCATCCAGAATGAGAATCCGGGGATTGCAGGCTATGGCCCGGGCAAAGGCCAACAGCTGACGCTGCCCCATGGAAAGAGAAAGCCCGCGTTCCGTGAGTACCGTTTCATATTTACGCGGCAGCTGCTCGATAAACTCGTGCGCGTAAACTTTTTTGCAGGCCGCTACTACATCCCCGTCGCTGATATCCTTATTTCCAAGGCGAATATTTTCCATGATCGTATCGGAAAAGAGAAATACATCCTGCAGAACCAGCGCCATGCTTCCACGCAGCGCGGGCAAATCCCAGCGGCGCACATCCACGCCGTCCAATAAAATTTCACCCCGGTTAATATCGTACTGCCGGCTGAGCAGATTGATCATACTGGTTTTTCCCGCTCCGGTGTGGCCTACAACGGCTATGCTTTCTCCGGCCGCTATACGAAAGGAAATATCGCGCAGTACATAATCTTCCTCATTGTAGGCAAACCAAACCTTATCAAATACGATTTCACCGTTTACCTGCTCTGGCCGATAGGAGTCGGACGGATTGGTAATATCCGGATTTGTATCGAGAAGTTTGAAAATCCGTTCCGAGGCGGCCATGGCGCCCTGCAGCACATTGTATTTTTCGGAAAGATCGCTGATGGGACGGAAGAACTTTTCGGCAAACTGAATAAAGGCCACCAGTGTGCCGTAACTTACCGCTTCTTCCAGCCGCATCATCCCGCCGCGCCACAGTACCAGCGCTATGGCCACGGCGCTTACCACTTCGATAGCCGGATAGAAAACCGCGTAATAGAAAATCATTCGCACATAGGCCCGCGTGTATTGGGCGTTTACCCGGCTAAATTGTTTGAAATTTTCTTCCTCGCGGTTGAACACCTGCACAATGCGCATGCCTGTGATGTTTTCCTGCAGAAGCGTATTGATCTGCGCCAGCCATTTACGCACCTGCCTGAAAGCCACTCGTACTTTGGTTTTAAAGATATGGGTAATCAGAAACAATACGGGAATTATGGCAAAGGTCCATAACGCCAGTTTCCAGTTGATATACAGCATGGCGCTCACAATGCCCAGCAGTAAAAAAAGATCACCGAAAATATTTACCACACCCTGGGTAAACATCTGGTTAAGGGATTCCACATCCGAGGTTACGCGGGTCATTAAACGCCCCACCGGATTACGGTCAAAAAAACGCAGGGAGAGCGATTGCAGGTGGGTAAAGATTTCCGAACGCAGATCGTACATCAGTTTCTGACCAAGATACTGGGTAAGGTAGGCTTGAAAATATTGTATAAAAAAAGTAAGTATTAAAACGGAAAAATATATAACCACCAGTTTGTTCAGTCCGTTCAAATCGCCTGTCGCAATGTAATCGTCAATAGCCAGTTTGGTAATCAGGGGCCCCACCAGTTGCAAAACCGCGGCGATGATAATCATCCCTACAGCGCCGGCCAGAATATGCCGGTAAGGGACCATGTAGGCCATCATACGCCGGAACAGACGGCGGTCATATATTTTTCCCTGTATGTCGTCGTCCTGAATCAAATTTTATCCCTTTGCATTGGGTACGGTTATGAATTCCGGGGAATATTCAGGCCCGGCGTACAATGAGAATCCCGCTGAATATGACGGCCATTCCCACAAACAACTGCCAGGTGAGCGGTTCGCCCAAAACAAACCAACCCCATATTAGCGCCAACGGCGGAGTTACAAAGGTAATGAGCGACATCAACACCGCCGAGGTGGTTTTAAGCAGCCAGAAGTATAAAACAAATGCAATAGCCGTACCGAATATTCCCAGATAAAAAAGAGACGCCACGGCGGGTAATGAAAAATTTATACCCCTTTCTTGCTCAAAAAGAACATGCAGCAGCAGAAGCGATAAAGACGTATAGAGCAATGGAAAAGTTGTAAGAGTTACCGCATGCAATTTCCCGCGCGCCTTTTTGCCCAGTATGGTGCCCCAGGCCGAAAAAGCCGGACTAATCAGTACGGCCGCCATCCCGTATGGCGCCCAGGGATGGCTGAATTGCAATTCATCCATAAAGATAACCGCCACCCCGCTAATTCCAACCATAATACCGAGTATCTTTTTCAGGGTAATCTCTTCGGAAGGCAGCATCTTTATGGAAAGAATGGCCACATAAAATGGCATCACCGAAAACAGCACGCTGGTCAATCCGGAATTGATATATTGTTCGCCCCAGTAAACCAGTCCATATCCTACGGAAAAGTTGATCAGGCTGAAATAAGCAAAAAACAGGTGGGTTTTTAAATCTGTCGGCAGACGAAGTTTGAGCTTTAAGGCATAGAGCGAAAGCGCCAGAAAGGCGATAAAGAACCGTATCCCGGAGCTGAGAAACGGCGGCAGATCATGTAACCCTATCTTTATCGCCAACCAGGTAGAACTCCAGATTAAGGATAGTATGATTATGATAACCGCGGCGGTTGTTCTCTGATTCATAGGCAGCTAATATACGCAAAACTTGCTATTTAGTCGAATGTAATCTGCGGCGTTCCAGTTCATCCAGTACCGCTTTCCGTATGCGAATGGATTTGGGGGTAATTTCCACCAGTTCGTCGTCGGCAATGAATTCCAGGGATTCTTCCAGAGTCATTTCCACGTGTGGCGCCACTTTAAGAGCCTTGTCGCTGCCCGCGGCGCGCATGTTGGTGAGTTTTTTGGCTTTTTGCAGATTTACAACCACCTCGCCTTCTTTATTGTATTCACCCACAACCTGACCGGCGTAAACCTGAACACCGGGGGGTACAAAAAAATAACCGCGATCCTGCAAGTTATTCAAAGCATAGGCGTTTACCTGTCCGGTGCCCATGGAAACCAGCACGCCGTTCTGACGCTGCGGTATGGAGCCCTTAAAAAACTCGTATTGATAGAAACGATGATACATCACCGCTTCGCCATTGGTGGCCGTGAGCAGCTTGTTCCGCAGACCGATTAATCCGCGCGACGGTATATGATACACCAGATGTTTTACGCTCCCTTTATCTTCCATTTTTACCATGGTAGCCCGCCTCTGCCCGACAATTTCGATTACGCGGCCGGCGTAACTGTCCGGTACTTCCACCACCAGTTCTTCCACCGGTTCGGCTTTACGTCCGTCGATTTCTTTGTAGATGACTTTCGGTTGTCCCACGGCAAATTCGTAGCCTTCGCGGCGCATTTTTTCCATTAAAATGGAAAGATGAAGCACACCGCGCCCATATACCTTGAAAACATCGGGCTGTGCGGTTTCTTCAATTTTGATGGCCACATCCGATTCCATTTCACGCAGCAGCCGGTCGCGCAGATGCCGGCTGGTTACATATTTGCCTTCCTTACCGAAAAACGGGGAGGTGTTTATGGTAAAGGTCATACTGATGGTCGGTTCGTCAATAGCGATGATCGGCATGGGTTCGGGATTTTCGTAATCGCAAATGGTATCGCCGATGTTAACTTCTTCGATACCCACCAGGGCACAAATGTCACCTGCACTTACTTCGGTGGCTTCGGCCCGCTGCAAACCTTCGAACGTAAATATTTGTTTAATGCGGATATTTTCGATGTCCCCGTTGCGACGGATAATTTTATAGGGCGTATCCGTGCACACTTTCCCGCGAAATACCCTTCCAACCGCAATACGACCCACATAGGAAGAATAGTCGATGGTGGTTACCTGCATTTGGGTTGTACCATCCTCAACAGGAGGAGCGGGGATAAAAGCAATGATCGCATTCAGCAATGGCTCCATATCTTTCCCAGCCGCATCGTTCTCCGTGCTGGCCCATCCTTCCCGGGCCGAAGCGTAAATGACCGGAAAGTCGAGATTTTCTTCGTCAATATCCAAATCGATAAAAAGATCATACACTTCGTCCAAAACCTCATCCGGCCTGGCCTGCGGGCGGTCCATTTTATTGATGACCACAATAGGTTTAAGTTTAAGGGCCAGCGCTTTCTGAAGCACAAAGCGAGTTTGCGGCATGGTACCCTCAAAGGCGTCCACCAGCAGCAAAACACCGTCGGCCATTTTGAGCACCCGTTCCACCTCGCCGCCAAAATCAGCATGCCCCGGCGTATCTACCAAATTAATTTTATATCCGTTATGCCGGATAGAAATATTTTTGGACAAAATCGTGATCCCGCGTTCTTTTTCCAGATCATTGGAATCGAGCACACGATCCTGCACTTCCTGGTTATCACGGAAAATATGGGTTTGTTTAAGCATCTGGTCAACCAGGGTCGTTTTCCCGTGATCCACATGGGCGATAATTGCTACGTTACGTATTTTATGTTCGTCATTCATTTTAAAGCATTCTGTTGTTAGTTATCAGCTATCGGCTGTCAGCTCTCGGCCATCGGCTACGAACCCTGAGCTTGTCGAAGGGTTGGCTATTAGCTTTTGGCCATTGTTTATTGGCTGCTTGCCCTGAGCCCGGTCGAAAGTGGCAGCCCTGAGTTTACTGAAGGGAACAGGATAGGCTTCGACCCCGACAAGTCGGGACAGGCCCCGATAAATCGGGACAGGCAAAGCCCAGCCTACGAACCCTGAGCGTTCGACTGAGCTCACGCCGAAGTCTTGTCGAAGGGTTAGCTATTGGTTGCCTGCCCTGGACACAAGATAAATCTTACGTTACTTTGTGCCTTTGTCTTTTTGCGTTTTTTGGGTTAACCACTGAGCGCGCCGAGAGCGCAGAGTTTTTTCATTTTTCATTTGAACTCAGGAAGATATCTTACACAAAGCCGCCAAGACGTTAAGGTTTTTTCTTTTGTCTTTTTTCATTTCATCCCCAGTTCCCCCCGCCACGGCGGGTTCTTCGCTTCGCTACGAAAGTTCCTAATTTTCGATCACTTCATACTAAGTACTAATTACTTAGTACTATGTACTTTTCGTCCGCCTACGGTGGACGGTACTTTGTATCCATATCACTTAAAAACAAAAAACCTGCAACTCGCAAACGAGCGCAGGTCCTTTGCACTCCCAAGGGGATTCGAACCCCTGTCGCCGCCGTGAAAGGGCGGTGTCCTAGGCCTCTAGACGATGGGAGCGTCTTAAAAAGCTATTTAAAAATTAGGGTGGATGATGGGATTTGAACCCACGACCCCCAGAGCCACAATCTGGTGCTCTAACCAACTGAGCTACATCCACCATCTATGTGGTACGCCCTGGAGGATTCGAACCTCCGACCCACTGCTTAGAAGGCAGTTGCTCTATCCAACTGAGCTAAGGGCGCAACGCTGTCGGGGCGAGAGGATTTGAACCTCCGACCCCCTGCTCCCAAGGCAGGTGCGCTAACCGGGCTGCGCTACGCCCCGCGATATACAGTTGTTGCGCAACAACTAAAGTCTTCTAATTTAATATCGACTTTACCTATTGTCAATATTTTGCGCTTCTTTTTGTAATTCTTTTTCCGGGTTTACATTTCACTGAAGTTTAATTTTTCCTCCAAATACGCTTTTAATTGCGCAAATGCCAGGCCCCGATGACTGATCCGGTTTTTTTCTTCACGGTCCATTTGGGCGTACGTTTTTTGGTATTCCGGAATAAAAAACAGCGGGTCGTAGCCAAAGCCTTCGCCGCCCTGCAATTCATCCAAAATTATACCCTGCCGGACGCCGGTGAAGGTTTTCAGATTCTTTCCATCCGTAAAACAAACCGTACAGATAAAACGTGCTTGCCGCTTTTCTGCCGGAATATGGCGCATTCGTTCTAACAGCAGGCGGTTGTTATCGGCATCGGTGGCCCGTTCACCGGCATAACGCGCCGAGAACACACCCGGCTCATTATTCAGCGCATCCACTTCCAGGCCGGAGTCATCGGCAATAACCGGCTGCCGGAAAAATTCATAGTATTCCCGTGCCTTTTTGATAGCGTTTTCTTCGAATGTTTGACCATCCTCTATTACAGTCGGGGAATTTTTAAAATCCGCTAAACTTTTTAATGCTATGGATCGAATATTCAGGATAGACCGGATTTCCCTCAATTTATGTGCATTTGTCGTAGCTGCGATTAAAGTGTACATATTTCATATCCATTTTGTATGCCTGGGAGGCATCATGAAAAAAAGTCTGATCCTGCTTGCAGGTTTGGTCATTATTTTTACTGCGGAAATTTTGTATCTGCACTATCGTTTAGAATCCGTGCTGGATGATATTGAACATCAGCAGACCGAACTACAGGCAGAATTCCGCCAAATGGATTTGGACAGTTACCGTATTATTAAAAAACAAATCCGGTTAAAACAGCGTAACCAGCGTCATAAAACTCTTCCTGTTTTAGCCAACCGTTCGGATGAGCCACTACCTCTGCTGGCTTCCGGCTATTAAACTATGGTTTCTGCGTCAATAATATTCCTTTGCTTTGCCCATCCGGTTTTTATTTTTTCTAACCCAATTTTCGGCTGAGTATTTTTTTCAGAAGCTCCCGCGCCCGGAAAATACGAGCCTTTACCGTACCCAAAGGAATGTCCAATATCTCCGCAATTTCTTCGTAACTTTTTTCTTCCTGATGGCGCAAAACAATGGCCGTGCGATATTTTTCCGGTAACTGTTCGATGGCGCTGCGGATTATCCGGCTCTTTTCGCGGGCAATCATCATGCTGTCGGCAATGGGTTCGTGATCGGCATATTCCTGTTGAATCTCATCATCTTTATAACGGATGGTTTGATCCATCGAATAAGTGTGCAGCTTGCGCTTGCGGAAATAGTCGATACAGTTGTTGGTAGCAATCTTGAACAACCATGTGGAAAAGGCGTATTCTTCGTTAAAAGAGGTAATGGAGTTGTATGCCTTGATAAACGCTTCCTGGGTGAGGTCTTCCGCCTTATAGCGATCGCGTACCATTCGATAGACAATGCTGTAAACGGCATCCTTATAAAGATTGGTCAACTCATCAAAGGCTTTTCCATCGCCTTTTTTGGCTTTTTTTACCAGATGGGCGTCGTCTTTTTTCATTCCATCCTGCTGTATGCGCAAACCTGCAAATCGCTTGCCATAAAATGAAATAGTTAGTAATATACAATTCAAAATAAATTAAACATTTAACGATTATAAATCAAAAAATTGACTTGTTTGCGCCATATTAACGAACGCGACTGACAGACATATAATGCCGTTTATATTATTAGGCAGAGAAGGAGTAATCCATGAAAAATGTTCTTTTACTTGGCGCCGGATTTGTAGCGCATCCGTTGGTGCGCTATCTGCTCGATCAACCGTTTATACAATTAACCATTGCCAGCCGGACGCTTAAAAAGGCGGAAAACCTGCTCGAGGGGCATCCGCGCGGAAAGGCGTTTCAGTTAAATATCAAAGATGTGCGGGCTTTGCATTCTTTCATCGATCAAGCGGACGTGGTTATTAGCCTGCTCCCCTGGATACACCATTTGACGGTGGCCAAAATGTGCCTCGAGCTCGGGAAACATCTGATCACAACATCGTACATAAAACCCGAAATGAAAGAACTGGACGCCAAGGCGCGGGAAAAGGGATTGCTTTTTTTAAATGAAATCGGCGTGGACCCGGGCATTGATCATATGGCCGCTATGCGCATTATCCATTCTGTTAAAGATAAAGGTGGGACGGTTACGAGTTTTTATTCGTATTGCGGCGGATTGCCTGCTTTACAGAACAATACCAATCCGTTGGGATACAAATTTTCCTGGAGCCCAACCGGGGTGATGTTGGCGGCAAACAACGACGGACGCTATCTGAAAGAGGGACAAATCATTGAGGTGCCCGGATCACAGCTTTTTGAGCATTACTGGCTGGTGGATGTGCCCGGCGCCGCCACCTTTGAGGCCTATGTAAACCGTGACGCTCTGCCCTACATTGAGCTGTATGGGCTTGACGGCATACAAAGCATGTACCGCGGCACCTTGCGCAATATCAGCCATTGCGAAACGTGGAATTACTTTAAAAAACTCGGCCTGCTGGATCAAAATAAAGTGTTCGATTTTGATGCGGTCACGGTGCGGGATGTTATTACGGAATTGGTTAACGGGCACGGCGATAACCTTGCCAAAGATACGGCCGCTTTTCTTCAAATACCCGATTATTCCATAACCATTAAAAAAATGGAATGGCTGGGTTTGTTTGAAGAACAGAAACTTTCGCTGGGCAAGGCCAGCGTTTTCGATATGTTTGCGCAGATTCTACAGGAAAAACTCGTCTATGAACAAGGCGAAGTGGACCTGCTGGTACAATATCATGAATTTATTGCCGAATACCCGCGCGGCAGGCGAGAAAAAATTACCTCCACCTTAGTAGATACCGGTATTCCGGAAGGCGACAGTTCTATGGCGCGTACGGTCAGCTTGCCGGCGGCCATTGCCACGCGGCTGCTGTTGGAGGGCAAGATCACTGCCAGCGGCGTCCATCTACCGGTGCTGCCGGAAATATACGAACCGGTGCTTAACGAGCTGGAGAGCCTGCACATCAAACTGACGGAAAGGGTTGAGCGCATTTAAATTACGATTGTATCGCAAGATTCATCTTGCGCTGAGTACATAGTACAAAGTACATAGTATGAAGTGACCGGAAATTAGAAACTGGAAATTTGAAATTAGGAACTTTCGTAGCGAAGCGAAGAACTCGCCGTGGCGGGGGGAACTGGGAATGAAATGAAAAATGACAAATGAAAAAAGACAAAAGAAAAAACCTTAACGTCTTGGCAGCTTTGTGTGAGATATCTTCCTAAGTTCAAATGAAAAATGAAAAAACTCTGCGCTCTCGGCGCGCTCAGCGGTTAACCCAAAAAACGCAAAGAGACAAAGGCACAAAGTAACGTAAGATTTATCTTGCGTCCAGGGCAGGCACCTTCAATAAAGCTTCGGCATGAGCTTAGTCGAACGCCTATGGAATGAATACTAAGCTTTGCCTGTCCCGACTTGTCGAGGTCGAAGCCTACCCCGTTCCCTTCGACAAGCTCAGGGAACGGAAGCCGCGCTCAGGGCAGGCAGCTGAGAGCCAACAGCTAAGAATTTCGAACACCGATTAACGATTTAAGATTTAAGAACTGATAACAGGGAACTGACCCATCGACTGTGCTCAGGGCAGGCAGCTAACAGCCAATAGCCAAAAGCTAATAGCCAACCCTTCGACCCCGACAAGTCGGGACAGGCAAAGCTCAGGGTTCGTAGCCGATGGCCGAGAGCTGAGAGCCGAGAGCTGAAAATTGAGAACTGAAAACTGATAACTAAAAACTAATAACTACAAACTCAAGGAACGATTTATGAACACCATTCTCATACGGGCCGAGGATAAAAATGAATGGGAACGCCGCACGCCGCTGGTTCCCGATGATCTGAAAGATATTTTACAAAATGAAAAGACCCGGGCTTTTGTGGAGACTTCGCCCAAAAGAGTGTTTAAAGAAGAAGAATACGCGGAAATCGGAGCGAAAATTTGTTCTGATATGGAACCGGGGCAGGTTATTCTGGGCGTAAAGGAAATTCCCCGGGAAAAAATATTGAATAACCGGACCTATTTGTTTTTTTCGCATACCATAAAAGGACAAAAAGAAAATATGCCGATGCTGCAACGTTTGATGGACAGCGGGTCCACTTTAATCGATTATGAAAAAATAACCGATAATCAGGGCCGGCGACTGGTTTATTTTGGCCCTTTCGCGGGCGACGCCGGCGCGCTGGATATTTTGTGGCTGGTCGGTGAATACTGGCAGTACAAGGGCATTCATACGCCTTTTGCAGAATGCAAACAGGCCACGGAATATGATTCCGTAGCCGACGCCAAAGAAAAACTGAGCGCAATAGGAGAGCAGATCCATGCAGAAGGTTTGCCTTCCTTCATTAGCCCGCTGGTTATCGGCATTATGGGTTATGGTAACGTCTCCAAAGGAGCGCAGAATATTTTTAACACCCTGCCGGTGCAATACCTTCAACCCGAAGAACTGGCCGGACTGGAACAAAACGGAAATACAAATAACAAGACTGTTTATGTGGTTGTTTTCAAAGAAGAGCACATGGTGCGCCGCACCGACGGCCAGCCTTTTGATCTGCAGGATTATTACACTCACCCCGAAAAATATGAATCGGTTTTCGAGCAGTATTTGCCCTATATAACCATTCTGGTAAACGCCACCTATTGGGACAAACGCTATCCCCGCTTTGTAACCTGGGAAGGTTTGCGAAAATTATATAGCGGCGGCCAAGAGCCCAAACTCTGCGCCATTGCCGATATCACCTGCGATGTGAACGGTTCTATCGAGTGCAATGTTAAAAGCACCGATTCCGGGATGCCGGCCTATTTGGTAGAACCCCGTACGGAAAGGATTACCGACGGGCATAAAGGCGAAGGTATTGTTTTACTGGCCGTGGACAACCTGCCGGCGGAACTGCCGCGCGACGCGTCCGAATTTTTCAGCAACCAGTTAAAGCCCTTTGTCCCCTCGCTGATTCGGGCCGATTTCAGCAAACCGTTGGAGCATAGTGGTTTGGATGAAGCATTGCAAAAAGCGGTGATCGTATATAACGGTCGGCTTACGGAAGATTTTGCTTATATTAAGCAGTATCTGGAACCGATAAAATGAAATATATTTTATAATGTTTCCTTTACTGTGTAAATTCCGGATACAAAAAAAGGACGGGATATTATGTTAACGATTAACAGTCCTCTGGTAAGCCGGATGCTGGAACAGTTCCTGCGGGAGGAAATGGCAAAGATAGGCGTCAGCAAGGCTGTTCTGGGCCTATCCGGCGGCGTGGACTCATCGGTGGTGGCCTGCCTGTTACAACGCAGTTTGGGCGCAGATAACGTGCATGCCTTAATTATGCCTTATAAAGAGAGCAACCCGGACAGCCAGGCCCATGCCGAACTACTGGCCAGACAATTGAAGATCGGTTATGATGTAAAAGATATCACCCCAATGGTGGACGCTTTTTTCGAAAAAGACCCCCAGGCCGACCATGTACGACGCGGTAACAAAATGGCCAGAGAACGTATGTGTCTTTTGTACGATTATTCCGCGCAAAGCGGAGCCCTGGTTATCGGCACCAGCAACAAGACCGAGTTGTTATTGGGATACGGCACCATTTTCGGCGATTTGGCCAGCGCCATCAATCCCATAGGCGATGTATATAAAACGCAAATCTGGCAGTTGGCTAAATATCTGGATGTGCCGGATGAAATCATCAAAAAGAAACCCTCGGCGGATTTATGGATTGGACAAACGGACGAGGAAGAACTGGGCTATTCCTACGAAGAAATAGATCAATTATTGTATTATCTGATCGATTTGCGTTATCCGGATGAGATTCTTTTGGATATGGGCTACACGCCGCAAACTTTACGCGACATCAAAAACCGCATTCAAAAAAACCAGTTTAAACGCCGGCCGCCGGTGATCGCCAAACTATCCAATCGAACCATAAATCAGGATTTTCGGTACTGCCGGGACTGGGGTGTTTGATGGAGGAGATTCTTCCGGGCACATTGTATCTGGTGGCCACACCGATCGGCAACCTGGGCGATATTACATATCGGGCGGTGCATATTCTTAAAAATGTTGATTTGATTGCCGCGGAAGATACGCGTAAATCGCGGATATTGCTTAAGCATTATCTTATTACAACACAACTGATCAGCTATCACAGTTATAATTTAAAAAAACAAACCCCGCAGCTTATCCGACGCCTAAAGAAGGGGCAAAGCCTGGCGCTTATCTCCGACGCGGGTACGCCGGGTATTTCCGATCCCGGTTATCAGTTGGTGCAGGCGGCCATCGATGAAAGTTTGCGGGTGGTGCCCATCCCGGGGGCTTCGGCCTTGTTAGCGGCATTAGTCGCTTCCGGCTTGCCATCGAACCGTTTTGTGTATGAAGGTTTTCTGCCATTAAAAAAAGGACGCAAAACCCGGCTTGCTCAACTGGCTCAGGAAGAGCGTACCATTGTTTTATACGAATCGCCGCATCGTATTCAACGTACTTTACGTGATCTGATTGAAGCCTTTGGCGACCGTTCCTGCGTACTGGCCCGGGAACTCACCAAAATGTACGAAGAGATGCACCGGGGAACATTAAGCGCTCTTTTGGAATTAGCAAACGATAAAACGCTCAAAGGTGAAATGGTATTGGTTATCGCCGGTAAAGAGAAGGATAAAAAAGCTACATGAAAATGAGCAAGAGTCTTTTGCCGTCCTGGCTTCAAAAAGGATTTATTAAAATTTTGGAACCGTTGGTGTCCCTTTTTAAACGGTACGACATCAACCCCAACTTTTTTACTGTGCTGGGCCTGGTGATTACCACTGCCGGAACCGTCGCGGTTATCTGGGATGCGCAATTGATCCGGCTTACCGGTCTCCTTATTTTATTGGGCGGCTTATGCGATATTTTTGACGGCCAGCTTGCCCGGATGGCCGGGAAAGTTACCCGCTTTGGCGCCCTGTTTGATTCATCGATTGACCGATATTCGGAGGTGGTTATGTTTTTTGGTATCGGCGCCTTTTATGTGGGCCGGGGCGATTATCTGCTTTCTGTGGTTACTTTTTCCGCGCTGGGCGGCTCGATGATGGTCAGCTATATTCGCGCCCGGGCCGAAGCGCTGGGTTTTGAAGCAAAAGTGGGATTAATGCAAAGGCCGGAGCGTATCGTTTTTATGGGCAGCGGCGCTCTGCTCTCTCTGCCTTTGTTTCACCTTTCCATCTTTCATCTGGAACAATTTCCGATCACTACCCTGGAAGCGGCGGTCTGGCTGATTGCCATCTTCGCCAATTATACCGCTATCCAGCGACTGATTCACGCTTATAAACAGGACAACAAAAGCCACTACGTGGAGGTAAAAAAATGAGTACGGAACAGGAAAAGTATAAAGATATTCGCATAGAAAAACCGCAGGGTAAATTAGGCGTTCTATTACCCGGTCTGGGCGCGGTGAGCACTACTTTTATTGCCGGTGTAATGGCCATTCGGCGTGGTCTGGCTCAGCCAACCGGTTCGTTAACACAGATGAATCACATCAGGTTGGGACGGCGCGACGAAAACCGCAATCCGCTTATTAAGGAGCTGGTGCCTCTCAGCGGATTGGATGATTTATATTTTGCCGCCTGGGATATTTTCGAAGACAATGCCTACGAAGCCGCTGTGAAAGCCGGCGTACTGGAAGACATCCATTTGCAGCCTTTAAAAGAAGAACTGGAACAGATAAAACCGATGCCCGCCGTGTTCAGCAAAGATTACGTTAAAAAACTAGACGGTACTTACGTGAAAAAGGCTGCCGATAAATATGAATATATGCAAATGCTGCGCGAAGATATCCGCAATTTTAAAGAGAAAAACGGATTGGATCGTCTGGTGATGATCTGGGCCGCCAGTACGGAGGTTTACATCAAACCCGGAGAGGTGCACCGGAGTAAGGCAGCATTTGAACAGGCAATGAAAGATAACCATCCCGATATCGCTCCCAGTATGCTTTATGCCTGGGCGGCCATTGCCGAGGGAGTGCCGTACGCGAACGGTTCACCCAATTTAAGCGCGGATATTCCGGCTATGTACGAATTTGCCGAAGAAATGAACGTGCCATTGGCCGGAAAGGATTTTAAAACCGGTCAAACATTAATGAAAACTATTTTGGCGCCGGGTTTAAAGGCCCGCATGCTGGGTATAGAAGGCTGGTTTTCCACCAATATTCTGGGCAACCGCGACGGCGAGGTGCTGGACGATCCCGACTCGTTTAAAACCAAGGAAGAAAGTAAGCTTTCCGTTCTGGAACAAATCCTGCAGCCCGACCTGTATCCCAATCTTTACGCCGATCTGTATCATAAAGTCCGTATCAATTACTATCCGCCGCGCCGCGATAACAAAGAAGGCTGGGACAACATCGATATCTTCGGCTGGATGAACTATCCGATGCAGATCAAAGTGGATTTCCTGTGCCGCGACAGCATACTCGCCGCGCCCATTGTGTTGGATTTGGTTTTGTTTATGGATTTGGCGGCCCGGGCCGGATTTAAAGGCATACAGGAATGGCTTTCTTTTTACTTTAAAAGCCCCATACACGCGCCCAATCTTTATCCGGAACACGACCTTTTCATCCAGTTGATGAAACTGAAAAATACTCTGCGTATTTTAGCCGGGGAAAAAGAAATAACGCATTTGGGGTTGGATTATTATATTTAGCTTAGCCGGGTATTTATCCTGAGTACAGTTGTCATCCTATGCAAAGTTGAAGGATGAACCGGGAACACCCAATGACACTATCCACCCGTCTGTTTAAGCGTCCGGCAACATTGCATACGGCATTTTTATAACCTATATTTTGCATTCCTTCGGGAAAATGGTAAGTCTCATATATTTATTAAATAGCGGTAAAATTACTGACTTTTAATCAGGATTTGAGCGGATTTAATTCTATGGAACAAAAAATCGCGGATATTGATCGCCAACATTTTATTTCCTTTGAGGGCATCGACTATTCGGGTAAAACAACGCAAATTAATCTGTTGCAGGCATTTCTGCAAAAGAAAGGCTATTCGGTATATGTACTGCGCGAACCCGGCGGCACGGTTATTTCCGAAAAAATTCGTGATATCTTATTAGACCGTAACCATCATGAAATGAGCGAACGTGCCGAAATATTTTTATACAGCGCGGCGCGCGTGCAGTTGGTTAGCGAAAAAATCATTCCCTTGCTCAAAGAGGGGTATTTTATTATTGCCGACCGCTACGTGGATTCCACCACGGCCTATCAGGGTTACGGTCGGGGTCTTGATCTGGAAATGGTCAAACAGATTAACAGCGCTGCAACCTTCGGGCTTATGCCAAGTATAACATTTTATATGGAGATTACACCGGAGCAGGCCCAGCAGCGCCGTCTGGAAAGTGGTGCGGGAGCTGACCGCCTGGAGGGCGCCGGAATAGATTTTTATCAACGGGTGTTTAACGGATACAAAGAATTGATACGGAAGGAACCGGATCGTTTCCGCGTTATCAATGCCATGCAATCCGTGAATTCCATTCATAAGAAAATTATTGATTTACTGGAAGATCATTTATAGAGATTAAAGCGAGCGGGAGATATGATGTTTAGAATGAAAACCCATTGGTCATTATTACTGATATTCGTTTTTCTGTTTCATCTGCAGGCCGATGAGCAGGATTATTATCTTCGCCTTAAAAAAGGCTGGCAGTATATGCGGGAAGTGTACCTGCAGCTCAACCAGCATTACGTGGAAGATGTGGACCCGTATCCGCTTATCAAGGCCGGTATTAACGGAATGCTGGATAAATTAGACCCCTACACGGTTTTTATTGATGAAAACGGCGAGCGCAGGCTGCGTATTATTACCACCGGCAAATACGGCGGTTTGGGGATGGAAGTGGGACTGCGCAATAAAAAAATTACCGTAATCTCCCCCATAGAAGGTACCCCTGCCCAGAGGATGGGTATCCGCGCCGGTGATATTATTGAAAAAGTGGATGACCAGAGTGTATCCGGTTGGAGTATCGAACAGGTTTCCGGTAAACTGCGCGGAAAAGTGGGCACCAGGGTAAAACTGCTGCTGCGGCGGCCCGGTCTGGAAAAGCCTTTTGAGCTGGTTCTTACGCGGGAAGAAATCATCATCAAAGACGTGAGCTATTCCGACTTCGTTGCGCCTGGCATTGCCTACGTTACGCTTTCCGGTTTTACGGAAAAAGCGGCGGCCGAGTTAAAACTGGCCATTAAAGAGTTGCAGGACAGGGGTGAAATAAAGGCTTTTATTTTAGATTTGCGCGGCAATCCGGGTGGTTTGCTAAAGTCGGCCGTAGATGTGGTTAATGTTTTTGTACCCAAGGGCAAACTGGTTGTGTACACCAAAGGATTCCGCGAGAAAGAGGCTCGTTTCTACACCAACAAAATTCCCGTATTGCCGGATGTGCCTCTGGCGGTTCTGGTGGACGGAGGCAGCGCAAGCGCTTCGGAAATTGTGGCCGGAGCCTTACAGGATATGGATCGGGCGGTAATTGTCGGTGAACCCACTTTTGGTAAGGGCCTGGTACAAAAGGTGTACACACTGGACGATCAGTTTGACGGAAAATTAAAAATCACTACCGCCAAATATTATGTGCCCAGCGGCCGTTGTATTCAAAAGCGCGATTACGGACAGAATAACAACGTCTTTATTCGCGATTCCAGCGCGACCGATAGCAGTACACATGTGTATTTTACCGAGAATAAACGCAAGGTGTACGATCACGGCGGTATTTATCCCGATGTAACCGTCCGGCAGGATTCCATGAATTACATTGTGGTGGATCTGATACGAAAGAATCTGTTATTTGATTTTGCAGTGGATTACCACCAAAAACATCCGGAATGGCAGGGCGATTTTATCATAAGCGATGCAATAATGGATCAGTTTGCAGCCTATCTGAAAGAAAAAAATTTCAAACCCACCATGATCGTGGATAAAGAACTGGATAAGGTTAAAAAAATTGCCCAACGGGAAGGGTATTCCGAAAAAACTTTGCAATTAATCAAACAATTACGCGACCAGTTTGCCGGCGAGCGGAAGGCTATTTATCGCAACAATCTGGAACAGATTCGCGTGCTTCTGCGGTTGGAGCTGGCGGAAAAGTACTACGGAAAAGATTTCCGTCAAAAGCTTTCGTTAGAAGATGACCGGCAGGCGCAGGAGACGATTCGCATCTTGCAGAATCAGGCTCAATATAAAGATATTTTAGCCATTCAATAAAAGTAAAACTGTTGATTGGCGAAGAAGGAAGCAATCCTGCCCGGACGAGCAGATTGCTTTCTTTTTTCGGATCTATTTTTTCTCTGCTTTGTGTAATCGTTGATCCAGTTCATCAAAAGAAATATCCTCAACCGGGAATTTTTTCCAGCCGGTTAAATCATAATGCCACCATTCCGTTCGAATTGGTTTGAAGCCGTGTTTCTCCATTACCGTTTTAAGAATCCAGCGGTTAAGACGCACTTTGGGCGGCAATTTGTTGTAATCGTGATGCGCTCTTTCCGTAAAATCATCGAAGGGTGTGGGCATGTCCAGTTCTTTCCCCGTAGAATCAACCAGGGTTACATCCACGGCCGCGCCGCGGTTATGGCGCGATCCTTTGGCCGGATTAGCCACATAGCGCGCATCGGGCATAATTTTCCACATCATTTTTTGCACACTTAGCGGGCGATAGCCGTCAAATATCTTTAACCCCAAACCAATGGATTCCAACTCTTTCTGGACTTCGTTCAAAGCCAGCGCGGTTTCGTAACGCAAAAAACAACGCGCCTGCGGATAAACAGCCCGATGTAAAAAATTATTATCCGTTGCGTAGCAGATGTCCAGTTTTATATGCGGACTAAATTGCGCCACATCAACAAAATCGCCGGGCTGTTGGCCAAAGGCGGCAACACCAAAAATAAGGATGAACACATAGCGCAGCATGGTAATACCTTTAAATTTATTTGTTTTTTTCGTCAATAAATTTTATGTTTATCGAGTATATTTGTCATTAAAATTAACAAAAAAGTTAAATGAAGCATCCGTATATCAACATAATTCGTTTCGAATCGATAATACGTTTACGTATAATTAGTTTAGTTAATCTATTGTAAACGATCAACCCCTTATGCGCTTTTGTCATTAGGGGTTTTTTATTGGGTTATTTATCGGAAAAAATATTTGCAGGCCGTCCGCCAACGCATGAAACAGATAAGGAGGATACTATGGGAAAAGCCAATCTGGACTGGTCAAATCTTACGTTTGCCTACACGCCAACCAACTACCATCTGGAATATTATTACAAAAACGGCCAATGGTCCGAAGCAAAGATCGTTGAGCAGGATACCATCAGTTTGCCGATAGCGGCCACCTGTCTTCATTACGGTCAGGAGGCGTTTGAAGGCTTAAAAGCCTTTGAACATAAAGACGGCAGCGTTTCCGTATTTCGTCCGGAAGAAAACGCCCGTCGTATGATCAGTTCGGCACGACGTCTGTTGATGGCGGAACCGCCTGAAGAGCTTTTTTTGTCTGCCGTTGAAAAAATTGTAAAACTAAACAAGGAGTTCATTCCGCCATACGGCAGCGGCGCGGCCTTGTATATTCGACCTTTGCTTATCGGTATCAGCGGCATTCTGGGCGTAAAACGTTCGGAAGAATATTTGTTTCTCGTTTTTGCCTCGCCTGTGGGCCCCTATTTTAAAGAAGGGCTCAAACCCATAAACCTTTATGTGGAAGAAAAGCTGAAACGCGCCGCGCCGGGAGGTACCGGTAATGTTAAGGTGGGCGGTAACTACGCAGCCAGTTTAATTGTTTCCAAAAAAGTAAAGGATATGGGTTACAACGAAGTCCTTTATTTGGATGCCGTTCATAATAAATACATCGACGAGTCCGGACCCGCCAATTTTTTTGGAATTACGGAAGATAAAAAATACATTACACCCGAATCCGAATCGATCCTGCCCAGCATTACCAACAAAAGCCTCATGGTTCTGGCCGGAGAGCTGGGGTTAAACGTTGAACAGCGCCCCATGCCTGTTGATGAGATTTTCAATCTTAAGGAGGCTGGGTGCTGCGGTACGGCGGCGGTAATCACTCCGGTTAAGAGCATTACCTATCGTGATAAAACAGTAACCTACATCGAAGGCGATCAAATCGGAGAATATTCGCTTCAACTTTATAACAAATTGAGAGCAATCCAGTTGGGTGAAGAAGCGGACACCCATGGGTGGAATTATAAAATCGAGTTATAATTGATGCTATAGACAAAAAAAGGTCTCCACCCCAACGGATGGAGACCTTTTTTTATTTTTTGGATTTCCGGTCAAATAATTTATTGGCCAGATGCAAAAGCATACCGATGGACTGGGCTATATTTTGCAAAGGCTGTTTTATCTCTTTACTTATCAGCTGCTCCAGCTCGGCAATATCTTCCACGGTGCTTTCCAGTTTTGATGAAGCTTTATTTACCCTACCGCTGATTTCGGAAAGATTATCCATTATAT
The DNA here is from genome assembly GCA_011369465.1 of Caldithrix abyssi. Taxonomy (GTDB): domain Bacteria; phylum Calditrichota; class Calditrichia; order Calditrichales; family Calditrichaceae; genus DRQG01. The sequence continues at coordinate 48,132 of DRQG01000034.1, forward strand.
CGGGTAAATCTTTGTTGAGGATATCCATGGTTTTGTTGGCTTTTTTAAGCGACTCCCGCAGTTTTAACATAACCGGTATGGTCAGATACACCAATACGGTAAGCGAGAGTAAAAAAATCACAAACGCACCTTCCCACACATTCATCATCGACTCCAGTTTATTGAACGACTGCCATTTCCAAAATTAACGATATTATGCTTTTTTATCTTCTTTTTTTGTGGTGCGGCTTTTTTTCGTTGAGGAGCCTTTGCTTTTGGCGGTTTTTTCTTCCTTTTTTTCTTCGGGCTCGGAATTGATCTCTGCTTCAAAAGCCTGTTCTTCGGAAGTGCCGGTCTCTTCAAAAACGGTTTTTCCGCGTTCGATGGTTTCGGATATTTTTTCTTTCAGCTCGCCCAGATCATTTTTAATCTTATCCAGTTCTTCTTTGGCTTTTTCCAGCAAATCATCGCTTTCTTCTTTCAAATCATCGCGGATATCCTTACCGCTTTTCGGGGCGAACAGAACACCCACGGCCAGCCCCACCAGGCCGCCTAAAATAAATCCTTTAAATAAATCACCATTCGACGCCATGCCATCCTCCCGATTTTATTGTTTTTTGTTTGTTCTATTTTCTTTATAAACAATAAGTTTATGCCTTTTCAAATTAAGCAATTGAAACACCTATTTCAATGGCTAAATGAAATAATTAACCCCGTCTGGTTCTATTTTTCCCGTATTTTAAGACTTCTACATTCAAGATTTTTGTCGATAAAAAATAAATTCCTTTGTACTTATGGGCTATCGGCTTATATTTCGAAAAATTAATACTAACCGGAGGAAGAGAGATGACCAATAAATACATGCATATCATCATTTTGTTAAGTCTGCTGTTCTGCGTTTACGCATGGGCTCAACAAGGCATTTATCTGGAACAGCGTGTACATAGGAGCGGAGTCATGGGCCAGCCTGCCAAAGATATGATACAGAAATCATGGCTTACCGACAATGCAGTTCGTGTGGAAAGCGCTGACAATACCGTTATTTTCCGTTTCGATCAGGATAAAGTATGGACATTGCAGCCTGCTCAAAAAACCTATATCGAGTTAACTATGGATCAAATGCGGGCCATGGCGCACATGGGTATGTCCATGATGAAAGAGAGTAAGCAGAATAAATTTGATGTAAAAATAACCGGCAAGAAAAAAACCATTAACGGTTGGAAATGCTATGAGGTGATATCAAAATCTCCCACCATGAAACAATCCATCTGGTTAACCAAAGATTTGCCTTATGGTAAGGAAATCTATTATAATTTTTTCAAGAGAATGCCCAAAGTGAAGGAAATGGCCGAATTGATTTATAATAACAAAGAAATAGAAGGTTTTCCGGTTTTGAATGAGATGGAAATGAATGTGATGGGGATTGAAATAAAAAGCAGCAGCGAACTAAAGAAAGTTCGTGAAGAAAAGATTAGTCCGAAACTATTTGAATTGCCAAAAAATTATACCAAAACATCCAACCCTATGATGCAAATGCCCAGACCACGCTAAGTAATAACAAAAAAAAGGCGCTGCTCATATTGGACAGCGCCTTCTTTTTGAGAAATTTCCAATTACTATTATTTACCCATGTCAAACAAAATACCCAGGGCCAGTTCGATTGTATTCAGATCGGAAATAATATTGTATTTGCCTTCAACAAAAGCACTCTGATTGCCGATATTGAAACCAAATCCGGCCAGAAAACCAAAACCAAACTTGGTTTCGGACTCGCTTGTTGTTGAAGTAGAATATGTTACGTAATCAAAAGTCGGATACTCGACGGAAAGAAAGTTGAGTGAAAGACCGCCGCCTAAATACAAACCGGGTGCGCCGGGCAGATAATAATGAACATCAGCGCCTATCTGTATATTGGAAAGCCCCAAATCATAACCGGAAATACTATAATTACTTTTCCAGTAGGTTGCAAAGGGGACCAGACCCAGGTTTTCCGTAAGCTCGCCCATATCAGCAACCACACCGCCATAAAAACCGGTATCCCAGGGGTCTTCCGGTAGAATAATTCCGGCCTTAGCACCGATACTGTTTAAGCCCAATCCCTGAGCAGAAAGCGTTGAAACCATAGCAAAACTCATTACAACTGTCAACAGAATAGCTACCTTCTTCATACTGCACTCCTTTTAGTTATGTGAATTAATTTTTTCTTAGATAAAAATCAACCGTGAAAGATACATATTTTTTTTAATCAATACTTGACGAAAGTCAAATATATCCTTTTTTATCTATTCACAGGATTCATATTGGGACGAAAACTGTTAAATTGAGGACATCGCTTATAACATCTCACTTATGCCGATTATTCCCATCATTCTGCCGCTGTTCTGCCCGTCACGGCGGTAAGAGTAGTATTTATGGTCGGCACAATGCGTACAGGCCCGGTCTATTTCCATTTGTGCGATGGGAATGCCGGCCTCTTTCAGCTGCCCGACAATGCAGCCCTGGACATCTAATTTGTAATGGCCTATTCCGTCCGGGATCAGGTACTTATCCTGAAAACAAGCGGCCGTTTCTTCATCCACCTGATAACAGGTTTGCTGAACACCGGGGCCAATGGCCGCTAACAGGTCCTCTGCCCGACTGCCGAATTGATCCTTCATCATACCTACCGCTTTCCCGCAAATATTACGCGCTGTACCGCGCCAGCCGGAATGTACCAAAGCCACCACCTCTTGTTTGGGGTCAAAGATAAAAACGGGAAAACAATCGGCGGTTTGTACGGATAAAAAGACATTTTTTTGCACGGTAATCAAACCGTCGCAGCGGGGAATGACTCCTCCGCAAGACACCACTTCAATATGATCGGAATGAACCTGTTCGGGAAAAACTACCTGTTGTTCCGAAATCTTCAGACGATCAAAAAACAAGCGTCTGTTCTGTTCCACATTTTTACGGTTGTCTGCCGTATGCAATCCCAGATTAAGCTCGTGAAAAGGCGGCCTGCTGACCCCTCCGATACGGGTAGAAAAGGCATGTAAAAGAGATGAGAACGGTCCAAATATATCAAATTGTTTAATTTGCAAAGATTATCCGGTATTAAATGTTTAGCGTAATGGCAGCAATTGTCCGTAAACAAATTTCAGAATCCGCGCGGACTCATTAAAGCGTTTTGGCCCCAGGGAAATATCCCTGTAAATGCCCTTAAAGGCGGCGGCATTGGTTATATAATCCACAAAACGGCTGCGGCTCACGGCCTTCCCTTTTGGCAAAGCGGACAATACAAAACGGAATCCGTCATATCCGATCAGTTCAAAACGTTCGGGCGTACTTTTAAAACGAGTCCGGAAACTGTTGCGAAACTGTTTGTAATCCCAGCTGTCTTCATTCAGGAACCCGTCGGTAACAAAGATGAGGCCGTTCACATAATTTTTATTTTTCTTTAACGCTTTGGGATCGTACCAGTCGCCATTGCCCAGCAGTTGGGTTTGAATATTGAAATAGGCAAACTGCGGAGCCACAAAGTTTATATCATCATTATAAATGGGCATAAAAAAGGCGTCAAAGGTCGTAACGGGTATATCGGCCGAATCCAGTTTGGTGTGGGTTTCCTTCAGCTTTTCTTCTTCTTCTTTCAGATAGATTTTATACAACGAATCGATTTGCGCGATAGCCAGCGAAGAATCAACCTGCATTAAGGAATCGCGAAAAGCCAGTTTTAGGCCGACCCGTTTTAACGCTTTGAACTGACGCGATATATCCTGATCACCGGGATAATACCATTGTTGGGCGGCAATTTCCGTACCCTGTAATTTACATTCTTCCACAAAGGCTTCGGTCATAGTTAAAAAATAATCATCAATCGGCGCCAAAGTGGCCACCCGTTTTACCTGAACCGTATCCAGTACAAAGCGAGCCAACTGTCTGCCGGCTTCGCTAACGGGTAAACTGAGTTGCACCAAATAATCGGAAAGACCGGTTAGCGCGTCGGATGAAGCCGTGGGTGTGATGAGCGTTATCTTCTCATAATCGGAAATCACTGCGCAGGCTGCCGTAATATCATTTTCCACCGGGCCATACACCGCGATGATACCCGGATCGGCGGCGATTTTTCTCATTTGTTGCAGGGCTTTTGTCAGGCTTGTTTTATAGTCAAATTCCACTATCTCAATATTTTTACCGTTAAGTCCGTTATATTCGCTTACCGCCATCTTCGCCCCTCTGAGGAGCGCCTGTCCCACATCCGCATTGGGTCCGGAAAGCGGCAGCAAAGCGGCAATGCGCAGTGTATTGCTTTTTTTATTTTGGATAATATCAGCCAGGTCTTCTGCCTTACGTCGGTACTCTTCCGAGCCGTTGGATACGGTTTTTACTTCATTTAACAGCGCCAATGTTTTGGCCTCATTGCCTTCCGAATAGAGACGTTCCGCCCAATTAAACAGAAGAACCTGCCGGGTAAAGGGCGTTTTTAATTCCTTCTTTAAATGATTTAACGCTTCATTGTCCAACTGGTAACGGATACTGTTTTCGGCCAGTTGAAGCGCTTTTTCTTTCAGCAGAGGTTCGGAGGATGTTTCCGCCACGCTTAACCAGGTTGTTACCGCCGATTGTAAACGATTGAGCTGGTAGTAATTGTTGGCCATTAAATAGCGGATATCATCGCGATAGCTGCTTTTTGGAAATTTATCGAGAAAGCGGCGGCAGGTTTCCAGCGAGGTGGTGTATTCGCCGCGCTTGTATTGCGTTTTGGCCAGCATCAGGTAATTGGCCGTTAAAAGCCGCGAATTGGGTAATTTGGAAATAACCAGACTGAAATTTTCCGCAGCTTTGTCATAGTTTCCTTGCAGGTAGTCGCGCACTCCTTTTTGAAAAATGGTTTTTTCGCGACGCGACGCTTCCTGAGGGAAGGCCAGACTGGCCAGCAACAGACTGACAAGAATAATTACAAGGTGATTTCTGTTCATTCTCATAACCAATAATTCCCGATTGGACAGTTTCAAAATTACCGTTCCGATGATAATAAAGAGAAAAATGATAAAGCGCAAACTTACATAAGCTTTACGAAATATCCAAAATTTAGAAACACAAAAGATAAACCGCGGTAGGGAATTTTACTCCACTGTAACGCTTTTAGCCAGGTTCCGTGGTTGATCCACATCGCAGCCGCGCAGAACGGCCACATGGTAAGCCAGTAACTGCAGCGGAATAACGGATAGCAAAGGTACCAGGGCCTGGGATGTTTCCGGAATATAGATGACATGATCCGCATATTTACCGATCTTCGTATCGCCCTCGCTGGCTATACAGATTACACGGCCTTTGCGGGCTTTTACCTCTTCTATGTTGCTGATGATTTTGTCGTAAATGGCATCGTGCGTGGCAATAAAAACAACCGGCATATTTTCATCGATGAGCGCAATGGGGCCGTGCTTCATCTCTGCCGCCGGGTATCCCTCGGCATGGATATAGGAAATTTCTTTTAATTTTAAGGCGCCCTCCAGCGCGACAGGGAAATTATACCCCCGGCCTAAATACAAAAAGTTTCGTTCATCTTTGTAGGCCTCGGCCAATTGACGAATATAATCGTTTTGATCCAGAATGGATTGCACCTTATCGGGGATTTCGATTAAATCGCTGATGAGCTGTTTGCCCTGCACAACCGACATGTGTTTTCGGCGGGCAATAAGCAGGGTGATCAATACCAGCGCCGTAACCTGCGAGGTAAAGGCCTTGGTGCTGGCCACACCGATTTCCGGCCCGGCGTGGATGTAAATTCCGGCGTCGGTTTCGCGTGCAATAGTAGAGCCAACGGCGTTTACGATGCCCAAAACCAGCGCCCCTTTATGCTTGCCTTCGCGCAACGCGGCCAGTGTATCGGCTGTTTCGCCGGATTGGGAAATGGCAAAAATGATTTCGTCTTCACAAATGATCGGATTGCGATAACGGAACTCCGAGGCGTATTCCACCTCGACGGGGATGCGGCACATCTCTTCTATCAGATATTCGCCGATTAATGCCGCGTGCCAGGAAGTTCCGGAAGCGATAAAGTGAATCTTTTTGGCGTTTACCAATTTCTCTTCTATTACGGAGAGACCGCCCAGTTTTACCAGGCCTTCCTCTCTTAAAAGACGTCCGCGCATGGCGTCTTTGATCGTGCGCGGCTGCTCAAAAATCTCTTTGAGCATAAAATGATCGAAGCCGCTTTTTTCAATGGCTTCCACATCATAATTGATATGCTGAACCTCTTTGGTAATCACCTGATTATGTATGGTTTTGGTGATAATTCCATCTTTGGACAAGATAGCCATTTCATCATCATTCAGATAATACACATTTTTTGTATAAGGTATTAACGGTGTTACGTCGGAGGCCACATAATTTTCATTTTCGCCCACGCCAATCACAATGGGGCTGCCTTTGCGGGCCACATAAATGCGGTCGGGATCGTATTTGGTTATCACGGCTACGCCAAAGGTGCCTTCCAGTTCCAAGAGGGCTTTGCGGAAGGCTTTTTCAAAATTACCGTCGTACAATTCCGCAATCAAATGCGCAATCACTTCCGTATCGGTTTCCGAACGGAAGGTATGTCCTTTCTTTTCCAGCACTTTTTTCAGAACGGCAAAGTTTTCTATAATCCCGTTATGTATCAATACGATGTTGCCGCTGTCGTCGGAATGGGGATGGGCGTTAACTTTATTCGGTTCCCCGTGGGTTGCCCAACGGGTGTGGCCAATACCCACATAACCTTCCGGCGAGTTACCGGCCAGTACATTTTCCAGGTTGCGGATTTTGCCCACTTCTTTTACGGTAACCAGTTCCGATTCATTGAGAACGGCAATCCCGGCCGAATCATATCCGCGATATTCCAGACGTTTTAATCCCTGCAATAAAACCGGAACGGCATTATTATTTCCGATATAACCGACGATTCCGCACATAGTCGTTCTCCATTTTTATTGTGTTTATTATTCCCACTCAATGGTGGCCGGCGGCTTGGAACTGATATCATACACCACGCGGTTTATGCCCCGAATCTCATTAATAATACGATTGGATATTTTAGCCAATACATCGTACGGCATGTTAAACCAGTCTGCCGTCATACCATCCGTGCTGGTTACGGCCCGCAGGGCGATCACGTGTTCGTAGGTACGCTGGTCGCCCATAACGCCCACGGTTTGCACCGGCAGCAGAACGGCAAAAGCCTGCCATATCTTATTATATAAATCATTTTTATGTAATTCTTCGATATAGATGGCATCCGCTTTTTGCAGCAGATGCACCCGTTCCGGAGTAATATCGCCCAAAATGCGCACAGCCAGCCCCGGGCCCGGGAAAGGATGCCGCCCGATGATGGTTTCCGGGATGCCCAACTCGCGCCCCACCTGCCGCACTTCGTCCTTGAACAATTCACGCAGCGGTTCGATCAATTCAAAATCAAATTTTTCCGGAAGCCCGCCCACATTGTGATGCGATTTTATCGTTACCGAAGGCCCCTTAAAGGAAACACTTTCGATTACATCGGGATATAATGTTCCCTGAGCCAAAAAATCAAATTGGCCCAACTTTTCCGCTTCTTCCTCAAAAATACGGATGAACTCGCTGCCGATGATTTTCCGTTTTTCCTCCGGATCGGTAACGCCGCGCAATTTAGCATAAAACTCCGGCCCGCGTTTGACGCAGGTCAAATCCATGTCGAAAGTGCGGGTAAAAATATTTTCCACTTCTTCGGCTTCTTTGTAACGCAGTAGCCCCGTGTCCACAAAAACACAATGCAGTTGTTTGCCAATGGCTTTTTGTAGCAAAACAGCCACCACGCTGGAATCGACTCCGCCGCTTAATGCGCAAAGCACCTGCCGGTCGCCCACTTTTTGCCGGATGGCCGCAACGCTTTCCGTGATAAACGACGCCGGCGACCAGTCCGCGGCGCAATGGCAAATCTCGAATAAAAAATTACGCAAAATCTGCGTGCCGTAAACGCTGTGCGCCACCTCGGGATGAAACTGCAGGCCGTAAATGCGTTTTTCCCGGTTTTCTATGGCGGCGTATGGCGAATTGGCCGTCCGGGCGATAACTCTAAACGATTGCGGCAGACTGAGCAGTTTATCGCCATGGCTCATCCATACGGCGCTTTTAACAGGCACATTTTTGAACAGATCCGAATCGGTTGTAATCTCGAGCTCTGCCAAACCGTATTCCTTATGTTCGGCCTGAACCACTTTTCCTTTAAACAAATAACTGATTAACTGGAGTCCGTAACAGATCCCCAGAACCGGTACATTAAAATCCAACCATTCCCGGCCGATATGCGGGGCGTCTTTTTCATAAACGGACGCCGGACCTCCGGAGAGAATGATTCCTTTGATGTTTCGGTTTTTGTATTTGCGGGGATTGCTGTTATAGGGGATGATTTCGGAGAAGACATTCTGTTCGCGAACGCGGCGGGCAATAAGCTGCGTATATTGTGACCCGAAATCCAGGATCAGGATTGTTTCGTGTCCGGTAATTTCAGATTCCATGTTTTGAGTTCCTCAAGAAAATCGTAATTGGTTAAATCGTAGTGAATGGGCGTAACGGAAATTTTGTTCTGCATCACCACCAAATCATCGATGTCGTCGCCATTATCCAACACCATTCTTTTTCCCGTCAGCCAGTAATAGGTGCGGTGGTTGGGGTCAACCCGTTTATCAAAGGACTCTTCGTAGCGGCCCTTTCCCTGCCGGGTAAGCACCAGCCCGTCTATTTCATCCTCGGGAAGGGGCGGTACGTTTACATTGAGCAGAGTACCTTCGGGCAGTCCGTTTTCCAAGATTTTTTTGGCCAGATAGGCGGCAACTTTAGCGGCAAAGGAAAATTCTTTTCTGGAAAAGGTGGTCAGCGAAACGGCCATAGAGGGAATACCGATGATGGTGCCTTCGGCAGCGGCGGAGACCGTACCGGAATAGATGATGTTGGTGGCGGTGTTGGGGCCAAGATTGATGCCGCTCACCACAAGCCGCGGTTTATCGTTCAGCAGGCAGTGCACACCCAGCTTAACACAATCGGCAGGGGTTCCGTTTACGCCATAGCCAAAAAACCCGCCTTCTCGCTCCACTTCTACCACGCGCAAAGGGTCGGACAATGTGATGGCGTGCCCCACGGCGCTTTTTTCGGCCATTGGCGCCACCACTTCCACCTGCCCTACCTCGTTCAGCGCTTTTTTCAGATGCCAGATTCCCGGCGCGTAAATCCCATCGTCGTTGGTAACCAGGATCAGCGGTTTATCCACTATGCCGACTCCGCCCTGCTGTTATTTTTATGCGCAAAGAAATCGAGAATGCCGGCAATGCGTTGCTTCAGTTCATGGCGGTGTACGATCACATCAATGAATCCATGCTCCTGCACAAACTCGGAGCGTTGAAAGCCCGGGGGCAAATCCTGACCGATGGTTTGTTTGATAACCCGCGGGCCGGCAAAACCGATCAGAGCTCCCGGCTCGGCAATGTGCACATCGCCCAGCATGGCATAGCTGGCCGTGGTGCCTCCCGTCGTCGGATTGGTGAGCAGCGAAATATACGGCAAACCCTGTTGAGAAAGGCGGGCCAGTTTGGCGCTGGTTTTGGCCAATTGCATCAGGCTTAAAATGCCTTCGTGCATGCGGGCGCCCCCCGATGAGGATAAAATGATTAAAGGGCATTTCAATTCCATGGCTTTATCGATGGCGCGGGAAATTTTCTCGCCGACAACCGAGCCCATACTTCCGCCCAAAAAACGGAAATCCATCAGCGCCATTACAACCTGATGTTTTTCGATACGCCCTACTCCGGTTATTACGGCCTCGTTTATCCCCGTTTTTTTGACCGTGGCCTTGTATTTATCGCTGTACTTTTTGCTGTCCTTAAAATTCAGCGGATCGGTCGATTTTATGTTTTGATTAAACTCCTCAAAGGTGCCTTCATCAAAGAGAATGGAAACATAGATATCATAGCCGATGCGAAAATGGTAATCACATTTGGGACACACATAATATTTTTTTTCCAATTCCTTCTTGTAAATAATTTCGCCGCAGTTCTCGCATTTAATCCACAGACCGTCCGGTATTTCCTTTTTGTCCGTCGGCTTTAAGGTTTCTTTTTTTCGTTTAAACCAGTCCATACGTTTTCCTTATTTAGTGCATTTTTTAAACATCACTATGGCGTCTTCCCCGTTGGAATAGTAGCCTTTACGAACCGTAAGGGGAATAAAACCGAATTTTTCATACAGGCGGATAGCGGGTTTGTTGCTTTTTCGCACTTCCAGATAAGCGACTTCGGCCTGACTAAACCGATCAAGAATATGCTGTAACAAACGTCCGCCCAGCCCCTGCTTTTGCCGCGACGGCCTCACCGCAAGATTGCCGATATGAAGCTCGCCGGCATAAAACCAGACAACCGCATAGGCTAAAATTATCGAATCTTTGGTCAGAACACAAGGATAGGATAATTTTGTATTGGCCACCTCGTGATAAAAACTGTCCGCCGACCAGGGATCGGGAAAGATCTCCCGCTCCAAATGAGCGACCGTTTCCACATCGTCTTCCCGCATACGACGGATTTTCAGAGTCATAACTCTCCGGAAAATACGTTCTCTTCAAAGGCCCCGCGTACCTTTAGGCGATCAGAGCACGCCGGCAAAAGGTCGAATGTACAATGGCTCCAGTTTCGACAGGTCGTCCGGCCCTTCAACCTGACGTTTCAGATTTCCCAGCTTCAGCAAATCCGCCGCCGTGCCGCGGACGCGTAACAGTACGCATTGTTTTTCGCTTTGTATCTTTTTGACTGTTTCATCCGCCAGTACAACCTGTTCATTCCGGATAAGAACGGAACCCTCGGGCAGTTTATCCGGCAGGCTCTCCTTCGGAACCAGGGCGTGTTCGGATAGTTGGGGATATCCTTCTTTCGTTATATCCAGACGCGCCAAATAAACCTCTTCGCGCCGGGCGTCAATTATTGTGTATACCGTGTTTACCCCTGCCGGTCCGCGCCAAGCCAATAGCTGATGATTTGAAATCCCCACAATGGGAATCTTACGACCAAAACAAAATCCCTGAGCGTAACTGAGCCCGATGCGCAAACCGGTAAAGGAACCCGGCCCTATCGCCACTACCGCCAAATCGATCGCATTCTTATCCGCCTCCGGGATGTCGGGAGAGGTCTGAATAAACCTTACTCCCAGCTCTACAAATTGCCCGAGCAATACGGCATGCTGCATGGGAACTTCCAAATTGTATTCCAGCACGGTATGGCTTTCGTACCCGAAAGCAATACTGCATAATTTTGCCGATGTCTCTATTCCCAGAATCATTCGTTTTTTCCGCTCTTAGAAAGGATAAAATGGCGGCAGTTGTCTTTCATTTCTATTGAGATTTTATAATAGCTATCCAACTGATTTTCAATTAATTGCGGCCATTCGATAAAGGTAACCGAGGTTTCGTTTATCCATTCCTCCCAACCCAGTTGATCCAGTTCCTCAACGCTGTTTAGCCGATAAAAATCAAAATGGTTTACCGGCAGCGGCCCCCGATAATGGTTGATAATTGTAAACGTTGGGCTGGACGGCTCGTCCGGACATTGCCAGTGTTTACATACGGCTTTTACAAGGAACGTTTTACCGCTGCCCAAATCGCCATAAAGCAAAACCACATCTCCGGCTTTTAAAAGACCGGCCAGCTCGCCTGCAAATTTTTCCGTGTCCTGTGGAGCGCAGGAAGTATAGGTCATTATCTGTTTCATTTCATCAAACTTTCAGGCAGCCGTTTTGTATCCTTTAGTTATCAAAAGTGAGCAAAGTTAAGGGAAAAAGGGTCTGAATACAAGCGCGGGTCGTTTGGGCAGCCAACAATGAAACATAAAAAAAATTGCCGGATTGTGATTTATCCAACCTTTTTAGATTTTTGTTTTGCTATCTTATATTATTCCTCACCAATCGTTTAAAACCAATATCCAATCTAACGAACAGGAGCATATTATGAAGACCAAATATGCATTAACGATTAAATCCGGAGTAATTCTGATTATTCTGGCTGCATTCTTCACCGTTTCCTGTCAACAGGAAGTCCAGGCGCCCACCGAAACAAATTTATCTCCATCCGTCCAATCGCAAGCTTTAACCCTATCCGAAAACGGATTGACCTGCATAGAAGGTACGGACGAAAACGGCGCTTTGTACCGTATTTGTATGCCGGATGAATGGAACGGTGATTTGGTTGTTTTTGCTCACGGCTACGTAGCCCCCTATAAACCCGTTGAACTTCCCGATACCGAGCTGGACGACGGCCGCACCATGGAAGAAGTTTTTGGCGAAATGGGATACGCCTCGGCCATCTCCAGCTATCGGGACAACGGGCTTGTTGTACCCGAAGCGGTAATCGACCTGGTTAATCTGGTTTTTATCTTTAAATCGTATTACCCGCATGTAAAGCACATTTATCTGATTGGCGGTTCGGAAGGCGGTTTGGTTACGGTAAAAAGCCTGGAAACCAAGAAACTGTACGATGGCGGGCTGGCTCTATGCGGTCCGATCGGCAGCTTTGCCAAGCAATTGAATTACTTTGGGGATTTTAAACTGGTGTTTGATTATTTTTTCCCCGGTATTTTGCCGGGCTCTCCGGCCGGCATCCCGCAGGAAGTTATGGATAACTGGGATAGCGTGTATATGCCGGCCATTCTTGAAGCCATAACCAATGACCCCGTAAGCTTAGCCCAGGTGATCAGCGTAACCCGGGCGCCGGTTGATCCGAACGATATCGAAAGCGTAGCCTACACTACCTTAGCCGTTCTGTGGTACAATGTTTTTGCCACAAACGACGCCATTGAACGATTGGGCGGCCTGGCATTTGATAACAGCAGCCGCTATTACCGGGGTTCGTTAAACGACGCCGCTTTAAACAAAAATATCCCGCGCTACTCCGCTGACCCTCAGGCGCTGCAAACCCTGAATGAAAAATTTGAAACCTCCGGCATACCCAACGGACCGATGGTAACCATGCACACCGCTCTGGATCCCATTGTACCCTACTGGCATGAACCGCTCTACCGGAAGAAATTTAACGACGGCGGCCTGCCTAAGGGATTTCTTACCCATTTTCCGGTTATGCGGTACGGACACTGCAACTTCACGGCGGAAGAACTGATGAAAGCTTTTGCATTACTGGTACTTAAAGTGGAAGGCCGGGAGCTCATTGCGCCCATTGTAACCGGAAAAATTCCGGACAAACTGTTTCAATAATCCTGTTTAACGGCCTGCTATGCAGGCCGTTTTTTATCCCCCATAGATGACTTTTCATACATTCATCATAATATTATCCACATTTGGAATGCATATTAAAGGATAGTAAAAAAAAGACGAAAAATAAATTCTAAAAATTGAGTTATTTTGGAAAATCCTTTTCCTTTTAATCGTACGTCCGGTCGGGAAACAAATAAGACTAACAATTCAGCATCTATCCGGTAATCGATATGAACAATTCAATTTTCACCTCCAATTTAATATTGACTGGTATTGAAGATCAGCATTTAAAAAAATTGAAATCTTTTCTGGATTTAGCCAGTGTTATTTTTATCACTTTGGACAAAGAAGGAAATATTTCATACCTGAACGAATACAGTTCTTCCATACTTGGTTACAAAATTGACGAACTGATTGGCCGGAACTGGTTCGATACATGCCTGCCGTCTGAAACTCGTGAGACGATGAAACAAGTTTTTACGAGGTTGATGTCCGGAGAAACTAAAACATCCGATTACTATGAGAATCCTGTTTTATGTAAGGACGGCAGCGAGCGCTGGATCGCCTGGAATAATACGATTCTATATGACGATGAAGGACATATTATCGGCACCCTCAGCTCGGGTTTGGATATAACAAATCAAAGAGAAAACGAAAAGCTGATACGCAGATTATCACAAGCCACAGATCAAAGTCCTATTTCTGTAGTTATCACCGATTTAGAAGGTAACATCGAATATGTTAATCCCCGTTTTGTCAAAACCACCGGTTATTCGTTCCGGGAGGTTAAAGGAAAGAATCCGCGGATTCTAAAAGCGGGAACCATGCCCAGGCAACATTATACAGAATTATGGAAGACAATAACCAAGGGCAAAACGTGGCGGGGACGTTTGCATAATCGCAAAAAAAACGGGGAGCTCTATTGGGAAGAAGCGATCATCGGTTCTATAAAAGATGAAGTCGGACGAATAACCCATTATCTGGCCACCAAAGAAGATATAACTCAGCAAGTCGAGGCCGAGGAGCGCTTAAGAGAGAGTGAAAATTCGTTCCGCAGCCTTTTTGAGAATGTACCTATCGGACTTTATCGTTCCACTCCGGATGGAAAAGTGACCGCAGCAAATCCTGCTCTGCTCCGGTTGATGAAATACGACTCGGTGGAAGATTTTTCTCAGATTGATCGGGCTTCTCATGGTTATAAAGAAAAAAAGCGCCGCAAACTTTTTCGCGAGCAGATCGAAAAATATGGCAAAGTAGAAAATTTTATATCTACCTGGATTTGTAAAGACGGAACAGAGATCATAATCCGGGAAAATGCCACATTGATAAAGGACAAGCACGGCCAACCGCTATATTACGAAGGCAGTATTGAAGATATTACTAAAGCAAAGAAGGCCGAGTTAAAATTGATTGAGGCAAATGAACATGCCCAAAAACTGTTTGATGTAGTACCCAGCGCCATTTTTACTGTGGATGTCGAACGAAAAATAACCGCTGTAAACAAGAAGACTTGCGAGATTCTCGGTTACAGTCAGGAAGAATTATTGGGTAAACCCTGTGAGATTTTTACTTTAGAACCCTGCGGCGATAATTGTGGCATATACGATGAAAGCATTCAGAAACCCGTTTTCGTCAAAGAGTGCAAAATAAAAACTAAAGACGGTAATGTACTCATTGTTTCCAAAAATGCAGATCTTCTCTATGACCCCAGCGGTGAAGTGATAGGCGGTGTCGAAAGTTTCGAAGATATCACTGACAGAAAAAAAGCCGAAGAAGCGCTTCGGATCGCTAAAGAAGAAGCGGAAATTGCCAACATTCACCTTGAACAGGCTACACTCAAAGCCAACGAAATGGCCTTACAGGCACAAATGGCTAATGCTGCCAAATCGGAATTCTTAGCCAACATGAGCCACGAAATACGCACGCCTATGAACGGTGTAATTGGTATGACCGGTTTACTTCTGGAAACAGAACTGACCGCGGAACAGCGCGAATTTGTTGAAACCATCCGCACCAGCGGCGAGGCCTTACTCACTATTATTAACGATATTCTGGATTTTTCCAAGATCGAATCGGGTAAGATGGATTTGGAAATTCAGCCCTTCTCTTTGCGCGAATGTGTGGAGGACGCTTTTGAATTAATGGCCTCCAAATCGTCCGAGAAGGGGTTGGAACTGGCCTATGTGCTCGATCCACAGGTACCTGAGGCTATCATGGGAGATGTAACACGCCTACGCCAGATTATCGTTAACCTGGTAGGGAACGCTATCAAGTTTACCGAAAAAGGTGAAATTGTACTTTCCGCCGAAAGCGAGAAACTCACTACCGGCCAATACAAAATCCACATGGCTGTGAAAGATACCGGAATTGGAATCCCCGAAGACCGCTTGAATAAACTGTTTAAATCATTCAGCCAGGTGGATGCTTCCACCACACGCAAATATGGCGGCACCGGCCTGGGCCTTGCCATCAGCAAGCGCCTTTCGGAAATGATGGGCGGCACCATGTGGGTGGAAAGCGAATTGGGCAAGGGCTCCACTTTCCATTTTACGATAGTGGCTGAACCGACAACTTTGCCGGAGAAAGAATACCTCACCAATCCGCTTCCCCTTCTGAAAGGGAAAAAAGTGCTCATTGTGGATGACAATGCTACCAATCGAAAAGTGCTGGAGCTGCAAACGCAAAGCTGGTTTATGAAACCTGTTTTGGCGGCTTCGGGCAAAGAAGCCCTGGAATTGCTGGATAAGGATAGTTCTTTTGATATAGGGCTTCTGGATCTGCAGATGCCGGAGATGGACGGGATTATGCTGGCCTCGAAAATTCGCAAACAATTTCCCGCAGAAAAACTGCCCCTTATTATGCTCACCTCTTTAGGTAAGCGTAGAGAAGACAAAGACGCCATATCCAATTTTTTTCAGGCTTATCTGGTTAAACCGGTTAAAAAAGCCTCCTTGTACCGTGTATTGATAAGTACTCTGGAAAGAAGAAAATCAGAAGACCGGTTCCGTTCCAGAGAACTCTTGCTTACAAATAAGATAAGCGAACAAAATCCTCTGCGAATATTGTTGGCGGAAGATAACATCATCAATCAGAAAGTAGCGGATCGTATGCTGCAAAAGATGGGGTACCGTGCCGATATCGTCAGTAACGGCAGAGAGGCTGTGGAAGCAGTGAACCGCGCCCGATACGATGTGATACTAATGGATGTTCAAATGCCGGAAATGGACGGTTTTGAAGCGACAAAGCACATTCTTAAACATTATGAGAACGAGACCCCGCCGCATATTATTGCCATGACCGCTCATGCCATGCAAGGCGACAGGGAAAAATGCCTGGCTGCAGGAATGCACGACTACATCAGTAAACCGATCAAAGTTCCGGAATTGGTTGAGGCGCTAAAAAAAGTAAAAGTAAAACCTTAAGCTATCCGATTTTACTTTCCAGCTTGACGATTGGTAAAATCATTTCCTCCAGAGAAACCCCGCCGTGTTGAAAACTATCCCTGTAATAGTTTAAGTATTTATTGTAATTGGTGGGGTACACAAAATAATAATCTTCCTTGGCAATCAGATAGGTGGTGTTGATACCGCGCATGGGTAAATTCCATTCCCCGGGATTTTTGATGAAGATGGCGTTCTTCGCATCCGCTTTGAGGCTGCGTCCGTATTTGTACCGTAAATTGGTGGAAGTTTCGCGATCGCCGATGACCTTGGTACCGCGCAGCCCCCTTACGCTGCCATGATCGGAGGTGATAAAAGTGCTGGCTCCCGATTTGGCAATCTGGCGTAAGACCTCCGTAATGGGCGAATGAGCAAACCAGGAACGGGTTAAAGACCGGAAGGCCGCTTCGTCGGGAACAATTTCCTTTAGTATGGGTAAATCGGACCGGCTATGCGCCAGAATATCGACAAAATTGATGACGATGGCCAGCATTTGACCGTCCAGATAATTGTTCATATTTTTTTCCAGATTGCGCATATCATTCCGGTTCATTATCTTCACATATTTAAGGTCATTTCCCAAATCGAGACTGCTGCGGCGCAATTGTAAATCCAGCAATTCCTTTTCATAGCGATTCAACCCTTCGCCGTCTTCTTCCATTGTCCATAAATCGGGATACATTTTTTCGATTTCCACCGGGTATAAACCGCTGAACAAAGCGTTACGGGAGAACGGCGTCGCCGTGGGCAGGATGGAATAATAATACTCCTTATCCACGCGGAACCAATCGTAAAAAAACGGTTCCAGTGTAAACCACTGATCCATGCGCAAACAATCTATTACGATAAATACAACCTTTTCTTTTTGCTTTAACTTAGGAACGATATATTTTGAGACAATATCCACGGAAAGGGTCGGACGATTCTGCGGATTGGGCTCCTTTACCCAGTGAGGATAATTCCGTTCTATGTATTTACCGAATTCTACATTGATCTCTCTACGCTGATCATATAAAATCTGTCGATAATCCTGCTCATGCGTATTATCCAGGTCCATATCCATGCGGGCCATTTTTAATGCCAGATGAATCCATTCATCTCTGTCCAAATTATCCGAGAGAGAGAGCGACAACTGCGCCAGTTCGCGGGCGTACTGTTCGCTGCGTTTTTCCGTTATGATTTCTTTACGGTCGAGCAGTTTTTTGCAGGCCATAAGAATCTGGCTGGGATTTACCGGCTTGGTTAAATAGTCATCTATCCGTTTACCTATGGCCTCTTCCATCAGGCTTTCTTCTTCGTTTTTGGTAATCATAATCACCGGTAACTGCGGTTTCAGATCTTTTATTTCGTTCAACGTTGTCAGGCCGTCTTTACCGGGCATGGTTTCATCCAGCAAAACAATATCATACTCATTATTGCCTACCTGATAGACGGCATCATTACCATTGGTCACGGTATCTACCTGGTAGCCTTTTTCTTTCAGAAAAATAATATGCGCCTCAAGCATTTCAATTTCATCATCCACCCACAGAATGCGTTGCATATCCGATCGCTCCTTATCAACTGATTCAATCTTTTATTCAAGATAAAGATATTTAATTACGAAAGAAAAGAAAAATTGATCCCGAAACGCGAATACTTTTAATTGCGCTTACCGCAAATTGGCATAGAAGCGCACCTGATCGCTGTAACCGCTTTCGTCGATAATCTTCAGCTTATGCCAGCCTTTAGCGAGGGTAACGGCCAGCGTGTGTTTTTCCCGGCTGCTGCCCAGATAACGATTGTCCAGATACCAGAAAACGCGTTGATCGCGCTGCTGATGAGCTGCGCGCAAAGCGACCTGCTGCAGCCGCCCGTTAAAATCGCGAGGAATCCACAAGGCGGCGTTTTTTTGCGGATAGACAATTTTAAGCGGCGCGGCGTCGGCCAGAGCCGGACAGGAAGCGTGATGCGGAGGCACAACATCCACAATTCCGCCGTTCTGCCGTATATACTGATTCACATCCGGCGGATATACCAGACGTACAACCGAATGGTGCCTGCTTTCATCCCAGCAAAGCGAGCAAACCTGTTCCTCCTCGTTGTTGCTTACAAAGATTCGTTTATGATAGGGACAAAGTTTTAACGGTTTTTGATGCAGGGGCGCTTCCGCCCACATTTTATCCGGACAATCCGGTCCGGCCTTGAAGCCGGTTTGCGCGCAAATTTCAATACGTTTCAGACCCTCCTGCGGTTTGGCAAAAGAGGCTTTAGCCGGATTTTTAGGCAAGATACGGAACAAATCGAACAACAGCGGGCCGGCGGTGGCGCTGCCGCTCAGATTGGCGTTGCCCTGGCCGCTAAAATTGCCCGCCCAAACCGCCACCGTCCACTGCGGCGATACGCCCACAGCCCAAGCGTCGCGTTGGCCGTAACTGGTGCCCGTCTTCCAGCTCAACGGCCAGCCGTCGTTGTACTGTCGCCAATAATATTCGCTGCCCGGACGTTTTACTTCGTTTAAAATATTGAGCGTCAGATAAGCCGCTCCCGGCGAGATTAAACGGCGCGGCGGCGCTGTGGCGGTCTGTACATCTTTTAACACCGTAATCGGCACAAAACGGCCTCCTGCGGCCAAACCGCGGTACATCGTTGCCATATCCCATAATGTTACCTCCGCCCCGCCGATGATCAACGGCAGCCCGTAACCGTCCGCTTTACGGAACAGGGTATGTATGCCGGCTTCTTCTAAAAAATAATAAAACGGCTGCAATCCGTAGGCATTAAGCAGGCGAACCGCCGGCACATTAAGCGAATAAATAAGCGCATCACGGGCCGAAATTACGCCGCGGTATTTACGGTCGGCATTGGAAGGAGAAAAAGCGCCGAAATAGCTGGGCACGTCGCGTATCTGGGTTTTGGGAAGGATAAGCCCTTCGTCCAAGGCCAGGGCATATAAAAATGGTTTTAAGATGGATCCCGAAGAGCGCGGGGCGCGTACGCCGTCCACCTGCCCGGCGTGTTTCCTATCAAAAAAATCTGGCGAGCCCACATAAGCACGCACTTTGCCGCCGTTGTTTTCCACGATTAAAACCGCGGCGTGGCGTATGCCGAGCGACTGCAACTGCCGGCTGTATTCCCCAACCATTTGCTCTGCCGTTCTTTGCAGTTCCGCGTCAATGGTCGTCCGTATAACGGCCTGCTCCGGGTATTGAAGATGCAGCCTGCGTGTCAGATGCGGCGCCAGCAGCCCTGTTGAATACCCTCTGCGCGGTACGGGTTCCAAAACAGCCAGACGGCAGCTTTCTTCGCTGAGTAGTCCCGCCTCCCGCAACCGCTGCAGCAGACGGTCGCGCTTTTGTTTCAACCTGTCCGGATCGGTTGAGGGGGCGATAAGACCCGGAGCGTTGGGAAGCACGGCCAGCGTAGCCGCCTCGGCCCAGGAAAGCGCTTCCGGCATTTTACGAAAATAACGCAGCGACGCAGCCCGGTAACCCACAATATTGCCGCCGTAAGGCGCGTGGTTTAAATAGAGCTCCAAAATTTCATCTTTGGAATAGCGCAGCTCCATTTTTAAAGCCTGCAGGATTTCCAGCAGTTTATTGGCGTAGGTTCGGGCCTTGGGCTGCATCAGACGGGCGGTTTGCATAGTAATGGTGCTGGCGCCGGAAACGACTTTACCGCCGGCGATATTTTGTTTTAAGGCCCGCAGCAAAGACACCGGATTGACGCCCGGATGAGAATAAAAATAACGGTCTTCAAAAAACAGTACGGCCTGCTTAAGCTTCCGGGGAATCGAATGGGAAGAATCGGGCGGAAGCTGCCACATTTGCTTTTTATTGAGGAAAATCCGCAGTATTTCCCCGCGGCGATCGAGCACCACCGCGCTGTAATCCTGTTCGAACAACGGATCAGGAAGAGGTATGATGATAAACATAAAGATTACAGCAAGAGCAGCGCTGAAAAGTATTTTTAATTTTTTGTTCATTTACGGATTATCTAATAAATAATGGTTCGATCTTTATAGTGTCTGGTTAAACTATGGATAGATACCATAACTTAGATTCGGAACACTTTAAAAAACTGTTGACCCTCCCCAGCCCCGACAAGTCGGGGCTTCCCCTCCCTAATGCGATTAGGGAGGGGATTAGCCGAAGGCAAGGGGTGGGTTAGTAATTTGGCCTAAAATGAAGTTGTATTCTAATCAGAATCCAACTTTCTTTGCTATAACAGAATTTATGGTATAAGTCTCATTTTTAAACGGAAACTACTGGTCTGATCTTTAAAAACCCAAAAAAAGGTTAAAAATCCGGTATTTAACAACATAAGCTCCTTTTTAGAAGAACAATATTTCCCCGCCTGCCTGTTCCTGATATCTCCCCTAAATACTCGCCAATGCCAACAGACCGGACAGCAAAATAGCAAAAATGATCAGGAAAAAATAGACCATCCAGATCAGATTCAGCTTAACGATGGTCTTTACATAGGACTGCCTGTACACCCTCCGGAAAGCCAGCAATTGATAGACCATCAACAGGATGATAACAACAAAAAAAACCGTGTTATCCGGAATAAAAACCGGTATCAACAGATACAGAAAAAATACAGCATGGATATGCAAGGCAAAAACAAAGTGATTGATATACAGAATCTTATGCCGGATATAAAACAATTTTAACAGCAGGGCAAAGAGCGGAAGCAGAAAGAACATGATTTTGGGAATCTGGTCGATCATTGATTTCAAAAACATTTTAGGACCGGTTTTGCCTTCGCTGGCCAGTTTTTTAATTTTGTTATCCAGTATTTTTTCCAGCGTGGAATGACTCGACTTATCGCCGTCAATATTTATATAATGATCTTTGGGCTTGCCTCGCAGAAGGAACGCGCTGTCCAGTTCGGCTTTTAATGTTTCACGCTCTGTCCGGCTCAAATCCGGAAGGGTCGTACGTACCAGGTCGTCCAGTTTATTCAGTTGTTCTTCCGTATTCGTATAGGGATTGACGACCTGTATGGTCTCCATCTGACTTTTGATTGCCAGGGTGAAGAAAAAGAGAAAAGAGATGAACAGGTAGAGCCGAAAGGGAAAGATGTAACTTACCCGCCGTCCGGTGATATATTCGTTGGTCAGATACCCCGGTTTGAAAAGCAGCGGCACGAAACTGCGGAAAAAGCGGGAATCGAAGGTCAGATAATCCCCGACGGCGTCGTGCACAAACTGTTTTACCGGCACCTGTTTATCCGTGTTCAACTGCCCGCACCGGGGACAGTAGTTGGCGTCCCCGATGCGGGCGTTGCAGTTCAGGCAAAATTCCGATTTATTATGAGGCCTGGCCATTTTTATCTCTCCGTTACATCCACGATCATACCCTGAACGCTGGCGCGGTAGCTGTTGTTGTACATGGCTTCCACCGCGGTGGCCGGCAGCTGGTAACGCCCTGCCGTAACCGCGTTCAGTTTGACTACAAAATCTTTCCGCTTCTCATAAGTGTTCAGATCAAAAAACCACATAATGCGGTCGTCGCGAATATCCACATATTCCTCGCGTCCGGTGCGCCAGGCGCGCATCCAGCGGGGCAGGGTCTGGCCGCTCAGCCTGGTGTTTTCGATTTCCCAGCCGGCGGGAAGAATTTGTACCAGCGCCAGTTCTTCTATCCGTGCTCTGTAATTGGCCGGTTTTTGAACGCGAAAATGCCCCCAGAATGTTTGGCCCTGTTTAATAGAACGGGGATCGATCGTGTTGCCGTCTTCGTCCAGCCAATCCACTTTGAGGCTCAGGTTGTGGCTTTCAGATTTACCCGAAGACCGCGCCGGCACACCCGACCACTCCAGATCGACAAAAGCGCGTTCCACATTGGAGCTTTCATCCAGCTCAATCCGCACCTCGCCGCCGAAGCCTTCTTTTATTTCCAACTGATAGGAAATTTCGCCGGTTTTAAACGGCACTTCCTTACCGTCGGGCAAAATAACCCGGCCGCTGATAACTTTTTCCGTTTTGCTTTCGCCTTCGGTCGCCTGCAGATATTTACCCAGCGCCAACAGGGCGTAACCGGTGGTTTGGGTGGAATACCAGGTTTTGGTGCCCAAAGCGGTGGCCAGCTCGTCGGCCAGATCACGGGCTTTGTTCCATTGCTTGAACAAAACCATTTGCTCCAGGATCATCGCTTTGTCGCGCAGGGTTGAACCGTATGTTCCGGCAAATTCCTGATATTCTTTGACGGTTTGCCCGCTTGTCCCGGCAATGCGTTCGGCCACGTCATCCACACCGGCCAGTTTGTAAGCGGCCGCCAGCAGCCAGCGTTCCACGTCGTTTAACTTCTCAAATTCATTTTCTTTTAACACGTTCATCGCGCCGATGGGAGCGCTTCCGGCCAAAGCGGCCACATACATACGGTACACACGCATCATCCGGTTTTCCTCGGTTTCCCGGCTGCGTTTTTCCACGTAGGTCAGCCAGCGCTTCATTAGCTCCTGCGGTACGTTGTAACCCAGTTTTTGGGCCTCGACGAGGAAATGTCCGGCGTACAAGGTTCCCCATTCGGAAACGACGTGCATGCCGGGCCAGTAGGCAAAACCGCCCTGCGGCAAGGCAAATTTTTGCAGACGGGCTATGGTTTCGTTGATATTTTTATCGATATCGCGTTTGGCCGCCCGCGATTTGGGAATGAATTTTTGCAGAAAAAGCTGGGGGAAAGCCGAGGACACGGTTTGTTCGATACATCCGTAGGGATAGCGGATGAGCCATAAAATACGCCGTGAAAACTGGAAATTGGGCCGTCGTTGAACCGACAGTACGGCCTGGTTTGTCCCGGCAATGCCGTCGGCGGGAATTGTGAAACGCACCTGCTCACCCGGCGCCAGTGCCCGGCTTTCCGTTTTGCTTACGGGCGGGGACGAGGCCCGGACGGATAGTTCCGTATGATAACGGGCGCGATGCTCCGATGTCAGCGCTTCGATGTCCACTTTACCCACACCCACCGCTTTACCGGCCTGTACGCGGAAACGCACTTCTTTTCGGCCGCTTTTGTCAAAACGAAGGGTTTGCTGCGCGCCGTCAACAATCCGCAGCGGCCCCTGCACACGCAGATTAATCTGAACCTCACCCAATCCGTCCTCCATGGCAAATACGCTAACCGGCAAAACGAATTCATCCTGCGGGCCGATAACCCGCGGCAGGGTGGGCAAAACCATCAACGGTGTTTTGACCGCTGCCGTTTTTTCGGCGCGGCCGTATCGGCTTCCGTTGGCAGACACAGCCATCACCCGTACGGCGCCCACATAGTTGGGCATATCAAAGCTGAAGACGGCATGCCCGTTGGCGTCGGTGGCCACCGGGCCTTCAAACAGACAAACCGGTTTAAAACGCTGCGCTTCCGGCTGTTCGGGCCGCTTGGGGCTAACGGCTAATTCCTCCATCATCATTCCGCCGCCGATGGAAAAGGTGCGGAAAATATCGCCCTTATTGGCGCCGATCACCAGCGCGTACAAATCATCCGTGCCCACACCCAGCCGCTGTTTGCCGTAAAAATAACGCCAGGGATCGGGCGTTTTGAATCCGGTCAGGCTGAGCAACCCTTCATCCACTACAGCTACGGTTAACTGTGCCGGTCGGCCGTCGGCGGTTTGTACATCCACCCTAAACGGCTGTTCGGGCCGCAGCACCTCTTCCACCCCGATGATCAGTTCCTGTCGCGTAGTCGGGTCTTCCACAAGAATGGGCGTCACACCGTACATCCGTATGGGCCGGTCGTTGCGCGTTTGGGCATGGGGCTGCAAAACCGAAACCGAGGCGTACACGTTGGGCAGCATCTCTTTTTTAAGTGGAACGGTAATTTCCATCTCGCTGCCCTCAGCCGGAGAGGTTAGCCAGCGCGACTCCAGCACGCGGTTGCCCTTTTCCAGGGTAAACAGTACCCGCGATCCGGCCGGGGCGGGAAAGGTAATGCGCGCCGTTTCGCCGAGACGGTATTTTTTGCGGTCCGTACGCAGGGCCAGCAGTCCGGCTTCATCGCCGCCGGTGGGGCCTTCGCCCCATGGATAAGCGCTGATAAACAGGGAAGCCGTGTGTCCTTTGTCGCCGTTATCCTGCACTTCCACCAGATACTCACCGCGTTCATCGGGCGTAAAAGAAAGCATAACCGGCGTACTGCCCGAAACGAGCGTTCCTTTTTTGATCAATTCGGTACTGCGGGCCGATTTGAAGCGCAGACGGTACTGCTGTCGTGAATCGTACTCCCACCACCAGTGGCTGCGGCTGCGATAGATGCGATAGGTCAGGCTGCGTCCCGGCGCGGGCTGACCTTCCGGATTGACCACAATGACCGGCAGATTGATTTCCTGCCCCGTTTGCGCATAACGGTAGGGAAAATTCGGCTGTTGCAGACCCACGTAAAACGAATAGGGGTGGATGAGGATCTGTCTGTGCTGCTTGCTGCTGCGCCCGCCTTTTTCCCAGACGCGCGCCGTTAAAATACCCCTGAGCGGACCGGGAGCGTTGCTGAATTTTGGGACGTCCCAGTTGATATCCGCCTTACCCTGCACATCCAGCTTACCATAAAGCAGGCTGTACTCCGTGGCGGAAAAAGCCGTGGTCTGACTGCCAAAAGTATAGCCCTTGAATTTGGCAAACAGCGCCGGGGCCGGGCCTACATACAGGGTAAGTTCCGCCTGCAAACCCGCGGCCGGAGCGCCGAACAAATAAGCGGCTTCCAACCCTATTTTTAAGCGACGATCTCCGGCCTGCAGTGTTTCCGGATTCGGATTGATATTTATTTTGAGGCGCTCCGCCACTACCGTTTCGATGCGCAGTTGATGGCTGAAGGTTTGCCCGCCGGCTTTGATCTCCACCCGGTACACGCCGGTAGGGTCCTGCGTTTCGCCCTGATATAAAAAGGTATAAAAGCCGTCTCTGGCCTGCCGGTTCACCCTGCGGTACACTTCCTGATTACGCGGATTTTTAATAACGGCCGTAACCGGGTGGTTATCGGGAAAACCACCCTGCTCATTGCGCACAATGACCGAAATGTGAACCGGATCGCCGGGCCGGTACACCCCGCGCTCGGTGTAGATGAAAGCCCGCAGACCATCCTGATTGGCCTCCATACCGTCCGTATCGAAGGTGGATAAATTCCAGGCCATATTGATCGGCTTGACCACGCTGCGCTGCCCGTCTTTTTCCGCCGTAACATAAAACACTTTGTCATCCACTCCCTCAAAGCGGGCTATGCCCTGCGCATCGGTGGTTTGGGCGTCAATAAGCTGGTTCTGATAGGTGCGCAGTTCCACCCGGGCACCGGCGACGGGCTCGGTGGTCAGCAGATTATTCACATATACGATATGCTGTTTTCCGCCGGATTTATAGGTTATGCCCAAATCGCTGAGAATGAGCGGTTTGTACAAACGGCCGTGGGCGTAAATATAACCGTAAGAGGCCGGATCGTTGTAATACCAGTCGTCGGAACGGCGGCTGTAACGCAGGTTTTTATCCGAGGTGTCGTACAGCATATCTTCTTTTTTGAAACTCAGCTCCAGCAAATACAATCCATGCTGATCCTGCGCTATCAGAGGGCTCAGGTCGATTTCGTGCTGCAGCCAGCGGTTGCGTTCCCGCCCGATTTCCAGGGCTTGTTTGGCCACTTCCACGCCTACCCGGTTAATGTTATAATGAAATCCTTCGCGCCGGTCGCGGTTGCCGTTGAGCCGTTCCATCTGCAAAAACTGTCCGAGATTGTTATCGAACACTTTGATAACGCGCAGTTGGACGCGTTTTACGTTTACGGTCTGGAAAAGAATCTTTTTCTGATTATCCGACGGCAGATACACGCCGTCACCCGCGAAACGAATTTCCGGCAGCATATCTTCGAAACGCACCGTTTCCTCAAAGGCCGATTTAAGCGCGATAGCCCAGCGGCTGCGGATACCGGGCAAAACGCGCAGCGTGTATTCCTTGCCGTGTTCAAAGCTGCCGCGGATCATAACGGCGTCGTTCAGCACATTCAGTTTAATATCCATATCCGGTTCAATACGGATAAATCCGGTGAGATCCTGATACGGCTGAAGCTGATCGGAGAAGATAATTTTGATCTGCGGCCGGCGGCTTTCGGAAACAACGACAACGTCCGTTACTTTAAAGGCCGAAATAGCGGGCAAAGCCAGGGTGCGCCGATAGGGAGCGGACAATTCGAGCTGTTCGCCTTGCACCATCAAATCAAACTTCTGTTCTTTTTCCCCCCGCCGGATCTGTTGCGATTCGAAGCGGAATTCTTTGCCGTCTTTTTCCGCCTGCCAGCCCAGCTTCAGCCTCTTTCCGGCCCGGCTTACCTGAACCGCCTCTTCCACCAAAGCGGCGTCGGTGGGCGTGTTGAAGACGATGCGCCCCTTCAAACGCACCCACTCCGGTTTTTGCTCGTCCATAAGGTGGAAGTCCGCCTGCAAGTTGCGGATTTCCCGGCCGATCGTCATAACCGTAAAATGCAGCGGTTCGATTTTGCCCTCCAGATCGGGCAGCAGGGTTTGCAGGTCCAGCGTGCCCTCATATTTTTGTCGGTAGGCAAGCGGCCGATTGGGCCGGAAGACCAGCGTGACCGAATCCTGCCAGAAGGCCTGTCCGTCCACGGCGGGAGTAAAAGAAAAAACCGGCTTACTCAAGGCCTGATTAAACCGACTTTTACGAACCATCGCCTGCTGGAACCGCACACGGATCACATCATCGGGATTGATTAGTCCGCTGCTGACCGATTTAACCAATCGGGCGGTTTCCATGGATACGGTTCCCTGCTCGCCGGTATCTTTTTTGGCGCAGGAAAATACGCTGAACAAAATGATCCCTAAAAGAATAACGATTCTCGTAATAGATGATTTCATACGTACCTCGGATTTATTTTAAAGAAGGATTTTCGTTTATGCGGGTTGTTCAGAGAATATAGTTAAAATTTAGGGATATTTCTATTAATGCTGTGAGAAAAAAGAAAAACGAGCTGAAAATTATATATTTAGATCCATACCTGTCCCAAATGATCAGCAGCTAATTATATTACGATATATAATAGTATAAAACGTAAATTCCCCCCTTAAAAAAGGGGGTTAGGGGGTTGTAAAATCGTCTAATAGATTGTCTTTATGTTTTGCGCAAAACACCCCCTTAATCCCCCTTAATAGGGGGAAACTCGTAAACACCGATGTTTTACGTAATTTTTTCTATCTATATAAGAAGGATGAGATTTAGACCCTTTTTGGTGCCGGTTTGCAAAGTTGCAATTTACGGATGCTTTGGTTAATTTAATTGGTTCTATTTTAAACTAAAGAAAACGTTTATGTATCAGGAATATATACGCAATTTTTGCATCATCGCCCATATCGATCACGGTAAATCCACCCTGGCCGACCGCTTGCTGGAATACACCCACACCGTTTCCGAGCGCGATTTGAAGGAACAGGTGCTGGATGATATGGATTTGGAACGGGAACGCGGCATTACCATCAAGTCGCATGCTATCCGTATGGAATACAAAGCCCGGGATAAGCAAAACTACATTCTCAATCTGATCGATACGCCCGGACACGTGGACTTCAGTTACGAGGTTTCACGCAGTCTGGCCGCCTGCGAGGGAGCGCTTCTGGTGGTGGACGCCGCGCAGGGTATCGAAGCGCAGACCATCAGCAATTTGTATCTGGCCATCGAAAACGACCTGCATATTATTCCGGTTATCAACAAGATCGATCTGCCCAGCGCGCAGGTGGACGTGGTTAAACATCAGATCATCGAGCTGATCGGCTGCGCTGAGGAAGAAATCTTACAGGTCAGCGCCAAAACGGGCGTCGGCATTGAGGATGTGCTGGAGGGTATTGTTCGTGAAATCCCGCCGCCCAAAGGCGATCCCGACGGCAAACTGCAAGCCCTCATTTTTGATTCCGTGTTCGACAGCTACCGCGGCGCCGTAACCTATATTCGGGTTTTTAACGGTGTGCTGAAAAAGAACGAGCCGATCCTTTTTTTCAGCACCGGCCGCACTTACAACAGCGATGAAATCGGCATATTGAAACTGACCAAGGAACCGGTTAACGAACTGCGCGCAGGCGAGGTGGGGTATCTGATATCCGGAGCCAAAAACGTACAGGACACCAAAGTGGGCGACACGGTAACCCATGCCAAAAAGCCCGCCGAGGAACCGCTGCCCGGCTATCAGGAAGTGAAGCCGATGGTTTTTTCCGGCCTCTATCCGGTTTCTTCCGACGATTTCGAAGACCTGCGCGACGCCCTCAACAAGCTGGCCCTCAACGATTCCGCTTTGCGTTTTGAACCGGAAACGTCCAAGGCGCTCGGCTTCGGCTTCCGCTGCGGTTTTCTGGGGCTTCTGCACATGGAAATCGTACAAGAACGCCTGGAGCGGGAGTACGATTTAACCATCATCAACACCGTGCCCAATGTGGTTTACCGCGTTCATCTGACCAACGGTGATGTGCTGGACATCGACAATCCCACCCAGCTACCGGACGCCGGTAAAATTGATTTTATCGAGGAACCCTATATTTCCGCGCAAATTATCACTCCCCCGGAATACATCGGCAACATTATGAAACTCAGCCAGGAAAAACGGGCCGTGTTTAAAACAACCAGCTATATCGATCCCAGCCGTGCCGATATGCAGTTTCTGTTTCCCCTGGCCGAGGTTATTTTTGATTTTTACGATAAGTTGAAATCGCATACCCGCGGATACGCTTCGTTTGACTATGAGTTCGAAGGATACCACGAAAGCAAGCTGGTTAAGCTGGATATTCTGATCAACGGCGAGCCGCTGGACGCCCTTTCCACCATCGTTCACACGGAAAAAGCCTACGAAATGGGGCAGCGTCTGTGCCGTCATTTAAAAGAACTGATTCCCCGTCAAATGTTTGAAGTAATCATTCAGGCGGCCATCGGCAGTAAAATTATTTCCCGGCAAACGGTAAAACCGTTGCGCAAAAATGTAACGGCCAAATGTTACGGCGGCGACATCACCCGTAAACGCAAGTTGTTGGAGAAACAAAAAGAGGGCAAAAAGCGTATGAAGCAGGTGGGCCGCGTGGAAATCCCACAGGAAGCCTTTTTAGCGGTGCTTTCGATGGATAAGGAAAAATAGACTTTTCCGGGCAGACCGGGCAAGATAAATGAAAAATTATCGGCTTGTTTGTTTGCGCAGAATATGATTTTAAACTCGCGTTATGTTATATCCAATTCCAGGAAAGGGACATTTTGGAAACTCCCAAAGTAGAAAAGAAAAAACCATTTAAATTTTTAACCGAAGGATTGTTCGGCGCCTTAATCGCTGCGCTGATTATTCGCCAGTTTCTGGTGCAGGCATACACGATTCCAACCGCTTCGATGGAAAAAACTTTGCTTATCGGCGATTTTTTGCTGGTCAATAAATTTAACTACGGTATGCGCACGCCGGATTGGATTGGCATCCCCTACACAAACATCGGCTTTGATGTGCCGTGGTTTCGGTTCCCGGCCTTAAAAGAGGTAAAACCCTACGATGTGGTGATTTTCCGCTATCCCAAAGACCCGATGGTCGATTACATCAAACGCTGCATTGCCGTGGGCGGGCAAAAGGTGGAAATCATCGATAAGGAAGTTTTTGTGGACGGCAAGCCTTTTCCGAAACCGCCCAAAATGCAATATGTTGATCCCAATATTTACAAGCGCAATCAGGGGCGGTTTATTTTCCCCACATTTATGAATCTGGGCAGCAGGGATAACTACGGCCCGATTACCATACCGGAAAACAAATATTGGGTAATGGGCGATAACCGCGATAACAGCGCCGATAGCCGGGTGTGGGGTTTTGTGCCGCACGAAAATATTGTCGGACAGGCTTTGATTATCTATTTCTCCTGGGATTCGCATCCGCCGTTGAGTCAGTTTTTCAAAAAGATTCGTTTCGGCCGCATCGGTTGGGTGATACGGTAGCGCGTAGATTCGGCGGGAACGGCAGAAAGCAAGTGAATATTTTATGAATACAAACCGCTCACAAAAGCCGGGTATCTATATCCACATTCCCTTTTGCCGGCATAAATGCGGCTACTGCGACTTTTATTCCATTACCGCTTTATCGGAGCAGGAACCCTTTGTGGAAGCCCTCTGCCGGGAAATCGATGTGTACGCAAAACGCTTTGTTTCCGAAGCGGCTTTTGATACCATTTATCTGGGCGGCGGCACTCCTTCCCTGCTCAGCGAAACTCAACTGGAACGTATATTCGAACACCTGCGCCGGGGATTCTCTTTTGCCGATGACTGCGAAATAACCATTGAAGTAAACCCGGGTACGATCGGTTTTGATACGTTGCAATTCTATAAAAAGCTGGGCATTAACCGTTTAAGCATCGGCGTGCAGAGTTTCCACAAGGATGAATTGCAGATACTGGAACGGATTCATTCCGCAGCAGAAGCCCGCGAGGTTTTTTCCGCCGCCCGGCATGCCGGTTTTGATAACATTGGCATCGACTTAATTTACGCCCTGCCGGGGCAAACTGTGGAAGATTGGCGGTATACTTTGCAGGAAGCCATCGCTTTGCGGCCGGAACATATCTCGGCCTATAATCTGACCTTCGAAGAAGGAACGCCTTTTTACAACCGATTAAAAGAGGGCAAATTGTCGCGCCAGACGGAAGAGGCCGAAAAAGTCTTTTTCCTGGAAACGGAAACATTTTTAAACGCCGCGGGTTATCATCATTACGAGGTTTCCAATTTTGCCCGTAATTCCGCTGTGATTTCGCGCCACAATTATAAATACTGGACGCACGCGCCTTATCTGGGTTTTGGCCCCTCGGCCCATTCGTACTGGGAAGATCAACGCTGGGCCAATGTCCGCTCGGTTACGCGGTACATAGATCTGCTTGGGCAGGGAGAGCGTCCGGTGGCCTTCCGCGAGCGGTTAAGCGAGGATGTGCGTCAATTCGAAGACGTATTTCTGCGCCTGCGTACCTACGAAGGCATCGAACTGGAGCGATTTGAGCGGGAATACCGGCGGCCCTTCATTACCATCTACAAAGAACAGGCCCGTCGTCTGCTGAATGAGGGTTTGGCCGAAATCATACACGACCGTTTTCGTTTAACGTCCAAAGGGATGATGGTGTGCGATGCGATATTACCGCAATTTATTACATATTAGTATAGTTTCCGCTTTTCTGCTGTTCCCATTGGGTGAATCGCCGGCGCAAACAGCGGTGAATCAACAGCTCAATCTGGCCAAAATGCTGGAAACCAGCGGCAATTACGAAGCTGCTTTGCAGTTTTATCTGCAATCCTATCGCAAGGGCGATATCAGCTATCAAACCATCAGCGGAATCAAAAAATGCTATGTGGCCCTGGGGCAATTCGAACAGCTCATTGCCTTTTGGGAAGAATTTCTGCGTCGTCATCCCCAGCAAATCTATTATAAAGTGGATTTAGGCAGCGCGTATTACTGGAACAATCAAAAAGAAAAAGCTTTTGCGCTGTGGAAAGATGTATTGCGTCAAAACAAACAAAATCCTGTAGTTTACCGTCGCGTTGCCTCGGCAATGATCAACTTCCGGTTGTACGATGAGGCCATCGAGGTGTACAGACAGGCCATGCGCTCCATAAAAAAACAGGAAATGCTGTACCGCGATATCGCCCAATTATACAAAGCGCAGCTCAGCTACCGCCAGGCTGCCGATAACTTTGTTCGGTATTATCTGTTTCATCCCAAACAGATGTCCTATGTGCGGTCACAGTTAGTCAGTATGGCGCGGGACAGTTTGGCCACCCGTGAAATTATTCGTTCTTTGCAAACTTTTCTGGATGACTATCCGGACGATTACGCTTTAAACGAAATGCTGGGCGATATGTACATCCGGGCCAAAAATTTTGACCGGGCTTTTGCCATTTATGAAAAACTGCTCAAAAAGAAAGAGAAACAAAATTACCTGCAGCGTTTTGCCCGGGAAGCGGAGGCTAACGGCGCTTTTTCATACGCGGCCAAAGCCTATCGCCTGCTCATAGCGACCGGCGACAACTCGTATCAGCGCCAGAATTGGTCCGTTCTTTTGGCGCGGAATCTGTACCGCCTTAGCAAAAAAGTTTCCGACGAGCAGGCGAGAGCCTATCTACAGGAAGCCGTGGACCTGCTGACCGGATTGGAAGACGGAAAAACCGGCCGAACGGTTGCCCGTAAAGCGCTGGAATTACACGCCCGCATACTCAGGGAGAGTTACCGGGACTACAACGGCGCCATTACACTGTATAAAAAAATTCTGCGGGATAGCGGCAAACCCTATCAGAGCGAGAACGACCGCATCCGTTTGCTTTTAGCGGAAATTTACATTCAACAAAACGATTTGGACGCCGCCCGGCAAACCTATAAGAAAATTAAGGATAAAAATCACAGCCGTACGGCCCGCTATCGTCTGGCCGAGCTTTGTTACTATGAGGCCGATTTCGATTGTGCGAAAAAAGCGTTTAATGAATTATTGATGCGCCTTGCTCCTAAAGACACGCTTACCAACAACGTGCTGGATCGGGTGGTTTTTCTGGAACTGTTTGCCGGCGATTCGCTGGCGCTGGTTCAATTCAGTCGGGCGGAACTGCTGCAACGGCAAAAGAAGCCGGCCAGGGCCGCCGCGCTGTTTGCCCAACTGGCCGGGCAAAAAAATACCCTGCAGCAAAAAGCCGGTTTGCGGGCGGCCCGTTTGTATATGCGCCTGAACCGTCTGGACGAGGCGGAAAAAGTGCTCTCTTCTTTGCTTAGGGCCGGGCTTGCGGAAGAGGAGCAGGATGAAATTCATTTTCTACTGGCCCGGGTTAAAGAAAAAGAACAGGACATTAAAGCGGCGCTGGATCACTACCGCACCGTTTTTGTACATTATCCGGCCAGCCTCTACAGCGAAGAAGCCCGTGAACGGGCGCGGGAGTTAAGTCGTAAAATCAATATGAATTGAACCATCCGACGCAGAGATAAAAACTTGTAACCCAATAACTTTTTACGGACTATGCTTTTAAAACGAATCGCAATACTTCTGTTCATCGCTCAAACGGCTTTTGCCCAGTATCTGCTTATTCCGATGGATCTGAGCCAGAGCGACCACCTGAAGGCCTATGGCATCGCCTACTGGGTGCTCAAAAAAAATATCAATGTGGAATGGCTGCTCAACTATCGTGGCGGGTCGTTTCTGTTTACGGACAGCGAGCTGTTCCGTAACGAGTGCCAGCTCAGAGGCGTGCGCTACGAGCCGGTTACCTCCGTGCAGGTAAACCGGATTTACGCCGAAATTGAGAACAACAATATGGAAAAGGTGCTTCTGGAAAAAGCGCCGACCATTGCCGTGTATTCCCCGCCCAATTTTCAACCCTGGGACGACGCCGTAACTCTGGCACTTACTTATGCCGAAATTGAATACGACAATATCTACGACCGCGAAGTGCTTGGTGGCGCGTTGGAAAAATACGACTGGCTGCATCTGCATCACGAAGATTTTACGGGACAGTACGGCAAGTTCTGGGGGTCATTCCGCAACCAGCCCTGGTATATCAAGCAGCAGATGGAAGCGGAAAAACTGGCTCGCGAATTGGGTTATAGCAAAGTAAGTAAAGAAAAAGGCGCCGTGACCCGGGAGATACGCACCTTTGTGGAAAAAGGCGGATTTTTGTTTGCCATGTGCTCGGCCACGGATGCGCTGGACATTGCTCTGGCCGCCGAAAATACGGATATTTGCGCTTCCGTGTTTGACGGCGATCCGGTTGATCCCAATTATCAGTCCAAACTCGATTTCAGTAAAACGCTGGCCTTTCAGAATTTCCATCTGATTACCGATCCTTCGGTGTACGAATTTTCCGATATCGACACGCCGCCCAGCAACCTGCCCCGGGTACGCGACCCGGAAACCGATTATTTTACCTTGTTTGAATTCTCGGCCAAATATGATCCCGTGCCAACGATGCTCACTCAAAACCATGTAAACGTGGTAAAGGGATTTATGGGACAAACCACCATGTTTCGCGAAGAGACCATCAAACCGTCGGTTATCATTATGGGAAAGATTGAAGGAACCGACGAAGTTAAGTATATTCACGGTAACCGCGGCGACGGAACCTTTACGTTTTACGGCGGCCACGATCCCGAAGATTACACGCACCGGGTAGGCGACCCGCCCACGGAGCTGGAGTTGCATAAAAACTCACCCGGCTATCGTTTAATACTGAATAACATTCTGTTTCCGGCGGCGCGAAAGAAAAAACTTAAAACCTGAGAGGATGCTTGTGATCAAATTTACCGTAAAAACCAGCAACCGTACGGAAATGATCAATATTACATCGCAGGTGCAGGAATTGCTGCGGGATTGCCAGTTTACGCACGGCGTTGTTACCGTCTTTGTACCCCATACCACAGCGGCCGTAACCATCAATGAAAACGCAGACCCCGATGTACGCCGCGATATGTTGATGGAAATAAATAAAATTGTTCCTTTCGAAGACGGCTATCATCATTATGAAGGAAACTCCGCCGCCCACATCAAAGCTTCGCTGATGGGTAATTCGGAACAAATCATCGTTCATAACGGGCAGCTTCAACTGGGAACCTGGCAGGGAATCTATTTTTGTGAATTTGACGGTCCGCGCACACGTAAAGTGTGGGTTCAATGCCTGGGCGTAATCAAATAATAGTTGCTCAAAATCTATGTTTAACTTATATTTAGAGACTTATAATCATTAAACGGGGCATAGAATGGAAGAAGAGATTCTTGATCTTTTTATAAAACGCATCGAGCAAAAAGTTATTACCGATGAAAAAATGACGGTCATCCCTCTGGCCTACCTGATGACGCTGGATATTCCGGATTCCATCAAACATTTTTTTGACCAGGAAGTGGAACTGTGGTTGAGGGAAGAAGAAGAGAAATTTACCAGTAACGAACGTTTTGATTACGACATGCCCGAAGTGCGCATGCTCATCGATCAAATTTTTGACCGTCTCAAACAGAACGCCACTTTCAGCCGGTCAAAATTTCACCAGTTGCTGGAACGGGCGGTTAAACTGGAAATGAATTATCTCATCGAGCCGCACCGGACGCTTACCCAGTTTTTGTTTAAAGACAGCAACCACATTTCCACCATGGAAGTGTACGACACCTTAAAATATTTCTTCCGATATGAATATTACAAAAACGCCATTTCGGATTATTTTAACCTGAAATATCTGCGGGAAATTTCGCAGGATCAGTTTGTTGATTTGATTAATCAAATTGATGAAAAGGCCTTTGCCGAAAACCGCCTGGAGACGACGCTAAAAACCGTTAAAACCATTATGGATTTTCTGAGTGAGGTGCTGGAGAAAGAAGTCAACACCCTCAAAGTAAGTATGCTTTATGCCGCTTTTAGAGATCGAAATCTGGATGAATACACTCAGCTCATCAAACGGGTTATGGATGAGACCGATAAAAAAGAACTGAGTTTTGAGGAAATCGAAAAAATGCTACGCGACGGCATTATTCCCGGCATTGAAGAAACAGTAAAAGAACCCACACAGATTATCGGTTTTGATAAAATCGAAAATATTGAGGAAAGCAAGCCCGAAGTGGCCCTGGATGATATTGAACTGACGGAAAGCGCCATTGCCGAAGAAGAAGTGGAAGAAGCGGAAGAGGAATTCGAAGAAGAATTTGAGGAGGAAGCAGAGGAAGAGGTTGAAATTCCCGTGGAGGAAGAAGCACCCGAAGAAGAAGAAGTCCATGTTTCTGCTAAAGTGGCGGACGATCTGGCGGATCATGTGGCCCGGCAGATTTCCTCCGATTCGCCTCTTCAGGATTTGCATGAAATGATTAAAGGTCGTGTGCGGCGTAAGGCTATAAAAAAACTGTTTAAGAAAAACGAAGCGGAGTTCGTTGCCTTTATCGATAGTCTGAACAAGTTGGGCACCTGGAAAGAAGCCTCACGGGTAATTGACGATGAATTTTACGAACGGGGTATCAACCCGTATTCCAAAGAAGCTATTGCACTAAGCGATATAATTTACCTGCGTTTCTTTCCCAAAGACAAATATGTGGGCGTGGATGAGGGCATCGATAAATTTTAAAATGAATGCAACGGAATTTGTTTTAAGACTGGCGTAACAAAATAAAAAGGAGAGATGGAGTCTGTCTCTCCTTTTTTATTTTAATGCGGAAGTCTTCACTAAAAACTCTATGATCATATTATGAAAGCCGGAAAGAAAAACATTCTCATCATCGGTCCGGGCAAGGTGGGCACATCACTCTTTCGGGCTTTGCAGGAAAACGGAACTTACCACATATATTTAGCCGGTAAGCACTCTTTATCCTCGCCGCTATCGACACATATCAAAGCGGAAGACTATATCGATCTGTCCGGCGAAACCACGCACCTGCAAGCCGATTTGCTCATTCTCGCCGTACCCGATAACCGCATTACCGAAGCGGCGCAAAATGCATTAAAATTCAGTCATTCGGAAACAATTGCCGTTCACACATCCGGAGCGTTTGATTCTTCCCGCCTGGAAGAATTTAAGAAACAAGATCTGCCTGTCGCAGCCTGGCATCCACTGCAAACGTTTACTCAGTCATTCTTGCCAAAACAGCACTGGCAAGGCATTACAACAACATTCGAAGGTTCCTCGAAAGCGCTCCCGGCTATAAAGAAGTTGTGCGTTCATTTGGGTTGTGAGGTGCTGCCGCTGAGCAAAGAGCAAAAAGCCGCTTTGCATCTGGCCGCTGTGATTACGGCCAATTTCATTCCCGCTTTATTTTCGGCAGGCAGCGCTCTTTTACAAAAACAGGGCATCACCTGGGAACAGGCCCAAAAACTGCTGATTCCCTTGATGCGCCAATCATTAAACAATATCGCCGGGAATCCTCCGGGCAGCGCTTTGTCCGGTCCGTTGCAACGCGGTGATTTGGAAACATTGCAAAAACATCTTGCCTTTTTGAAAGAAAACGAGCCTCCGCAACTGGCAGAGCTGTATCGATTAATGTCGCTCCTGCTGGCGGAAGAAGATAAGTTTGACGTTAAAAACAGAGAACGGACAAGGGAATGGCTGAGCAACGCATAACAAGGGATTATCATATACATACCAAATTATGCAAACACGCTAAGGGTGAGATGTTCGAATACGTGGAAACCGCTATAGAAAAGGGCTTAACGGAAATCGCCTTTACCGATCACATTCCTTTGCCGGATGGGTTTGACGCCGCGCACCGAATGGCGGAAAGCGATCTTGAAAAATATGTAAAATCCATCGAGGATTTACGCCGGCAGTATCCGCAAATTAAAATACGTTGCGGTATCGAAGCCGATTTTTACGATGGTTTCGAAGACTATCTGCAGAAAACCTTCGCCCGTTATGCGTTTGAGATCATTATTATGTCCGTCCATTATGTAAAGGGCTGGCCGAAAAACAACTGGGCCTTCAGTTTTTATTTTCCCGACTGCTCTTTAACGGCTGTGTACTCGGATTATTTACAGGCGGTGCGGCGCGGCGTGGAAACCGGTCTGTTCAATGTACTTGGCCATTTGGACCTGATCAAGCGTCCCGAACAGTCCCTGCTGGAACAAAACCGATCCGAAGTGGAAGAAATACTGGAAAGCTGCGCCCGGTTCAATATGGCGGTGGAATTAAACACTTCCGGATTGCGGAAGGAGATCGGACAGGTGTACCCCGATTTATCCTTTATGCCCTTAGTTAAAGAAGCCGGTTTGCCGATCTGCTTCGGTTCCGATGCACATGAACCCTGGCAGGTGGGGTATCGATTTGAAGATACCGACAATGCTTTAAAAGCGTTTCCAAATTTAACAATCAAAACTTTTTAATTTGAATGTGTGAAAGCTATATTCATTTCTTTTTTACAAATTGAGAGGAGACAATGAACCGAATAAACAGTAACATCCCCGAAATACTGAAATCGTACCGTCGTGTGGCGGTGGTTGGTATTTCCGATAAACCCCACCGGCCCAGCCATTATGTATCGGAATATCTCCTGCAGGCCGGTTTTACGATCTATCCCGTCAATCCGCGGTATGAGGAAGTGCTCGGTTTAAAATGCTATCCCAATTTGCAGGCTATTCCAGAGCCTGTAGAGATTGTGGATATATTTCGCCGGCCGGACACGGTGATGCCGGTGGTGGAAGAGGCCATACAAATCGGCGCTAAAGTGGTATGGATGCAGCAGGGCGTGGTCAACCACGAAGCGGCCCGGAAGGCTCTGGATGCCGGCTTAATGGTGGTGATGGATCGTTGTTTGAAGGTGGAACACGCGTTGCATTTTTAAGGATTTAAACCGAGTTTATCCGCTGCGCCGCTCATGGCTTTGATAACAAATTCCACATGTTCGGCGAAATCCACGCCCAGTTCTTCGGCGCCTCTGCGAATTTCTTCGCGGTTCACTTTGGCGGCAAAACTTTTATCTTTCATTTTCTTCTTAACGGATTTTACTTTAACGTCGCTGAGCGCTTTGGTGGGTCGTACCAGGGTAACGGCGGTTATGAAGCCGCTCAATTCATCAACGGCATAAAGTACTTTGGCCATCAACGTCTCACGGGGTACGCCTGAAAAATCGGCATGACCTAAAATAGCGGTACGGATTTCTTCCGAGACCCCTTTTTCTTTTAAAATTTCGGAACCTTTCATGGGATGTTCATCCGGGAACATTTCGTAATCGAAATCATGCAAAAGGCCGACTGCACCCCACAGTTCCTCATCCTCGCCGTATTTTTGAGCATAGGCCCGCATGGCGGCTTCCACTGCGTAGGCGTGTTTAAGCAAGCTTTCGCTTTTTGTAAATTCGGTTAAGATAGCATGGGCTTCTTCTCGCGTCATGGTTCTCTCCTCCTTATCCGCATAAAACACTACCTGCATTTACATTTAATATTTCTCCCGTAATGGCTCTGGCCATAGGAGAGGAAAGAAATATAATCGGCGCGGCAATATCTTCCGCTTCGGGTATAAAACCCAGCGGCATCAGCGCAGCGATGTTGTCTTCTTCGGTTTCCAGAGTTTTAGCCGACATATCGGTACGCACCCAGCCCGGCGCCACGCAATTAACCCGGATACCGTCCGGACCGAGTTCGGCAGCCAGGGATTTCGTAAAGCTGATAATACCGCCCTTTGTAGCGGCATAATGTGAATGAAACGCTTCGCCGCGCTGACCCGCAGTTGATGAAATGTTGACAATAATACCGGATATATTTTGTTCTTTCCAGTGTTTTACGATAACATGACAAAAATAATAAACACTGTCCAGATTGGTTTGCATGGTTTTGCGCCAGGCGTCAACCGGCATCTCTTCAATTTTTCCATATTCCCAGATACCTGCGTTATTAACCAGAATATCCACCTGCCCGAACTGATCGATTACTTTTTTGGTGAATTGCAGTACTTCCTGATAGTCGCTCACATCGCATTCGGAAAAAAAGAGTTTGCCTTCGTATCGTTCGCACTGCTCGCTTAACTCTCTGGCCGCCCGATAGTTTTTATTATAGTTATAGGCCACGTTTGCGCCCAGCTGCATAAACATCTTTACGGTAGCTGCTCCAATGCCGCGGCTGCCTCCGGTTACAATCACATTTTTTCCTTTAAAATCTAACATTCAATCAATCTCCTTTTATAAGTTGCAGCCTTTTAAACGCTTTTTTCTTATTTTTATTTTTGAACATTGCTTAATAAGAAAAAAATCGTTAGAATGCCAATATTTTTTGAAATTTACGGATATAATTTTTTTGTACCCCCGTAAAATTAATTGTAGTTCAATTCTTATAAGGAGCCACTTATGCAAAAGCTTTTGTTGATCATTATCATCACTATATCCTTTTTAGCCTGTCAAAAAGAAGAAAAAGCACAAAATCAGCAGGCACCCCAAAAAGAATCCGCCCGTTTGCAGGAAATCACCATTCCACAAGATGTGATTACCAACGAATCGGGTTTGCAATATATCGTCGTTGAAGAGGGTAACGGCGCTCAGGCGGAAAAAGGTCAGGAAGTCTCCGTACATTACGCGGGTTTTTTGATGAGCGGAAAAAAATTTGACAGTTCCTACGACCGTAACGAGCCGATTGTCTTTCACGTGGGTATGGGTGAAATGATTCCCGGATTTGACGAAGGCGTAGCTGCCATGAAGTTGGGTGAAAAGCGCCGTTTATTTATTCCCGCCGGTTTGGCTTACGGTGAAGCCGGAATACCCGGTGTTATACCGCCGAATGCCACCCTGGTGTTTGACGTAGAACTGGTATCTATTAAGGAATAAGCTTTAGATTATTTCGGTTTGGCCGATAAAATGGCAAGGTAATTCAGGAGATTGAGCTTTGAAAATCGGCGAAACTTTAGAGAAGGAACTCATTCATTTAGGCCTTCTGGATAAAACACGGGAAATTTATCTGGAATTGGGACTGGATGCAGCCATATCCTATATCAAATCCAGTTACCATCTCTTGAGTAAAGTATATCATCCCGATGTAAACCCCAGAAATGCACACAAAGCCAAACAAGTGCAGCAGCGGCTTAATCATGTAAGCCAGCTTATGAAGCAAGTGCGGGAATCCGAATTTGAGCAGATTCTGCGTAAAGGTCTGCCCAAAAAACAACATAAAAAAACCCGTATTCTCATTGTGGAGGACGAGTTCGGTTTGCAGGAAACCCTCCGGGACGTCTTTTTAATGGAAGGTTATGATGTTCGCGTTGCCGTTGACGGTGACGAGGGATTGCAGGTTTTTCAAAAATTCAATCCGGATTTGATTTTTACCGACGTAGTGATGCCCAAATTAAATGGTCTGGATATGATCAAAGAAATCCGTAAAACGGATCCGACCATAAAGGTTATTTACGTAAGCGGTTTTTGGGGCATCAAGCGTTTAAAACGCCAATTGGACGAAGAAATGCTGCGCTATCAGTACAGATACCTGACCAAACCTTTTAAAATAAGCGCAATGCTGGAGATGGTGGCGGACTATCTGGACGACCGGATGGGAATAGACATTACCGTTTAAATATCACATAAAAAAGATGGGCCGTCTTGTTCGGACAGCCCATCACCCTATTACCGCCGCTCTACCGAAAAATTTTCCTCTTCTACTTTTTAACCTGTTCGGGTACAAGATACACCCGCACATAGCGGTCTTCATTAAAATACGTATTTGCGGCTTTCTGTATTTCCTGTAGATTGCGCGCTTTGTAACGATCCGGAATCTGAAGTATTTTCTGCGGATTTAAATGATGGAAATAGTAGAACTCCAACTGGTTCAGCCACCAGCGATTCTCTTTCTGATTGGTTTCAAAACTGCGCAGCCCTATTTCTCTCACTTTTTGCAGATAGCTCTGGTATTTTTCGCTGTTCGCAAATTTCTGCAGGCTGTCTATCTGACTGTAAACTTCCCTGGTCAGTTCATCCACACGATCGGGGCTGCATCCGAAAGAGATGGTAATGACGTACCGTTCTTCCGGATAATGCGGGAAACTGCTGTTGGAACGGACAAAATAGGTGCCGCTTTTGTCTTCGCGTAACCGTTCGCGCAATTTAATACGCAGCATATCCGCCATCGTCCCGACAATGGCCCGGTTTTTCAGATTCCATTCGAACGGCCCAAAATACTTTATGGTAACCAGGCTTTTCGGTTCCACACCTTTAACCACTTTTTTATCGATTTTTCCTTTGGGAAGCGGATAGATATCGTTGGCCCAGCTTTCGTTGCGTCCGGTGGCCGGCAGCGAAGCCAGATAGGTTTCGGCCAGCGGTTTTAGTTGTTCCGCTGTAACATTACCGACAAATAGAAAGAGAAATTCGCCGGCGTCGGCAAAACGATCTTTGAAAATGGAAAAAGATTTGTCCAGATTCATTTGCTGGATCATTTCCAGATCGAACGGCTTAAAGCGTGGATGGTGGCTGGTCATAACCACCTCGAGCGTATCACGAAAAGCCGCTTCCGGATTTAAACTTTTGTTTTGATAAAACCCTTCCATCTTGCTTTTATAAGAAGCGAAAGCATCGGGGTCTTTACGGGGCGCCGTAAAATACAAATAGACCTGTTGAAATAGCAGATCCAGATCATCCGGTGAAGCGATTCCGCTGAATCCTTCGGAGTAGCGGCTGATATATGGCCGTACCCGGGCTATTTTACCGCTAAGCAGCTTTTGTAGTTGGATACGGCTAAAGGCGCCCAATCCGCCTTCCGCCACCACGCTTGCAGCTGTTTTAGCCGCTACAAGATCCGCATCGGCAACATGGGAATACCCCCCTGGACTGGTAGCGGAAAAAAGCACCTCATCGTTTTTGAAGTCGGTAGTTTTAATCAGCACCCGGGCGCCGTTGCTCAGCAGCCATTCCGTTGTACCCAGCTGTTCGTCTTTCTTTTCTTCCACAATTTTTCCGGCTGCGGGAGGGTGTTCGATAAGCGGCTTGTTCACGGCGTCATCTACATAAGCCGTAACTTCGGCTGCCTGAACTTTATCCATTACCTGTTGTAAATCCTGCGGGGTTGGAACGGTAACGCCCTCTTTCTCCGGTGAGTTCACAACAAACACCCGGTTGGAATCGGTAATCCATTCTTTGCCCAGCCGGTTCACTTCCTCAAGGTGGATGCCGGGCAGGAACTGTTTGTACAAGGCGTATTCATATTCGATTCCGGGAATGGGTTCATCCTGCAGAAAATTGCGGATGTATTCCGAAGCATAGCGACGGGATTCGGTTTTATTGCGTTCTTCATAGGCTTTTTTCATATTGCGTAAAACCGACTTTTTTACCCGCTCCAGCTCTGCCGGGGTAAAACCATATTGTTGGACCCGTTTGGCCTCGGTGAGCAAGGCTTCCAGCCCGGGAAGAATGCCGTTATCCTTTACCATAGCCGTTAAGCCGTACATACTGGAAGTGCGCACCATTCTGGTTTTGAAAGAATACCCGTAAATAAACGGCGGGTCTTTCTTTTGAGACAATTCATAAAAACGCTGGTTAAGCATCCCGTGGAAAAGACTTTCCACAATTTGCTTACGGTATTGTTTTACCGTGCTGTCTGTTTCTACAGGCAGTTTGTAATACAAGGAAACGGTGGAACGGGTTGCTTCCGGATCCGAAGCAATGGCATACAGCGTTTCTTTATGACCGGGAACGGGATAGAGTTTTCGTTCACGTTCTTTCTGCGGATTGGCCATCCGGGCAAAATGTTTGGTAATCAAGCCCTTAACATATTTGATATCAAAATCCCCAACGGCGATGACCGCCATTAAATCGGGCCGGTACCAATCGTGGTAAAAGCGCCGCGGCACATCGTGAGAAAAGTTTTCCAGTATTTCCACTTTTCCGATCGGCAGCCGTTCGGCATAGCGGGAGTTTTTAAATATAATGGGTAGCTGTTTGTTTAACATCCGCATATCGGCGCCGCGGCCCAGACGCCATTCTTCAATGACTACGCCGCGTTCCTTGTCGATCTCCTCATCTTCAAATGAAACTCCGTGAGCCCAATCTTCCAGAACCAAAAATCCTTTTTCCAACAAAGCGCTGCTGTCGGTAGGAACCTGCAGCATGTAAACGGTCTCGTCAAAACTGGTATAGGCGTTGATGTCGGGGCCGAAACGCATCCCGATACTTTCCAGAAAATTGACCAGCTCCTGTTTATGAAAATGTTCGCTTCCGTTAAAACACATGTGTTCCACAAAATGGGCCACCCCCTGCTGGTCATCATCTTCCAGAATTGAACCGGCGTTTACCACCAGCCTGAGCTCGGCCCGGTTTTCCGGACGACTGTTTTTTCGGATATAGTAACGAATGCCGTTATCCAACGTACCGGTTATGATAGACGGGTCCACCGGTAATTTATCCTGCAAACCAATTTTCGTTTCTTGCAGCGGATTCGCTTTTTTCATTGTCTCCTGGCTGGCGCCGGAGCAGGCAACGAGATAAGGAATGACCAAAAGAAAAAGCAGAGCTGATCTTAGCATGATAGTCCCCTGTTTAATAATTGAATGGTTTTTTAAAGCTGAATGATACTAACGGAATTTTATCAAAACACAGAAAAAAAGCATTAATTGGATGTTTTTAACAATCATTTCAACTAAAGAATATAAATCTAATATAATAAAGCAAAAGAAAAAAGAAAATGAAATTTACACATAATCCCGTTTTAGTTAAAAACGGAACCGCCTTTAACCATTCTAACTTGTTTTGGAATCAGAAAATTGTAAATTATTTTCTTATGGATCATTTTATATTTGAAACCAGGTTATGAAAAAGTCATTGGTTTTTTTTATTCTTATCCTTTCTCTTTCGTTGAGTCTGATAACCGTTTATCTGGTTGGTTTAAATTCAGCCGTTAATAAACC
Organism: Caldithrix abyssi; assembly: GCA_011369465.1. Classification (GTDB taxonomy): domain Bacteria; phylum Calditrichota; class Calditrichia; order Calditrichales; family Calditrichaceae; genus DRQG01. The sequence goes on from DRQG01000034.1 coordinate 93,070, forward strand.
GCTAACCGAGTTAAGCCAAATAAGCCGCCGTTACGGACTGACCGGCCTGTGTTTGAGCACGGAGTCCAGACATACCCGTCATCTGCTATTTTCCGGAGAAATAGCCGCTTTTCAGGATATTCCCGGGTGGCTCGATCATTTTCCTTCTTCCACCTTTATTTTTCCACCGCAAAGATTTTTTACCAAACAGGAAACGGATCGATGAGACGGAGCGGGTACATCATCGAATATGCTTTGAGCAGTCTGCTGCGCCGCTGGAAAAAGAATGTGGCGCTGCTGATTATTTACAGCGCCGTAGTGGCCTTTTTTGCTTCCGTGCTGTTTTTCACATCCGCCCTGCGCGAGCAGAGCCGGCTGGTACTCGATCCCTTGCCGGAACTGTGGATACAAAAGCTTTCCGGCGGGCGTCTGGCGCCTGTTGCCAACGCGCTGGCCGATTCGCTGCGTCATATCCGCGGCGTGCGTAAAGTGGAACCGCGGGTCTGGGGGTATTATTATGATTCTCCTACCGGCGCCGTTTTTACCCTCATCGGTTCCGATTCCCTTTTCACGGATCTGCCCCTGCAACTTGCGGAAGGAGCCGGTCGATTGGACAACAACGGCGCTCTGTGCGGCCGGGGCTTTCTGCTGAGCCATGGACTCATCCCGGGCGATCAGATCAATTTGCTGGATAATAAGGGAAAAATGCACAGCTTTGTTATCCGCGGCGCATTTACTTCCGAAAGCGATCTGCTCACCTACGATCTCATCATATTGGCTCCAAAGCAGGCCCGCCGTATTCTCGATTTGCACGAAACCGAAGCAACGGACATCGCTGTGGCGGTTTATAATCCAGACGAAGCGGAAAACATCGCCACTAAAATCAGCCGCCGCTTTCCGGGTATTCGGGTGATCAGCAAAAGCCAACTGCGGATTACCTACGAGGCCTTGTTCGGCTGGCGGGGCGGTATTTTCATTTTCGGCGCGCTTATTTCTTTGCTGGCTTTTCTTATTCTGGCCTGGGACCGCGCTTCCGGTTTGAGTAAACAAGACCAGCAGGAATTGGGCATCCTGAAGGGAATCGGCTGGGACATTGGCGATGTGCTGGCCTTAAAATTCTGGGAAGGCATTATTATTGCGTTAACCGCCACGCTGAGCGGTATGCTTTTGGCCGTAATGCATATTTTTTTGTTTAATGCCGTTCTGATAAAACCTTTTTTTATCGGTTGGTCGATACTGTTTCCGCCCTACAAAATACCCCTTTACATTTCCATAGGTGATTTGTTATTGGTTCTGGTTATCTCTGTTGTGCCCTATCTGGCCGCTACGCTTTTGCCGGCCTGGAAAGGCGCAGTAACAGATCCGGCGGAGGTGATGCAGAATGGCTAACGAAAATATTATCCGGACAGACAGGTTATGCAAAATTTTTAATCCGGGCGCCCATAACGAGGTAGAGGCTGTTCTTGATGTGGATTTGGCGCTGCCGCAAGCGTCCGCCACGCTGATTAAAGGGCCTTCCGGTTCGGGAAAAACCACTCTGCTCACCATGCTGGGTTGTCTGGCCAAACCGACTTCCGGTCAATATACCTGCCTTGGCGAAGCGGTTTCGCACTGGCCCGAAAAATTTTTAACCCGGTTTCGTCGCCGGCACATCGGCATTGTTTTTCAGAATTTCAATCTGATCAGCGGGCTGTCTGTGTTTGAAAATATCGCTCTTCCGCTTTACCCGGACGGGCTGCCCTTTGCCACGGTAAAAGAACGGGTAGAACAGCTCGCCCGCGATTTAAAGATGGATCATCGCTTATATTTTAAGGTGGATACCCTGTCCGGAGGCGAAATGCAGCGGGTGGCCATTGCCCGGGCCCTGGTTAATCAGCCGCAAATCCTGATTGCCGATGAACCGACCGCACATATCGACAGTACATTGGCTAAGGAAATTTTAGAATTATTTCATTCCTTAAACAAAAAAGGGCTAACGCTCTTAATCGCCTCGCATGATCCCCTGCTGGAAACCCACCCGATGATCGATCGGACCTATTGCATGCGGGACGGCCGTCTGAGGGAGCATCATGCTGAATGACGCCTGGATCATCGTTGTTTTAATCGGCCAGATAAGCGCTCTGCTTCTGCTGGCGCTGACCCTTTATTTTGCAACACCCATTCTCCGTTACTGGAATCCGGCCTCCGGGAGCGCCCTGCAATTAGAGCTGGAGCGCAAAACATTTTTCGTGTCCAGCGCTGTGGAATATATTTTAGCCTTTCAAGCCGTAATTTTTGTCCTTTTCCTGATCATAGTAAACCACTATTTGCCGCGGCTCATTAACGGGGCCATGTGCGCTTCCGGTATATTAAGTTTGAATGAATACGGCTATCCCGCGCTTTACGGTAAAATAGCCGCGCTGGCTGCCTATCTGATTTTTATTTTCCTGAACCGGCTGGATTTAGCCGAACCGGCTTATCCGCTTACGCCGACAAAGTATTTTTTATTGCCCTTCCTTTTTTGGGCCGCCCTGGCCGATACTGTGCTGACCGTTCGATTTTTCAGCCTTATTAATCCGGACGTCATCGCCACCTGTTGCAGCATCAGCTTTTCCGCAGCAAAAATTTCTGTTTTAAGTGAATCACCCGTAACGGTATCTATTAGCGCTTTATTAATCGCATATTATATTTTACTGGTCATCTACGGCTATTGGGGATTAAAGAAAAAAATTGCGGGTCTTTTATTATTTTTGGAATTCTTGTTGTTACCTGTCAGTGTTTTTATCTTAAAATATCATTTTGTAAAATATATTTATGCCCTGCCATCGCACAATTGCCTGTTTGACTTGTTTTTTGGTCGCTATTATTATATCGGGTATCTGTTATTCGGTCTGCTTTTTATTTCGGCAATGGCAGTAATTGGGCTGTTCTTGTTAAATCGTTTGAAAAAACGGTTTACGAAAGATTTGAAAAACATCCAACAGAATTTACGGGTCGCCGCTATGGGCGGCAATCTTTTATTTGCGATTATTATCCATCTGTATTGGTTTTATTGGAAATGGATTATTTTATAATCAATATAAAATAGGGTCTTATTGTTATGGCTACGATATATAAACCCGTAAAGTTCGACCTAAAGCTTCGACATAATTTTTTAATGTGGAAAGGCGTATATCTTCTGAATGATTTTCAATTCTTGATATGGCAGATTTTTTAGTCTTTAATCTCCTGGCTAATTCTTCCTGGGTTATTCCGGCTTCTTTTCTGGCCTGACGAAGAAGTACACCGATTTTGAAACTTTCATAACCCTTTTCGAATTCTTCTGCAAATTCGGGGTTATTCTTTTTTCTTTTCTGAATATATTTATCTAAATCATCCATTATCCTCTCCTTTTAAAATAAGCTCTCTTACGCCTTTCGGCTAATTCTATTTCATCTCTCGGAACCTTTTGGGTTTTCTTGGCAAAACCATTTGTCAAAACAATAATTTTGCTACCAAAATTAAACCCGAGAAGCCTAAAAATATTATTTCCAAACCGGATACGTATTTCCCAAATATCGTCTGTATTTTTTAATTTCTTATAATATTCCTTCGGAACATGCTCAATTTCTTTTATTAATCTCAATACCCAACCAACTTTTTCGAATTATTTGTCAGATAGAGTATCTAAAAAATCTTCAATCGGACAAGTGCCACTTTTTGTTTTGTAAAATTCAATTTCTCGCACAACAACAAGTTAACAAATATGTAAACTATGTCAATAAAAAAATGTTTCAGAGGATGATATGTAAAACAATGAAAGGCCTCTAACTTCGATTTATACGCGCTGTAACCGTGGTTTATCAACATTTGAAAGCGTAGATAATATATAATTACTCATAGATTTATCAAAAGAATCATAAAATAGAGGGTAATTCAAGAAAATATCTTTATTTCAATTAAAAATATGAGAAAACATATAATATAGATAGAATAATTTGAATATTATTACGATTTTTAGTATATATTAGTGCATTACTCATTCATAATAACCGCTTGCGTAAAATAAGTCGATTTATAAATAGATTCGGTTTCATTTACTGTTTTAACCCGTGTTTTGTTTATTCAGAGAACGGTTAAATAAATTTCAAACGAGATCATCACTGCAATTGTAAGAATACTATGCCTGCATTCTCCCGACAACTTTTCTGGGGACTATTGTTTGCCGGTTTGGTTCACGGGCAAACGGGACAAATAACGGGAATTGTAAAAGACGCAGTAACTCAGAAACCCATTTCCGCAGCCATTGTAAAAATCGAAAAGACGGAACAGTCTTCTCAAAGCGATGAAGATGGCGGCTTTTTCCTGGGCAATCTACCTCCCGATAAATATTATCTTATCTGCATGGCCAAAGGGTATTATTCGTTGGTTATTCCGGATGTAAATGTACAGGCGGATAAAACCGTATTCCTTACGATTGAAATGTATGTGGGTAATGAAAACGAATATCTCTTTCTGGATATCGGCGGTATCAAAGTAACCGCCGAACGCGACCTGCTTCCTCAGGAATCCGAAACGGTGCACAGCATTTCCAAGGGTGAAATCGAACACATGCAGGCCAACAGCCTGAGCGACGTACTGGAGATGATTCCGGGCAACGAACGGACAAATAATCTCGGACTGCAGGGTAAACAAAACATCACTCTGCGCTCCTTCAACAACGATCAGGATGATCGCGGAGCGCTTTTTGGCACCCGGGTTATTGTGGATGATGTACCGCTTTCCAACAATATTAATTTACAAACCGGCGTTGGCGTGGGCTACGGAAGCAGCGTAATCAATTCAGCTCAGGGTCAGTACGATTTACGGGAAATTGCCGCAGAGAACCTGGAAAAGGTGGAAGTGCTCAGCGGGGGCGCGTCGGCTGAGTACGGCGATTACACGCAGGGCGTTATACTGGTTAAAACACGCAGCCGCGGCGTTCCCACCCGCTTAAAATTGAAAAACAACCCCGACACCCGCGAAGCCAATCTGATGGGCAGCTTTCAGGCTATACACACCGATTTTGTATATAATCTGAATTATGGTTATTCCGAACGGGATATCCGCGTTAAAGGCGATGAATACCACCGCATTTCCGGCAGTTTAAAAAGCAGTAATCGTTTTGCGGATAATACGCTTCGCTTTGATCAAAGCCTGCGTTTCGTTCGTAAAATCGAAGAAGACAACGACGCCAGCGATCCTTCGGGCGTAAAGGCCTACAACCGGGATCAGCATTGGACTTATTCGCACATAGTAGAATGGAAGCCGCAAAAAGACAACCGGTTATATATGCGGAACTACCTGGATTATCAGCGCCGCAACAGCTGGCGGCATCAACTGGAAACCGCCGACCTGGCCTATCTCACCGACCGTTATGAACCCGGCACCCGGGAGGCCATCATATCTGAACCCGTTTACGAATCGGATGTTCGTACCATCGGCGATGAGTGGGGCTTTGGTTCCAAACTCAAATATGACGCCCGACTTTTTACGGGCAAATTCCTGCACCGGCTTCTGGCCGGAATCGAATTTATATCCGAATGGAATAGCGGACCGGGCAAATCGTTTGACCTGCTGCGTCCGCCTTACGGCAGGCAGGGTGAGCGCCCGCGCAGTTTTAATCAGATTCCCGGTTATACCAATTTATCGCTTTTTCTGGAAGACCGCATCAGCGGTGAGCTGGTGTTCCCGTTTACGCTTAACCTGGGGTTACGGTTAGACAGTTACAATCCCACCGGGTTAAACATAAAAGCTCTGGGCGGTAGCGGCGATCTGTTTAAAGCCGAGCAAGGGACGTTTGCCAACCCGCGTATTGGTTTGCAAATAAAACTACGGCCGGAAACACAGCTACGCTTATCCTTTAGCAAAGCGTCCAAACGGCCGGGACTTTCACAGGTGTATCCCGCACCTTTTTATCTGGATACCTACGATCATACCATCCGCAGTATAACAGATAGCAGCGGTACGCGCGATACAACCATAACTCTGGTAACCACGCAGGTGTTCGATCGGTCGGCGCCCGATTTAAAAGGTTATCAGTCCGTAAAATACGAAGCAGCCATAGACCAGAAACTTGGCCCGACAGGCTTAAGCCTGCTGGCCTATTATCAAAAAAGCGCCGGCATTCCTCACGATGTGAAGGTTCCCTTTACCTATCACCGCTATTACTGGCCCAACTGGCCGGATGAACAGGACAAACAGGCCCTTGACACCATTAACACCATTGATCTTAAATATAAGATTCTGCAGAATCTCGGTTGGACGGAAGATCGCGGCGTGGAGTTTACCCTGCGCACGCATCGTCTGCCCGGGTTAAATATGATATTCCGGATAAACGCGGCCTTTAACTTTCGTAAATACGGCTTTGACCGGTATCCGGACTATCGTCCATCCAAAATCATAAGCGCCGGAGATACGCTGGGCGACGGCAGTATTGCCGTAAAAGATATGCAGGTGGTTCCCTATTATACCTTCCCGCAAAGATGGCGGCAAAAAATGGTGATCAACTATTTTGTGGATTACATCGCCAAACCTTTGGGTATCTGGGTGCGTTTTAAAGCCCAGCAGGTTTTATTTGAACAATATTTGCAAGCGATCGACCCCAAACTTTCCGCCGACGGCTATTATTATGAGGGCAAACTGTATCCCATTACACCGGAGACCTCGGCCCGGCTGGGGCTGAATCGTTCTTACAGCGATCTGGCCACCACGGTGGATAAAACGAAAAATTTCCCCAAATGGCTGTTCGGTATTACGGTTAGTAAATCCTTGTGGCGGCAGGCCGAAATTTCCTTTTTTGTAGAAAACATTTTTAACGACCGGGCTTATTATCTGAACCGATACGGTTCTTATGCTACACGAAACCCGGAGATATTCTGGGGCGTGGCTTTCAGCGCTATTTTGGATCATATATTTTAATATGTGGACGCCGATGAGATATTCTGTCAGTATTATTGTTTCTATTTCTCTTTTCTCCTGTATGCAGGAAATTCCATCCTCGGTGGATGGCCGATTAACCTATACGGCTTTTATTTTTTTACAAGATACAACAACGGAGGGAATTTCCGCGCACCCGATTGCCGGTGCGACTGTAACCCTCACTTCCGCTAACTATAGCGGTACAGACGGTCATCCCGAAAGCTTCACCCAAACAACGGATTCTGCTGGTCTGGCCGTATTCGAAGCGCTTGCTGTAGATCGTTATTTTGTTTATGTAGATAAAAAAATCACCACAAACGCCAGGACAATTCAAATTAGCAGCGGCAAAACCGTGGATTTACCCTCTGCGTCTACCGGTATTGACTCCATAGAGGTACAAATGACGGAGCTATCGAATATTGTTATCAATGAAATCTATTATTGCGGGCCGGTAAATCGCGATAACTATGTTTACGATCAATATGTGGAACTTTATAACAGATCCGATACAACGGTGTATCTGGACGGGATGTTTTTGTGTCACGTAATTCAAATACCGCATCCCGATATGGAGCGAATTACATTTGTACAAACGAAAAACATTTTTAAATTTCCCGGTGAACCGAAATCCGGTACATCTTATCCAATTAAACCCGGAGAATTTATCGTTATTGCCCAGGATGCGATAGATCATACACTGTATGTGGAAAAATCCATTAACCTTTCGGAGGCGGATTGGGAATTTTTTAACCCGTATTCAGGAGATTTGGACAATCCGGCCCCCAATGTGTTTAATATTCTTCCGGAAAAGGCAAGCGATTTTTTAATAGGATTGAATTCCAATGGTATTATCTTGTCGGATGGTTCCGAATGGTCATGGGGAGAAATAAGCGCGTCCGGTATTCAGTATATACATATTCCCATAAAGACAATCTTAGACGGCGTTGAGTGCCGATCAAATCCGGATACACCGAAGTCGCTTACCAGGCGCATCGATGCCGGATCTGCCGGCAGGGGAATCAGAAAATACAGCGGGTATTCTGTGGAACGCCGCCTGGCCGGGATGGATACCAATAACAGCAGTGTCGATTTTATCAATCTGCCCCATCCTACACCGGGCTATCAAAACAATTGATTGGCAGAAGATGTATATGATACTTTATTTAATAAAATACAGAGGCAGTTTAAAATGAGATTCGAGATAACTTTAACCATTGCTTTGTCTGCTGCCTTACTGCTTTCCTGCGGACGCGAAACCCCAGTTCATCTGGATGGGACGCTGCGCTACCAAATGTCTGTTTATTATACCGACACTACAGGTACGATCAGTCCGGCAATTATTCCCGTGCAAAATGCGGAAGTTACGTTGACGGCGGTTTCCTACAGCGGCGCGGATGGCAATCCTTTAACCTATACGCAGTTTACCGACTCCAGCGGACTGGCTGTCTTTGATCAACTTGCCGTGGGCCGGTACAATGTATATGTTTCCAAAGAAATCAAAACCAACACCAAAACAATTCTGATAACCGGCAGTAAAACGCTTGTTTTGCCCGATTCTATCCAGGGGGTGGATTCGCTTCGGGCAACGCCCATCGAAAAATCCAATCTGGTTATAAACGAAATTTATTTCTGCGGCCCCGAAAACCGGAATTACTACTTTTACGACCAGTTTGTAGAGCTGTATAACAATTCGGATATCACGGTGTATCTGGACGGAATGTACTTATGCCGCGCCGCGCAGACCCATCCCACCGACCTTCACGAAAGAGACTATGTCCAAACGCTTAATCTCTTCCGCTTTCCGGGCGAGGCCTTAACCGGCAGAGAATATCCGGTGGCCCCGGGCCAGTTTGTGGTCATTGCTCAGGACGCCGTAGATCATTCCCAATACATAGCAACCGCTGTCGATCTTTCCGGTGCCGATTGGGAATTTTATAATCCTTACGGTGGTGATATCGATTTTCCGGCACCCAATGTGGAAAATTTTCTTCCGGAAAAAACCAACGATTTTATGATTAACTTAACGCACAATGCGGTTATCCTGTCCGACGGCAGCGACTGGTATTGGGGCGAAATCAATGAAAACGACTATCAATACATCCATATTCCTATTAGCACCATAATCGACGGCGTGGAATACAGTTCCAACCCGGAAAAACAAAAAGAACTCAACCGCCGCGTGGATGCGGGATTTGCCGGCGTAAATATTCCCAAATACAGCGGGATGTCCACGCAACGCCGCGAACCGGGGTTTGATACTAACAACAGCAGTATCGATTTTGTTAATCTGGATCATCCGACACCGGGATACCAAAACGAATGAAGTTTATTAACATACATAAAATCTTAATTTTTGTTTTTTGCGCTGCGGCATCGTTACCCGCTTCGGACAATCGTCCCTTAGCCATGGGCGGCATGCGGGTAAGCCTGCCCGATGTGTATCATCAGTTTAATCTCTGGCAATCGGCAGCCAATCCCGCCGGTTTGCTGGATAGCGACTCACTGAACTGGATGTTTTATTCCGGCGATCATTTGAGACGAACCAATGAAATACGGCGCCGCTGGGACGCCAGAGAGCTGCGTTTTACCGATTTGGTTTTTTCCGGTCAAAAGCGCCTGGACAACCGTCAAATGTTTTACGGCTATTTTCGCTATGGTTGGGAGAACCGCATTGATGCCCGTTATTCGATCGATCGCCATCCCTACGATTTGGATCCCTTTGTTTTAACCGACTCCACCGAAGGTAACATCGGTTTTTATGGGCCGGAAATTTACGCTGCTTATACGTACCGGCTCAGCAGGAGCGTATCGATCGGCAGTGCACTGCGCTATACCATTCAACAGGGGCTCAAAACCATTTTTACCCGCCCGGAGATCATCCATCGCCGCATCTCGGCAGATATTGGGCTAAGCCTGAAGTTGAATGACCTGTTTACCGCGGGATTAACATTTACCTATTTTAATAAACAGGATCTGACCAAATTGGTTACCCAGCCCGATAAGCTTGATCCGATCACTTATCGCTACCGTGGAGAGTACACCTTTAAACAAGTGATTGGCAAGGGCGACCGGGTGGCCGATTATGACGGGTATGCGATCAGTCCTCAAATAGCCTGGAACAATGGGCTTTGGGAAGGTGTTTTCAGCGCCGGTTATTTTTATCGCTGGCATGAGCTTTACGACGATCCCGTTCGGCGTATTTATGACGGTTTCTATCAGGAACAGCGCTATTATGCCCGCCTGCAAAATCGATACTATTTTGATGCGCTCCAAAAATCGCTGCTGGCATTGGATATCCATTACGATTATATCGAAAACTGGGCTAAAGAACCCAAAGCGGGATATATGATTTACAACGCCTTTTACCGCAAATACGGTATCATTGTCGGTTTTTCCCATCGTTTCGAAACCCCTTCGCTTACCATTGCAGCGGAAGGGCAATTTGAGCGAAATATCCCGGATCGGCGCGATCATTTGGCGCACGTGTACCGCTACGGCCCTGTTGTTCAAAACGAGTTGCGGACGGGACTGGAATACACGGTTAAAAACATCTTTCGATTGAGGGCCGGTATTTACTATATCTGGTACAGAGAAGATCCTGTCTGGCAGTATTTTGGCGATTTGAACGGGCCGGGCTTCACCGCCGGAATGGGGTATTATGCGGAAATACGGCAAATAGATTTTTATATAAAATACGGGCGATTGAATTCCGTAAACACAACACAACAAAATGGTGTTAACTCATCATTTGATTTTATATTAAATTGGAGGCAGTTTTTCTAAACAATATATTTTAGTAAACCCAACAACCAATAAAAGGAGGTGCGTATGAAACGTGTAGTGACACCCTTGATGATTTTGATCTTTTCCGCGCTTTTATTTGCGCAGGAATGGGAAATTGTAAAAATGGGAAATATGGAATTTTACCCAAACGACGGTTATGCATTTAATATGGATACGGCGATGTATGTGGGTCAGGATGGCGCGGTATTGATAACAACGGATGGCGGGCAGGAGGGGATGCTCGTACGCGAGCCCGACGGGAACAGTTGGACAGCAGTGGATTTTGCCAATGAATTGGTCGGTTACGCCTGTGCCGGTGCCGGTTTCATTTACAAAACGACGGACGGCGGTTACACCTGGACTCAGGTTGGCGACACAGCCAATATCACCACAGATTTAAAGGGGATTGCCGTGGTAAGCGAAGACACCGTTTATGTGGCCGGAAGAAGTTCCACCCTGTTAAAAACCGTGGACGGCGGCGCAACATGGGAAGCATCCACATTCGACTTTGGAAAAGACCTGGACGGCGGTATTGATTTTTGCAATGCCAATGTCGGTGTGGTCGCTTCGGACAGTAAAGGCGGTTACACCTGGTACACCCACGACGGCGGGGTTACCTGGACTTCGTCCATTGTTACTTTTCCCACGGGAACCGGGTCGCAAAAAATATTTGACGTAAGCGCCACGGGCGACTCTACCTTTGTTTTAGCCGGGTACGGATATACGGTTTTCATTTCCACCGACGGCGGGCAGAACTGGCAGGTATCCGGAGACTACGTTTCCGATTACGTATATAACTACAAGGCTTTTACCGTAGATGAGAACACCTTTTTTGTCGGCGGGCAAAACGGACATCTGGTAAAAACCACCGACGGCGGGGCAACCTGGACGAATATCGACATCCCCACCGGTCAAAAGATTCAATTCATGCATTTTGTTGACGCCGATAACGGGTTTGTATTTGCTCAATACGGACAATGGTTTAAAACTTTCGATGGCGGCCAAAGCTGGACCCCTCTACTGGAATGGCCGAATGTTACTTTTAAAGGAATGGGTTTTTCCGAACCGGATCATATTTTTGCCACCGGCTGGGCCGGCGAATACACCATGACCAGCGACGGTTATAACTGGACATACCCGGACAATAAAAAAACCGGTTCCACCGAAAAAATATATGCCGTAGAGTTTATTTCCCCAACGGTTGGCTTTTTGGGCGGCACCGAAGGACTGCTGCTTAAAACAACCGACGGCGGTGAAACCTGGGCTGAAGTGAGTAACCCGATGTATGACGATCAAAAATCGATTTACGTGGTTAAACAAATCGGACAAAAACTTTATGCCGGTGGTAGATCCGGATATGTAATGGTTTCGGATGATAACGGAGATACCTGGTCGTTGATACCCAATTCGAGCACCAGCAGCGTGTATGATTTCTGGCAGGCCTCAGACACGCTGCTTGTGGCGGTCGGCAGCTCCGGTAAAATCTTTTATTCCACATCCGCTATCGACTCGTTTTATGTGTTCAAAGATCATGGTTCTATGACATGGCGGGAGATCGACGCCACGGCCGGCCATGTTGTGCTGGTCGGTTCAAAGGGATATGTGTATCATACCACCCCGGATAAACCCGACTCGCTACAGGAAGTCTTTAAAGAACCGGCCGGTAAAGACCTGTACGGTCTTGCCGCCGTTGACGATACGACTTTTTATATTGGAGGACGCGACGGCGTTTTGTATGTGTCCACCGACGGAGGCTTAACCTGGGCGGCAGAAACACTTCCTGAGGATGCTCAGGGTCAGACGATTGAACGTGTTATTTTTGACGGCGCCAGTTTATGGCTAACCGGCAACGACGGAAATATTCTGAAAAAATCACTCACGCCTGCAGGTCCCATCAGCGGTTTGTTTATAAACGAATTTATGGCCAGCAACGATAACGCCTACGCCGATGAAAACGGTGAGTTTGATGATTGGATCGAGTTTTACAACAATACCGACCAGCCAATCGATATGGGCGGTTTATTAATAAACGATGACCTGAACGAACCATTCAGCAGTTGGTACATGATTCCCGACACCGCTCCGGACAGCACTACCGTCCAGCCCGGCGGCTTTATTCTCTTCTGGGCGGATAAACAATCGGAACAAGGCGTTTTGCATCTGGAAATTAAACTGAGCAGCAGCGGCGAACAAATCGGTCTTGCCCAAATTGTAGGAATGGATACGGTTATGCTGGATTCCATCACCTTCGGAGCTCAGGAATCGGATACCTCCATGGGCCGGCGTACGGACGGCGCCGATGAATGGGTTAAGTTTTTCCCATCTTCTCCACTGGATAATAACGAGAATGGTACCATTGTAAGCATTCGTTACGAACCGGGTGTTGTAGTTCATGAGTACGCCCTGGAACAGAACTATCCCAATCCGTTTAACCCGGTTACCACCATCAAATTTTCGATCAAAAAGAGCGGGCCGGTTGAACTGGAAGTATTTAACGCAGCCGGTCAAAAGGTGGCTACACTCTTAAACCGGACGATGAAAGCCGGGCGTGTGGAGGTAAAATGGGATGCGGGCAACATGGCCAGCGGACTGTACTTTTACCGCTTAAAGAGCGGCAACTTTACAGCAGTTAAAAAAATGTTACTGGTTAAATAGTAGCGGCTTCCGGAAGCCCCGGAAGAAAAAATTATTGTCCGGGGCTTCTATTTTTTCCTAATTAACCCGGTCTTTTTTTCAATGGAGCTCTACGGTATTTTGGGTAATTTTGCACAAATAACCACGCATTTTCATCGTCCGGATGAAATCTTCGGTTATCAACAACTGTACGCCCCCTTTATTTTTACCCGTTTGGATGAAGAATACCAACGGAACGGATAAGCGGATTCATCAAAAAGGAAAGCAGGCATGGATTCTGTTGTCGAATGTAAAAATCTGACTCATTACTATGGTAAAAAACTCGTTTACGAAAATATGAGTTTCAACATCCGTCAGGGTCGTGTTTTCGGATTATTGGGAAAAAACGGCACCGGCAAAACAACAACCATAAATATTCTCAACGGTTATTTGAGGCCGGCATCCGGCCAGTGCCTTATTTTTGGAGAGGATTCGCAGCACATTACTCCGGATACCAAACGGCGCATTGGTTTCCTGATGGAAGGCCATATCCAATACAGTTTTATGAATATTCACCAGATAGAAAAATTCTATTCCGTTTTTTATCCGCGCTGGAAAAAAGAGATTTATTACGAGTTGATGGATAAGCTTGAGGTGGAGCCCAATCAAAAAATCAGTACCATGTCCTGCGGACAGCGCTCTCAGGTGGCTTTGGGGCTTATTCTGGCCCAGGACCCGGACTTGATGATTTTAGATGATTATTCCATGGGCCTGGATGCAGGATACCGGCGCTTGTTTTTGGATTATCTTAGCGAATATGTGCGTGCCGAAAACAAAACCATTTTTATCACCTCCCATATAATTCAGGACCTGGAAGACTTTGTGGAAGACATCGTCATTTTGGATTATAAAGGCGTGCTGCTTAAAAGTACGGTGGAAGAATTTAAAAAAACGTTTAAACAATATCGCTTTACGGTGGATAACCCCAAAAACTTACATCTTGAAAAAGATGAAGTAATCAGCAATGTGGAAATAATTAAAAACCATGTTACTCTGTATTCATTTAGAGATCAAAGCGAAGTGCAGAATTATTTACAAATGAAGAAAATCGATTTCCATGATTTTAAACCCGTCCCGATGTCCCTTGAGGATGCCTTTATCGGACTTACCGGAAAGTATTAGGAGAACTCATGTATCTGGCAATTTTTTATAAGGAATGGATAAAACTTCGCTCCGCCTCCCTGGTGCTTTTGATTATCAGTGTGCTGTTTATTGTTCAGATCTGGCTTACCGCTTCCTACAATATGCGGATCAACGGCGGAGAGATATACTGGTATTATGTAATTTACAGGAACGATCTTTTTTATAATTCTTTGTTTTTTTTACCCTTGATTATTGGCGCTGTAGTTGTGACGGTACAATTCACTCCCGAAATGTCCGCCGATCGTCTAAAATTGACCCTTCACCTTCCGGCCAGTGACACCTTTATCCTTCTCTCTACGGTCTCGGTTGGAACAATATTTATTTGTATCTTATATTTTGTCATTTTAGCCGGATTGTTTCTGGTGATCATGATGTATTTTCCTATTCAAATTTTTATAAGCGCCTTATTGACCATACTGCCAAAATTACTGGCCGGACTGGCGCTTTACTGGGCCGGGGCAATGATTTTCATCGAAAGCAATTGGGTGAAGCGCATACTCTTAACCGTTGCTTCCCTGATTTTCATTCAAGCCCTGTATATTAGTAATTTCATAGAGGCCTATACCCGAATGCTGCCGGGTATTTTCGTAATCAGTTTGGTTTTTAGCATCTCTGTTTTAATTTCCGGCCACCGTTACAGAAGAGGAGCCCGTTAATGCTTCAGAGAATAAGTCGTTTGGGAATGATTTTGTTAGTCATTTTTCTCAGTTCCGTTTTTCTTCCTAAGATATACTGGCTCATTTTTGGTACACGTATCATTCCGTCACGGGTCTATTACAGCCCCGTTACAAATGATTTTATGATAGGTAAAATGGGCAATAAAAAATTTTATTGGGAAGATCAGTACGGAAAACGCTATACACGCCAGGAGGGCGATTCGCTTTTGCCCTTGCAAAACTATCGCGTTTTAGCCGCCAAAGGCAAGCTTCCGGACTCGTTGCGCGGAATAAAGCTGGATATTGAAGAAATTCGACGAAATAATATAAATTTGCGTGTGAAACCGTATTATCTGGACAGCCCGTCCATCCCCCTCTATCCTCTCTTTGAATCGAAACCACCGCGGTTTAAACTGGAGATCCCTGAATATTATTTCAGGATTAAGGAGGGGATCGAATTCATATCGGCCACCACTAACCAGGTAAATGATTCTCTTTCTGCTATTTATAACATGGCTCTAAAAGAAGCCGGTTTTCGGTTTCCGGCCCGTAAGGTTTTCGGCAACCCCACAACACGCAAGCCTTTTGATGAAGGCTATTTTATTATTGACAACGCCAATCAGATTTTTCATCTTAAACGCATCCATGACCGGCCTTTTTGCGCCAACCTTCATCTGCCAGCATCGGTAATTCCGGAGTGGATCATAGTAAAAGAAATGAGCCTAAAAGAATTTTACGGCCTGCTCATCACCCGTGATAACCGACTTTATTTTATTTTGTATGATCATTACAAGCTTCAACCTTTACCGGTGCCAAACTTTGATCCATTGAATGATGTATTGGAATTTAACGGAAATCTATTTTTCCGCACTTTCAATGTGATCTCCGGAACGGAAAATCATTCCTTTGTTACTAACAGAGCCTACGCTTTGATAGACACTCTGCGAATCAGCTGGACCGGGCAGGCAGATACACCTGCCGGTAAGGCGGCGGCCTATATATTTCCTTTCTCGCTGCGGTTTGCCGATAGTTCTTCCATGTATATGGATTTCTATTTTACCGAATATAATGTTAAAAGTCTTATTGCCTGTTTATTCTTTTTTATTTTAACGCTTACTATGATGCGAAGAAAATTTAATCGAGTAAAGCCTATTTCCGTTTTAGCACTCGTTTTTGGCATGTATGGATTCATTGCTTTAACCATGTTTAATTTAGGACAAGATGAATAGACCCAAGAAATGAATCTCACCAAATATTTATCGGAGACTACGCATGGCTGCTAAAAAGAAAAACTACTACCGTATCATTCTTCAAACTTCCGTTTTTTTGCTGCTGGCATATATGATTACCCGCCTTTTTGTTGATGGCACCTATTTTGCCGATTTTGAAGCCTATTGTCCCTTTGGAGGTATGCTGGCCCTTACAAGTTTTTTGGAAAACAATTCCCTGGCTTGCAGCATGACCGAAAACCAAATTTTTATGGGCATCGCTTTGGCGCTTGGGGTGGTTGCTGTTGGCAAGCTGTTTTGCAGCTTTATTTGCCCCATAGGCACTTTTACCGAATGGTTAGGTAAAATAGGCGACCGTTTTAAAGTGCGCTATACCCTTAAAGGACTGACTGACCGAAGTTTGCGTATCCTGAAATACGGTTTATTGTTTATTACCATTTATTATACGGTGGGCAGCAGCGAATTATTCTGCAAAGAGTACGACCCGTATTATGCCGCTTTTACAGGTTTTGGCCATGATGTTGTTTTTTGGATGGCAATAATAACGCTTTCGATAACCATGCTCGGATCCATTTTTATACGACAATTCTGGTGTAAATATCTTTGCCCGCTGGGAGCGGTTACCAATATTTTCGCCTTTATCCCCATGTTTGCCGGGGTGCTGATTATTTATCTTATTTTATTGAAAACAGGCCTGGAAATAAGTTGGGTTTGGCCGCTGGCAGCTGTTTCCGTTTTTGGTTTTCTGCTGGAAACAACCCGCCTGCGTACCTGGCTTTTCCCGCCTTTTAAAATTACCCGCAGCGTACACAGCTGTACAGATTGTAAACTGTGTGACAAACAATGCCCTATGGGTATTCAGATTTCGTCCTACGAAGTGGTAGATCACATCGACTGCCATCTTTGCGGTGATTGTCTGTATGCCTGTCCTGTCAACGAGACAATTCAGATCAATAAAAAGGAAAGGCGTTGGCTGCCGGCCACGGCCACTCTGTCTTTAGTGGTTTTGGGCCTGCTTCTGGCCTTGAATATTGAGTTGCCCACCATTAATCTGCGCTGGGGCAACGATATGCAAATGCAGACGGCCGGCATCTTCAGTAAATCCGGTTTAAAAAATGTAAAATGTTACGGCAGCGCCATCTCGTTTGCCAGCAAAATGAAACGTGTTCCCGGTGTTCTGGGGGTGGAAGCCTATGTGAAGTCGCATACGGTAAAAATTTTCTATGATCCGGATCGCATAGACGAGAGAGGACTTAAACGTGCTATATTTACCCCCAGCCGCACGCTGCTAAAATCACCGCCTCCGCGAGCGCAAATCAGCGCCATTCGCCTGAAAATAGATCATCTGTTCGATACGTACGATACGTACTACCTCACCCAGCTTTTAAAACAAAGTAACGGTATCTGGGGATTCCAGACACAGTACGGAGAGCCGGTGGAAGCGATAATTTATTATGATCCGGCTAAATTATCGACCGACCGCATAAAGGCGATTATTCAGAGTCCTGAAGTTACTTATAAAACAAGGAATGGAAGCGTAACACAGGAACTGGATTTCTCTGTAGCTGAAATGGATGACACCATGCATCCGGTTGAACGTGACGATTTTATCCGAAAAATGTTTTCTCCGTTTAACCTGCCGTTTAATGACTATAAAAAATATACTGCGGAACAGCTGGAAGTATATCAGGTACCGTTTAAACAGGCCATGAACCCGCGCTATCGCCGGGAGTTTCAATTTCTGGCTGCGCATCTTTCGCTGGATAGCTCAATCGTGCGTTTTGAAACAACCTATACCGACCAACCTTACGCGCGAATTTATTATGTGAAGAGCCGTATAACAGAAGATCAAATTTGGCAAATGCTAAAGCAGGACACTCTGCATTTTATGTATCGGGGCGGTAAGATGGGAAGTAAAAAGAATGTGTTTCATTTTAACGAAAAAGGAATGG
The DNA here is from genome assembly GCA_011369465.1 of Caldithrix abyssi. GTDB lineage: Bacteria > Calditrichota > Calditrichia > Calditrichales > Calditrichaceae > DRQG01. The sequence goes on from DRQG01000034.1 coordinate 111,403, forward strand.
TTTTAAGTAGGAAATAAATTCACGGAATAAATATTTCTTCGATTTATATTAATAGAATAAGGCTTATAATTATTTCGCCGGTAATACCCAATATAAAAAACATTATCCAACCGATGATACGTTGGCGTTTTATTTTAAAGACAGCCAAAGGAGCAGTCAACAGCCCCCAAAAAAAGCCCCAAAAAAAGCCTTTGAGCAACTCAATCAACCAAATTTTGCTGAAAGGCGGGGCATCGATTACAAAGCTCATCAGAATGCCGCCTAAAAAAGTAGCAAAAAATAAGGCCAAACCGACAAAAAGAATTTGTAAAAGTGTATTTGTTGGTTTCATATGTTTTTCACTTTTTGAATCAAAAATGGTAGTTTTTTTATATAACTCCAAGGTGACTAAATAAAACAGCCTGGTTTGGAAAGCACCAATGTTTTTTGTTATATTTCAGTATCGATATAATGACCCGTTTTTTTAGTTAAAAAACGAATAAACCGAATAATCAGCGGGATAACCCATGAAATTGTTCTCTTTTTTTATATACTTCTTAATCAGTATCGGCTTTGCCCATGGCCAATCTTTGCCATCAGCCACTCCCCAAGAAATGGGGATGAATGCCGATAAACTGGCACAGGTGGATCAGGTAATTGAGGAGGCGATCGACAATAAAGATATCCCCGGAGCCGTGCTTTTAATAACCCGCCATAACCGCACAGTGTATCGGAAAGCATACGGATATAGTCAACTATTTCCTCAGAAAAGAAAAATGGAAGTTACAGATGTATTTGATCTGGCTTCCATTACCAAACCTGTTGCAACCGCCACCTCTCTGATGATTTTACTGGAACAAGGAAAAATTCGTTTACTGGACAAAGTAAACCACTATATTCCCTCATTTGCGCCCTGGATCGACAAATCTACGAAAGAAAAATCCGATATCCGTATTATTCATCTTCTTACGCACACTTCGGGATTACCGCCATACGCGCCGGTAGATTCATTGAAAAAGCGGTATGGAAGCCCGGCTCCCGATTCGCTCATTCATTATATCGCCACGGTAGAACGCCATCATGCACCGGGTACCTATTTTAAATATAGCTGTTTAAACTTTATTACACTCCAGCACATAATTGAAAAATTAAGCGGACAAACTTTACAGGAATTTAGCCACCAAAATATTTTTAAACCGCTGGGTATGACGCATACTACTTACCGGCCTTCTTCCGCATCTTCCTGCGTACCCACGGAGCTGCTGGAAGACGGAACACTTTTGCAAGGCACGGTTCACGATCCGTTAGCGCGGGTAATGATGGGTTGTATTTCCGGAAATGCCGGTCTTTATTCTACCGCAGATGACCTGGCTATCTTTGCGGCAATGATGTTAAACAATGGACAGTTTAACAACCGACGTATTTTAAGTGCCGCTTCCGTACGGACGATGACAACTTTACCATCAGGTTACGAAAAATTCGGACGCGGACTCGGATGGGATTTAAACTCGGCCTATAGTTCCAATCAGGGTGATTTATTCGGTCCCCAAACCTATGGGCATACCGGCTACACCGGCACTTCATTGGTCATCGATCCCCAAACCCGTACCGTGGTTATTTTGCTGACCAACCGCGTCCATCCGCATGACAACGGCAGCGTGGTACGTTTACGCAGCCTGGTTGCCAATGTGGTTGCCGCATCAATCCAGGATTGACAAGAAACCATCCTTTAAATAAAGATCAGTTCTTTTTCGTCGAAAATATTTTTTAGTTGTCTAACAAAATTTTTTAAGGATGTTCCTCAGTAGATTGGCAAACTGGGAATAAAATAACTGGCATCCTGAGAGATAATTATTTAGCTATTCTATCAAATATGTCAAAAAGACTTATCTTTTTACTTCAAATTGTTGTTTATTGTTTATTCTTCCTTCATACGGTAAGCAGTAAAGAAACAAGCATCCGTTTTGACCATCTCTCCACAGAAGACGGTCTTTCTTCATCAACCGTGTTTTCCATTGTTCAGGATCAGCAGGGATTTTTATGGTTTGGCACCATGCATGGATTGCATAAATACGATGGTTACCATATTGAAGTCTTTAAAAATGATCCGAATGATTCCAGCAGCGTTTCCAACAACAACTCCGGCAACCTCTTCGTGGATAGTAAAGGATTTCTCTGGATAGGCACATGGGGCGATGGATTGGATAAATTTGATCCCGTAAGCGGCAAAAAAATAAAACAGTATTTTCATGGAGCGCAAGATACCAATACGATCAGTGGAAATCGAGTCCAGTCCCTTTTTGAGGACAGCCAGGGGTATTTATGGTTCGGTACTTATAAGGACGGGTTGAATCGTTTTAATCCGCAAAGCGGAAAATTTATTCATTTTAAGCATCAGGCCGGTGATCCCTCTTCGCTTAGCAATAACAGGATCTGGTCAATTAATGAAGATCAGCATGGCCGTATCTGGTTGGCAACCTCCAACGGGGTTAATGTTTATACACCGGGAAGCGACGGGTTTAAACAGTTTTTCCACCAACCCAATAATCCGGAATCGCTTAGCAGTAACTGGAGTCGGGTTGTGTACATCGATATGTATGGCGGAATATGGATAGGCACACAGAATGGCCTGAACAGGTACCATCCGGATACCGACACCTTCACGCGCTATCTTTACAAGCCCGATGCCAAAAACCAATATGGATGGTTTACCATAAATTCTGTTTTAAGAAGCAAAACCTGCGGTGACTCGATCCTTTGGGTAGGCACCACGAGGGGATTTATTCGTCTTAATGTGAAAACAGGAAATTTTATTCGTTACCAATATAACAAAATCGATCCCAACAGCCTTAGCGCAAATGATGTTCGTGATTTATACGAAGATAAATCCGGTATTATCTGGATAGCAACACGCGGTGGCGGTGTAAATAAATTTTATCCCACCCCCCAAAGTTTTAACCACTATGCACCCGATGTAAATAATCCGAACAGTCTGAGCAGCAGCCGGGTATGGGCTATTCAACCCGATTATGCTAAAAGGGGGGAAGAAATTGTCTGGATAGGAACCGATTACGGGCTGAATCGTTGGGATAAAACCACAAATACATTTAAACATTATTTCAACAATCCGAATGATCCTCACAGTATAAGTAACAATGAAATTTGGAGTATTTATAGGGATGAGCAGGGCACTATCTGGCTGGGCAGCCGATCTGGGTTAGACAGATACAATCGCAAAAGCGATTCCTTTACCCGTTTTGATCTGCGTAGCAAAGATGCCAGTAAACATTTAGGCGGAATATCTTCCATAAACAAGGTCAAAAGCCGGCCCGGATATTTATGGCTCACAGATTATAGCCGGGGACTATTTGTTTTTAACCCGGAAACGAATGAATTAAAACAATACCTGAACGATCCGAAAGATTCTTCCAGTATAAGCCATTCCGAAGTCTGGTGTGTTTACGAAGACGGCCATGGTAACGTTTGGATAGGCACCGGCGACGGATTAAACCTGATGGATATACCCACCGGAACGTTTAAACGCATACCGGCTATGAGTGCAGGACAGCAGAACCACTTCCGCGTATATGCCATACATGAGGATAAAAACCATTATTTATGGTTAGCAACTGATAACGGACTCTGGCGTTTTCATATAAAAACAAAACAATTTTTACAGTTCAGCGAAAAAGACGGTCTGCCCGATCAGCGTATTGTTGGTATTCTGGAGGACAGCGCTCATAATTTATGGCTGAGTACCAATAAAGGACTCTGTCGGTTTAACCCTGAAACATTTCAGTCTAAAATATATGGCACGCAGCATGGTCTGCAGAGCAACGAATTTTTGCCTGGCGCATATCGTAAATCGCCCAAAGGAGAATTTTTCTTTGGGGGAGTAAACGGGTTTAATATTTTCTTCCCGGATAAGCTATCGGAAAACAGGCATCCGCCTGAGGTCTTTATCACGGATCTGAAAATATTTAACCAATCTGTCAGGCCTTCCAAAAATAAAAACGGAATTCTAAGAAAACCCCTTTCGGTTACCCGATTCCTGGAGCTTCCTTCCCGATACAATGTATTCTCGCTTGAATTTGTAGCGCTTGACTTCGTGGCTCCTAAGTATAACCGGTATGCCTATATGCTGGAAGGATTTGATCCGGATTGGATTTATACAGATGCTACACGGCGGTACGTTACCTATACAAATCTTGATCCGGGAGAATACACATTCAGGGTAAAGGCCAGCAATAGTGATCAAATCTGGAATGAAGCAGGCGCAGTATTAGGTATTGTTATAACGCCGCCCTTCTGGAAGACCTGGTGGTTTCGGATAACGGGTATTTTGTTTGCTGTGCTTGTCGGCTATGTTCTTTATTCAACACGGATAAAATACATTAAGAATCAAAAAGCTCTGCTCAAAGATTTGGTTGAAAAACGTACCAGCGCCCTTCAAAGTGAAATTCAGGAACATAAAAAAACCGAAAAGCAATTGCAGGAAGCTATTCAGGTTGCCTCAGAAGCCAATATGTTAAAAAGTCAATTTTTGGCCAATATGAGTCATGAAATCCGCACGCCTATGAACGGGGTCATCGGTATGATCCATCTTTTAAAGGAGTCGGGACTAAATCAGGAACAGAAGGAGTATGTATCTCTTCTAAACAGAAGTGCTAATTTTCTAATGGAAATTATCAATGACATTCTGGATTTCTCTAAAATAGAAGCCGGGGGAATGGAGCTGGAAAATATTGATTTTAAACTGGGTGAGACCATAGAAAATATTTGTGAACTGGCGGCCATAAAGGCTTCCGAAAAAAAATTACAATTTTATTGCCTCATAAAAAATGATATCCCCGATCTTCTTAAGGGTGATCCTCTACGCTTAAGACAAATATTGCTTAATTTGATATCCAACGCGATTAAATTTACGGAGAAAGGCGGTATATCCATTGAAGTGGCCAAAATTAAAGAAAACGATCAACGGGTTAAGCTGGCTTTTTCCGTCCATGATACGGGTATTGGCATACCGCCCGATGCCATAGGTAAGTTATTCCGATCCTTCTCCCAGGTAGATGGCTCCACTACACGTAAGTACGGCGGTACCGGTTTGGGCCTGGCCATATCCAAAGAATTGGTAGATCTTATGGGCGGCACGATAAAGGTTAAAAGCGATGTCGGGAAAGGATCTACATTTTGGATTATTCTGGAATTCGATAAACAGACTGAGATAGTGACTCCTTCATCCAGGCCAGATTTATCCGGGAAGCGGGCTTTGATCGCAAATCCTTATTCCGGAAATTTGGCCGTTCTGGAAGAATATCTGAATGATTTTAAGTGCCGGGTGCTCTCCACCCAGAGTTTGGCAGAAATGATGCTTTTTTTGGAGAAAGAGGAAGCGTTTGATTTTGTTTTTACCGATATCGAATTGCCCGGATTCAATGAAGCCATCCTGACTTCTCTTTCAAAATATAGCCTTAATAAACTTATTCTAACCGCACCTGTGGGTACGATCAATCCTTACCAGGAGTTTGTAAATAAGGGAGCCTGTTCAAGTTTAACCCGACCGATAAAACGAACCGCCTTAAAACAAATTTTAAATAATCAATATGCAGAAAAATCCGGAAATGATTTGGCAAACAAGGCAACGGTTCGTACAGATGAACCCGAACAAGAATACTCGATCTTACTGGCCGAAGACAATTTAATTAATCAAAAATTGATCATCCGTTTGGTTGAAAAAATGGGCTATAAAATTCATGCCGTAGTAAATGGTAAGCTGGCGATCGAAGCGTTAAAAGAAGAATCGTACGATTTGGTTTTAATGGATTTACAAATGCCGGAGATGGATGGCATCAAAGCCGCCCAATATATCCGACAGAAAGATTCCGGTGTTATTAATCCGCAAATACCCATTGTAGCCCTTACGGCAAATATTCGTAAAGAAGACCGGGAAGCCTGCTTTGCTGCCGGAATGAATGATTTTTTAACCAAACCAATCAAAATAGAAGAACTGAAAAATACCCTGCGCAAACATCTCTCATCCAACCCGAAATAAGCCTTTATCCCCTTTAAAATTAATAGCTTTTGTACTTAATAATTTTTATATTCCAATCGTTCGTTTACATTCACATTTCAGAATTTATTTTGATAATCAACAAGTAGGAGAACCGAAATGATCCGTTTGTACGGCGTTCCTTCCTGAGGCCAGATTCGCAAAAGCAGGTCGCTTTTTGAAGAAAAAGGAATTGAATACGAATTCGTCAACGTAAAAAAAACACCCGTTTCTATGGAGCAACTACGGGAAATTGCCGGTCAATTGGGAGTATGGTCCATAACCAACAGCAAAGGCCCCACTTTTCGTAAATTAGGGCTTAAAGGCAAAGATTTAAGCGACGACGAATTACTGGAGTGGCTGCACAAGGAACAAGGGATGATCAAACGCCCTTTAATTGAAAAAGACGGCACATATTGGGTAGGCGAAAAGGGATTTGATGAAGAGGCCATTCTTAATTTCATAAATAACTAAACTTCTTAAATACATACTTACCATCCCTGACCGAGGTTAACATGGCACAATTAACCGCTGTTATTCTGGGTGGCGGAAGGGGAACACGGCTCGATCCTCTGACCCGTATGCGCGCTAAACCGGCCGTTCCCATCGGCGGTAAATTCCGTTTGATTGATATTCCCATGAGTAATTGTCTGCACTCCGGAGTGCGAAACATTTTTATTTTGACCCAGTTTAATACCGAGTCACTCCACCGGCATATTTACAATACCTACCGTTTCGATCAGTTCAGCAAGGGGTTTGTGCGTATTCTGGCTGCCCAACAAACCAGCGATAACCAGGATTGGTATCAGGGTACGGCTGATGCGGTGCGTAAAAACCTGCGTTTCCTCAAATCCGCCGATGAACATATTATCATTCTTTCGGGCGATCATTTATACCGAATGGATTACCGCAAATTTTTTCAACACCACCTGGATACCAATGCGGATATTACCATTGCCGTTAAACCGATAAACCGGCAGGAAGCCTCCGAGTTCGGTATCCTTAAAGTGAACGGTGACTTTAGGATCACAGACTTTGTGGAAAAACCAAAAGAAGATGACATTCTGGACGCCTATCAAACCGAACCAACCCTCTTCGAAAAATTTGAAATTGAAACGCATGGGAGAACACACCTGGCTTCCATGGGCATTTATATTTTCCGCAAAGAAGCTCTGTTTGATGTGCTGTCCGATAATACAAAAGAAGATTTCGGCAAAGAGGTCATTCCCGATAATCTGAAAAACAAAAATGTGTACGCCTATTTTTTTGACGGGTATTGGGAAGATATCGGAACAATGAGGGCCTTTTTTGAAGCCCATTTCGAACTTACCCAGCCCGTGCCGCGCTTTAATTTTTATGACGAAGATTATCCCTTTTATACACACGCACGCTTTTTACCGGCATCCAAAATTTACAACTGCCAGATTAATCAGTCGCTTATTGCAGAAGGTTCCATTTTACTGGGTTCCATCATAGAGCATTCCGTAGTGGGCATTCGCGCATTCATCGATGAAGGAACCTACGTCCAGCGTTCTGTTATTATGGGTAATTCGTATTATGAGACCATCAAAGACCGCAATCGCAATAAAAACGAGCATGTGCCCAACCTGGGTATAGGCAATAATTGCATTATCCGTAACGCCATTATCGATATGGATTGTAAAATTGGCAACAATGTACAATTGATCAACAAGGATAACTTGCAAGACGCCGATACCGATCTGTATTCCATTCATGACGGTATCATCATTATACCAAAAGGGACGGTCATACCGCCTTATACAATTATTTAACATTCTTCAGAAAGGGAATAGAAAGGTGCATTTCAATTTTAAAGGCTATTTGATCCTTATTGCCCTTATATTGCTTATCCTGGTTTATGAAATACTTATTCCCTACATTCGGCATACCCGGCTGCACTGGGATACAAAAGAATTATATGGCCAGCTTTCCGGCAGTGTTTTACCCTGGCAGGTAATCGGCAAGTCCACCGAAGGCCGCGATATTTATGCACTGGAATTGCAATCCGGGCAGGACACGACAACCACCGTCATCTTCGGCGCTTTCCATGGTGATGAACAGACCGGATTCCATCTGGTTGTACAGCTGGCCGAAACCCTGTATGCCAAACCGAAGCTCATTCATTCGCGGGTGGTGCTTATTCCGGTTTTGAATCCGGACGGACTGCTCAAACGGAAACGCACCAACGCCAATGATGTGGATATCAACCGAAACTTCCCTACCGATAACTGGACGCCGGTTTACGAGAAGGCCCGTTATCACCCCGGCCCCTCTCCCGGGTCCGAGGTGGAAACCCAGTTGGCTATGAAGATAATAGACCGCTACCATCCGGCTAAAATCATTTCCATTCACGATGATCTGATGATGAATAACTACAACGGCCCGGCCAAAGAGCTGGCCGAAGAAATGGCTAAATACAACGGATATCCGGTTACCAGCGATGTGGGCTATCCGACGCCGGGTTCATTCGGTAATTTTGCCGGAGAAGAGCTGGGTATCCCTCTCATCACGCTTGAATTGCCCGATACAAATCCTGAAGACGCCTGGGAAGAAAACGGCCAGGCGCTGATCGCCGCTATAAATTTTAAGAGGTAGGCACACTTCCGGGATTCAGAGGCTGTAAACTGTCATCCTTCGACCCCGACAGGTCGGGGCTCAGGATGACAAATGAGCGTCATAGTGAGCAGTCCCGTTGCAGGCGGGACATGTCGAACCACGACGCGGATTCTGACGATACTTCACAGAAAGTTGTGTCATCCTTCGACATAGATCAGGACAATAGCTTAGCGTCATAGTGAGCCCGCCCGCCTCAGGCGGGCAAGTCGAACTATGACGCGGCAGTACATCAAATCCATAACAGGTATACTATCATCCTTCGACGGGGCTCATGATGACTGTCGACAAGCTCAGGATACGGTTTGGTAAGAGAAGGGCTTCTCTTACCAACGCATCGTTTTCGCCGTTTCCTGAATACGCTGCCAGGCTTTTTGCACATGTTCCCGGCTTAAATAGGTCTGGCCGAGCACCATGCGCAGAATATACTGTCCCCTCACCTTGGTATGCGTTAAATAGATTTTCCCGCTGGCATTCAGTTTTTGGTTGAGCTGCTGATTTAAGGCATTTAATGTTTCCCCTTCTTCCATCCCCTGTGGCCTGTACCGGAAACAGACTAAATTGACCGTGAGCGGGGCCATTATTTCAAATTCGGGATGCGCTTCTATTTGCTCTTTCAGCCCTTGTGCCAGTGAGAGATGAAAACGCAGTTTTTCACGAATGCCTTCCACACCGAAATTACGGATCACGAACCACAGTTTAAGCGCCCGGAATCGCCTTCCCAAAGCGATCCCCCAATCCCGGTAATCGTTTACCTTACCCTGCGACTGGGTTTTTAAGTATTCCGGAAGGATTTCAAAGGTCCGGATAAGCTGGCCTTTGTCCTTTACAAAATAAGCGGAACAATCAAAATTGGTGAACATCCACTTATGGGGATTAAACACAAAGCTGTCCACCATTTCCGCGCCTTCCATCATCCAGCGGTATTCGGGCAAAACCAGAGCCGTACCGGCGTGCGCCGCATCCACGTGCAGCCACAGATCGTATTTGCGGCATATTTCGGCCATTTCCTTTACCGGGTCAATGGCTGTGGTGCCGGTGGTGCCCAGCGTGGCAATGGCGCAGAGGGGTCGTTTACCCTCCGCCAGATCCTTTTCGATAGCCTGTTGCAAAGCGTGCGGTTTCAGTCGTAGCGCATCATCCACATCCACCTTCACCAGATTCGCCCTGCCGATACCGGCAATCTTTACCGCCTTGTCAATGGAAGAATGGGTTTCGGTAGAACAATAGACGCGGAAGTTTTCATAATTACCAAAGCCTTTTTCGTTAACCTGAAAATTGGAATATTTTTCCCGGGCCGAAAGGATGGCGATCAGCGTGGCCGCCGAAGCAGTATCATGTATGACCCCATGCCAGTCTGCGGGCAGCCCCATCATCTGCTTGAGCCATTCCATCATCAGCTCTTCCAGTTCGGCAGCTGCAGGCGAGGTTTCCCAGATCATACATTGTGCGCCCAGAGTGGCGGTCAGCATTTCCGCCAGTACGGAGGGGTAGCTGGCATTAGCGTTAAAATACGCGAAAAAATTGGGGCTTTGCCAGTGCGTGATGCCCGGCAAAATAATCGACCGGAAATCACGCATAATATCCCCTGTCTCTTCGCCCTGTTGCGGGGGCTGCTGTGGCAATTTACGCATTACCTCACCGGGCTTCACTTGCGATTTGACGGGATAGGTTTCAATGTTTTCCAGATAATCGGCCATCCAGTCCACAAACTCGTGGGCGGTTTGGCGAAACTCTTCGATATTCATAGCCATTATGCTTCTCCCCTAATTCTTCTAAAATCATTTCCGGTGGGGTTTTGGAAAATGCGTAAATCGAATTGGTGAATTACCGCCAGCAAATGATCAAAAATATCAGCCTGAATGGCCTCGTAATTTTTCCAGCGGATATCGTTGGTAAACAAATAGATTTCTATGGGCAGGCCGTTGGGCCCCGGCGCCAGATGCCGCACCATCATGGTCAGATTTTTGTTTACTTTGGGATGGTTTTGAATATAGGCCTCGGCGTAGGCGCGAAAGGTCCCCAGGTTGGTCATGCGCCGGCCATTGACCACATCACTGGTATCGGCCTCGATGGAACGGTTGTATTTTTCGATTTCGGCCTTTTTTTGGCGCACATAGTCGCGGATTAAATAGATTCTCTCAAAGCGGCGGATCATTTCTTCATCACAAAATTTAACGCTGTTTTGATCGATATACACAGCCCGTTTAATACGCCGTCCGCCCGCCTGCGTCATCCCGCGCCAGTTTTTATAGGCATCCTGCGTGAAGCGGTAGGTAGGAATAACGGTGATTGTTTTATCCCAGTTTTGCACTTTTACCGTATGCAGAGCAATTTCAATCACATCCCCGTCGGCGCCGTATTGAGGCATCTCTATCCAGTCGCCCACATGCAGCAAATCATAAGCGCTAATTTGGATTCCGGCCACAAAAGACAATATGGTATCCTTGAACACCAGCAGAATTACCGCGGTAAGCGCACCGATTCCGCTGAAAATAACCCAGGGGGACTGTCCGGTCAACACGCCAATGGCATAAATGGTCCCAAAAATGTACATTATAATGGCCAGTACCTGAATATAACCTTTGATGGGGCGTTCACGGGAAGCCGGCAAAGTTTCGTAGTAACTGTTTATCGCGTACATAAAAGCCACGGCACTGCGCAAAAGGATAAACACCAGCAGGATATGCCCCACCGTTGTAATGATTTCTTCCACGTCGGGGAAAAGGCTTGCCGCATTGATGAAGATAATCAACGGCACAAGGTAAACGAGGTATCGCAGGGCTTTGCTTTCGGTAAGATAATCATCCAGTTTTGTTTTACTTTTGGCGGCAATTTTTTTAACAGGGATCAATACAATATGGTGGGTAATTTTATAAGCCAGCCAGGATACCAACAAAATAACCGCAAACAAAGCTATCTCACCTATAAGGGGATAGGTATTAAACCACTGACGGATGGGTTCCAAAAATTCCATTACCTCTTCCTCATCAGGTTTTCTTTAGTGTGCAAATCCATTTTCGGGCAAAAGCAGATTATGGCGAATATGACCGTTTTCCAGATAGAACTCATCCACAGGGCCCAACGGTTGCAGCTGATGCTCGGAATGATAAATCAGAGCGCTGCCAAAGGGAAGCCCGATGGCCCGTGTCGGTTGACCGCTTTTGGCAAGCGTTCGTTTTAATTCCTGCCAGTCGCTTTTCTCCTGATGGGCGTCAATGCAAAAGGGCACCAGCCGCAGCGTATCGTAAAGTTCGATATGTTCGTTGTTCGTCGCCATACGTCCGCACAAACCCAATTGGATGGCCCCGGCAGAAACACCGATCAAAATACCGCCTTTTACATAGCGTTCCCGCAGTATATCCACTACACCGCTTTCTTTCATCCACAACCATCCTTTACGGGTATCACCGCCGGAAAGTACAATAATTTGCGCCTTTTCCAGAAAGTTTTTATCCTCCGTAGAAAACGACTTTTGAATCATACGGCACTCTTCGACGGCATACGTTTCCATAGCCGAGGTAAAAATTTGATAATAGGCGGGGTTGTTATCATTGGAAACCCCGATATAGGCTGCCCGCAAAGCGGCACCGTCAAATAAGGGAAGCGTTTTGTCTAATAAATGCTCTCCGTGGTATGTTCTAAAAAGCGGTTGACTGTCCGCCAGAAGAAAAATCGGTTTTAAAGGTGCACCCATGTGTCTCGCAGTAAATGTTTTGGACCCGGTAATTCAATATTCCATTTGCCCGCTTTCCTTCATTCCAGAAACTGCGGGATGGTGTTCAGATTGGGGCTGAGCCCCTGATCCGCATTAAGTTTTTTAAGCTCTTCCTGTTTCTTTTCAAATTGATTGTTCAGATAGCGTATATTTCGTACGAAATAATCAATTTGCGCCTGATTGTTGGCGTTTATGGTACTGTTACGGGCCAGCCTCCGGGTAAAGGCCATCGCCTGCCCCATGAGCTTTTTTTGCTCGGTAAGAAGATTTATAATGGCTTTTTTTTCATCCAGTTGCTGCTCATAACTCTGTTTAAGGGAATTGGTACTGGATTGATCCTGCTTTATTTGAGCCTGCAATTGACTGATCCGGTCGTTCAGTTCCCCTCGTTCATTTTGAAACTGTAATTGAGCATAGCCGTATATCCCTATCGCACCGAAGATGGCTCCGATTATGAAAAAAATAACGGGCAATACGATATGGCGGTGTTCTTTATACCAGAGTTTGCGCAATGCCGCTTTGCTGACATGGCTGGATTCACCACCGCTGAGGTAAAGATTCTCGAGCAGCGAAATATCCAGGTTTTTTTTGCAGTGCGGACAAACGCTTGTTTCTTTTGTAATCGGATTGGAACAATACGGACAATATTCCATAAAAGGCCCTTCAAACTTGAGTTGGTAAAAATATAATTTAGTCGAAAAGGATCATAAATTCCATAGGAATTTAGTCCTTTACTCCGGTCGTTTCACCCGTATCGGATCCGCAGGCTGCGGAAGGATATTTACTTCCTTCTCCTTTAATAGTTCCAGCGCTATTTGTACGGCTTTTTCCAATTGGGGATCATGCCCTTCGATAACCGATTTGGGGTCTTGTTCAACTTCCACATCCGGCGCAACGCCTTTATTTTCCACATCCCATTGTCCCTGTAAATTATAAAAACCGCCACGGGGGGCTGTGATAGAGCCGCCGTCTATAAGAGCGGGCACATCCCAGATGCCCACCAGGCCGCCCCAGGTGCGTTTACCCACCAGCGGGCCGATTTTCCGTTGCCTGAACATATAGGGCATCATATCGCCTCCGGAGCCGGCCATCTCATTGATAATCATTACTTTGGGGCCGTAAAGAGCGGCGTTGGGCGCCCGGAAGGGCTTGCGTTCGCCGATGGGGTTATTGAAATATCCGGCCAGCTTTCGTGACATCAGATCGATAATGTAATCGGCGATGTAGCCGCCCGTATTGAACCGCTCATCGATGACCGCTCCTTTCTTATCCATCTGAGCGAAATAGTAGCGGTTAAAACTCTTGTAGCCGCCCACCGATGTGTTGGGCAGCCAGACATAAGCCAGTTTGCCGCCGGACATCCGATCCACCTTGCGGCGGTTTTCTTCCACCCAATGGCGGCGGCGTAAAGCCGTTTCATCCCGGACGGGTACGACCGTAACTTCCCTTGCGCCTTTAAGCGTAGGTTTGCTGTTGACGGTTATCCGTGTCTGCCTACCCGCCGTCTGATCGAACAGGCTGTATAGATTCATCGTATCGGTCAATTCTGTTCCGTTAACGGCCAGCAGGTAATCGCCTTCCCGCACATCAATACCGGGGCTGCTCAACGGGGCGCGCAGTTCCGGATTCCAGTTTTCGCCCGTGTATATTTTTTTGATGCGGAAGCGCCCGTCGGCGATTTCAAAATCTGCGCCTAACAGGCCCACCGGCACTCTCTTCACATCGGGGTAATCACCGCCGCGCACAAAAGAATGCCCCACAGAGGTTTCCCCGCTGAATATATCCAGCACATAGGTCAGATCGTCGCGGTGCCGTACATAATCCACCCAGGGTGCATAAGTTTTATAGGCCCAATCCAAATCCAGCCCGTGTACGTTATCCACATAAAAATAATCCCGCTGGTAACGCCAGGCTTCGCGGAATATTTGTTTCCATTCGGCCGGCGGATTTAATTTCATCTGCATCTCCGCGGTTTTTATTGTGCCCTCGCCGGGTTTCACTTCGCCGTTGGCGCCGGCAATGGCCCATTGCTTATCCTTTGTGGCATAAAGCAATTTTTCCCCATCAAAGGAAACCGTATAATCTGTTACCCCGTCCGCCACTTTTTTGGCTTCGCGATCTTTCAACACATAACGATTCAGACGTAGGCCCTGTTGGTTGGGTACATTTTCCAGATAAAACAGCGTGCCTTCTTTGCCCGCTTCCAAATTACTGTAATCCCGCTGCGGTACGTTTAGGGCCAAAATACGCTGGTCGATACCATCAAAATCAATGCGCACTGTTATTTCGTTTTTGTCTCCGGAGTCCTTTTGATCTTCATCTTCTTTACCGTTTTCTTCTTTTGCTTCTTCATCGTCGCTTTCGGGCAGCAAGGGCGAAGGCTCATCCGCAGAAAGAACAACCAAATAAATTTCCCTGCGCACGGGGCGCTCCAGCGAGCTTAAATCCAGCCAGCCCACATTCAAACCGTAATCGGTACTGGACAGGAAATACAGATACTTCCCCCCGGCGTCCCAGGCCGGCGACTTGCAATCGGACAAACCGTCGGTTAACTGATAGGATTTCTTTTTATCGAGCGAATACAGAAAGATGGCGTTAAACTGGTTATCCAGCTGGCGGGTATAGGCGATCCATTTGGAATCGGGCGACCATTCCGGGTATAGCGTGCGCTCCGGATTGGCGTATCCTTCGTTATCGATGTAGGTTTGTTCGCCTGTTTCGACATCCAGCAGCCACAGGTTACGATCGTTATCCGTAAAGCTGATGTATTTGGAATCCGGCGACCAGGCCGGGGTATAATAAAACGTGGGTTTTTTCAGCTCGATGTTGCGCTTGTTTTGTCCGTACTGATCGGCAATAACCAGATGATACTCACCGCCCTCATCGGAAAACCAGCTTACATATTTACCATCGGGCGACCAGGCCGGACGACGTTCGGCCGAGCCGGAACTTTGGGTGAGATTTCGTACATCGCCCTTTTTTTCCGGAACGGTAAAGATTTCCCCGCGCGCTTCAAAAACGGCCCGCTTCCCATGGGGCGACAGGGCA
Source organism: Caldithrix abyssi (assembly GCA_011369465.1). Lineage (GTDB taxonomy): Bacteria > Calditrichota > Calditrichia > Calditrichales > Calditrichaceae > DRQG01. Next base: position 126,831 of record DRQG01000034.1, read on the forward strand.
AACGTGGTGATGTATTTTTCCACTTTTTCCCAGTGGGTGCGGCTCCACGGGAAATCGCCTTCTACCGTAACCGATATTTTTTCCGGAGTGCCGGTCTGCGGATCGAGTGTGTACAGATAGCCCCCGTTTTCGAAGATAAGTCGATCGGCGCCGGATTCCAGATTTTTACAGTCAAACTCCTTAAAAAAGGTTACCTGCTTTAATTGGGAAGTCCGGGTATCATAAGCCCAGATGTTCATGGCGTAATCGCGATCACTCAAAAAATAAATTGTGTTGCCCAGCCAAACCGGATTCTTATCATTCGTTCCGTCCCAGGGCAGTTTTTTGGTTTCATAGGTCTGCACATTAAAAATGCGGATGGGATTGTTCTGCCCGCCGCGGTAGTTGCGCCATTCGCTCTCCCAGGGCGCAATTTTTTGATAGACAATTTTTTGCCCGTCGGGTGAATACTTGCCTTCCATAGCGCGGGGCAGAGGAATTGGCCGGGGCATTTTTTCATCCGGAGCGATGGTCCAGAATTTGAAAATGAGGGAAAGCGGCGCGCTGCCCCTGTTGGAAGCAAAGACGATGCGTTTGCCGTCCGGGCTCCATCCGCGTACTAAATCCGTTCCCGGATGCCAGGTCAAACGCTGTGGCTGTCCGCCTTCTACCGAAACCAGATACACATCCGTATTGCCGTCATATTCTCCGGTGAAGGCAATTAATTTACCGTCCGGTGAAAAATGGGGATGGCTTTCGGTACCGGGATAAGACGTTAAACGGCGTACATTTTCCCCATTCCGGTCGGCCAGCCAGATATCGTTGGCATAAACAAAGGCGATATGATCTTTGCTGATATCCGGATTGCGCAGTAAACGAGTCTCCCCGGCTGTGAGTTGTAAAGCTGCAAAAAGAACGGTTGTAAACAGGATTAAAGAAAATCGGGTAAGCATAGTAACCTCTCCCCTCTATGTTATCTGGTCCTTAAATATTGTGGAAAAGAATATAGGAAGGAAGAAAAACAAAAGAAACAAATAAATGAGGATCGACAGCAACTTAACTAAAAATGGCGGAAGGCCGACCAGCACAAACACCTGATGGCCTGCGATCCGCCGTTTATGTATTCTTAATCTTGTGCCGGAATGGCCTTGCGCCAGCCCGCTTTAAGCTGCCCGGCAAGCGTTTGTACATACCCGGCATATTGCGGATTATCAACAATGTTTTCGTTTTCCTGCGGATCGGTTTCATGGTCGTACAATTCTTTTGCGGCTAATTCTTTGGTCTCCCAGTTGATCCATTCCACGTAGCGAAAGCGGTCGGTGCGAATGGAATATCCCATATATTCAATGCCGTCCGGAGCTATCCAGACGCCTTCACGCAAAAACTGACTGAAAACGGCTTTCTTCCAGGGGCGGTCCGGGTTATCCAGAAGCGGTACAAAGCTGGTTCCCTGTAAATCGGAAGGCAGCGGAAGACCGGCCAACTCACACAAAGACGGATAGATATCCACAAATTCGACCAGGGCAGCACTTTTCTTTCCTGTATTCTTCATATCCGGTGTTGAAATTATTAACGGGACACGTGTATCGATTTCGTAATTGGTCATTTTACACCAGCTGTTGTGTTCTCCCAGTTTCCAACCGTGATCGCCCCAGAGAATAACGATTGTGTTATCGCGTAAACCCATTTTTTCCATCGAGTCCATAAGTCGGCCGATTTGCGCATCCACATAGCTTACCGAGGCAAAATAGCCATGCCGCAACAGACGTGCCTGTTCTTCCGTCAAACTGCCATAGGCAGGATGTTTGGCCTGTTTAAAATCGGTGTAACTTCTTAACTCACGTAAATTATTAATGGCCATCAAAGGGGCATTTTTCGGTATAAATTGATTATCTGCCAATGGTATCTTGTTCCGGTCGTACATATCCCAATATTTTTTGGGCACATTGAACGGCAGGTGCGGGCGATAATAACCGATAGCAAAAAAGAAAGGCTTTTCACCTTCTTTTAATTCTTTTAACTTTTGAATTGCCGCATCGGTCTGCGCGCCGTCAAAATAGGCATTGTCGGGTACATCGGGTCCTTCTGTTGCGTATTGTTTGATATACCACTTGCCAAAGCGGTCGATGTATCGTTTTTCTTTACCCGCTTTAAGGATTGCCTCTTTTCTCTTTTCGATTTCTTCGAGAATTTTCTCGTCGCGATATACCGCATCGGGATCAAAGGGATAATCATCAAGATACATTTTCGGCTCGCTCCAGGATAGTGTATCGGGTATATTGTTGTGATATATTTTTCCGATAGCTACGCTTTCATAGCCGTTTTGTTTGAAGTACTGCGGAAGTGTTACAATATCGGGAACATTGTCTCGAAAATCGGTGCGTAAATCCCAAACCCTTATCGAATCCGGGCGCATTCCGGTAAGCAGGCTGGCGCGGGACGGATTACAGACAGCGGACTGGCAGTAAGCGCGGGTAAATACCATTCCCTCGCCGGCCAGTTTATCGATATTAGGGCTTTTGATCGCTGTGCTGCCGTAACATCCCAGCTCGGGACGTAAATCATCCACAGCTATAAATAGTATATTGGGTTTATTATTTTGCGAAGAAGAAGAATTACAGCCGGATAACAGGAGAAGCAGTAAAGTTAAGCTACTGACAGTTAGGATAGTAATGCTAAAACTCACTTTTAATGAAAACAAGACACGATTTTTCATTTTTCACTCCTTCGAGCTTTTTTAAACCATGATGATAAAATTTACTCAAAACGAAGATTTTTGACTTCAACAAATTTTATATGATCCTCCATCTACGGAAAATCAAATAACAGTAATACAATCTGCTCTTCCTTCTATCGATATGCAGGGGCCCTGGGGTCATGAATATAGGACAGCTCCTGTTCTATTCAAGCAGGTTTTTATTTTTGAAAAATACCCTCACCTCTCGTACCATTTCGATATCATGGTTCTGACGAACGAAATACCGTTCGAATACCCGTGAATATTGCCCTTTGTACCGGGTGCGCCGTGCCCTGTGCCGATCACTTTATATAGAATAACCTCCGTATTATGCAAACCATCGGCATAGATGTAACGGATAAGCATACTGCTGTCAGCGGGATCGCTATTCGAATAAGCGTCAACTGCGGGGATCGTATCCGTTTGATCCGACATCATTCATCTTTAGTTTTATTTACCTTCTCCAACATAAACAAACATACAAAAACTACTTTCCTAATAAAATGAAAAAAAATATTACATGGATGATGGCTATCCATAGGAATATTTATTTTATTATTTGGTTATATCTATCAAATTCATTGAGAAAGGAACTATGATGTACCAGATATTATTGTTACTGTTTTTCTTTATACCCGTCGGTCTGGCCCTGGCCGGTGACTATCTTAACCCGGGCGACCCGGCACCGGATTTTGAACTGATGGACGGTAACGGAACAGTCCATAAACTTTCGGACTACCGCGGTAAAACCGTGGTACTGTATTTTTACCCCAAAGACGACACTCCGGGCTGCACCGCCGAGGCCTGTAATCTGCGCGATAATTATCAGACCTTGTTGGATAAAGGATTGGTTGTGTTAGGCGTTAGTTTTGACGACACCAGCTCCCACAAGGCTTTTGCCGATAAGTACGATCTGCCCTTCCCTTTACTGGCCGATACGGAAAAAGAAGTGGCCGATAAATACGGCGCCAAAGGGGCAATTACCGGTCTGTTTGTGGCCAAACGGATAACGTACATTATCGGACCCGATGGGAAAATATTACATCGTATCGACGATGTGGATACCAAAAATCATGCGGAACAGATTTTACGGCTCCTGAAAAAGAAATGAACGGAGTATTGGAGTAGTGGAATAATGGAGTGATGTAAATAAAAAATCCATGATAACAAAAACCGTTTTCAACATAACAACACTCCATTACTCCAACACTTCATCACTCCAATATCCCAGTAATTCAACAATTCAGCAATTCAATAATTTCCCTGCCTTTCTTTTTTATATATTTTGCTTTGCACTCTCCTGCATAGTACATTGAATAAAAACAATCCAACGACTGTATCATTTTTAAAACTCGTGATTAACATTTTAAAGGAGGTAGCTCAATGGCTCAACAAAATCAACCGTTTGATCTGGAGAATCTGCGCCCGCCCAACATTTCCAGCCGTACGGTTAAACTGGGTGTGGTTTTGGTTCTCTTGTTCATTTTTTTCTACACCAGCTGGTTTACCGTAAGTCCGGAAGAAGTGGGTGTTGTTCTGCGCTTCGGCAAATATACGCGAACAGTGAATCCCGGTTTAAATTTCCAACTGCCTTTCGGAATTGAAAAGGTGTACAAGGTGCCGGTTGAACGCCAGCTCAAGCAGGAATTCGGTTTTCGTACCGCCCGGGCCGGCATACGTACCCAGTATTCATCGGGACGTTTTCAGGAAGAATCCCTGATGCTCACCGGTGACCTGAACGCTGCCGAAGTGGAATGGATCGTCCAGTACCGCATCAGTGATCCCTATAAATTCCTGTTTAAAGTGCGCAATGCTCAGCAGACCTTCCGTGATATTAACGAGGCCGTCATGCGGGAAATCGTTGGCGACCGCACGGTGAACGAAGTCCTTACCGTAGGCCGACAGGAAATTGCCGACGCCGTAGCCGTAAAAGTGCAGCAATTATGCGATAATTATGATACGGGAATCAAAGTGGATCAGGTGGTCTTACAGGATGTGAATCCGCCGGATGAGGTAAAACCCTCTTTCAATGAGGTTAACGAAGCGCAGCAGGAAAAGGAAAAATTAATCAACCAGGCACAGTCCGAATATAACCGGGTTGTTCCCAAAGCCAAAGGCGAGGCCGATCGTAAAATTGAAGAGGCCCGGGGTTATGCTCTGGAACGCGTCAACCAGGCCAAAGGTGACGCTGCCCGCTTTACCTCTCAGTTCAACGAATATATGAAAGCGCCCGAAGTAACCCGCCAGAGACTTTATCTGGAAACATTAAATGAGGTTCTATCTAAAGTGGGTAAAAAGCTGATTACCGATGACAAAGCTTCCGGCATTCTCCCTCTTTTTAATTATAATCAGGGAGGACTGAAAAATGAAAAATAGCAAATTATTAATCGGAGCCGTAGTTGTTGTTTTACTCATTATTGTTTTTTCCGCTGCCTTTGTGGTGGACGAAACTCAGCAAGTGATCATCACCCGTTTCGGGAAACCACGCGGAAACCCCATTGTTAGTCCGGGCATCCATTTCAAGTTTCCTCTTTTGGATGATGCTCATTTTTTTGAAAAACGTTTTTTGGAATGGGACGGTGACGCCAATCAGATTCCAACCGCCGATAAACGTTTTATCTGGGTGGATACCTATGCCCGCTGGCGCATTTCCGATCCGTTGCTTTTCTTCCAGCGCGTACGTGATGAACGCGGCGCCCAGGCCCGTCTGGATGATATTCTGGATGGCGAAACCCGTAACGCCATCGCCAACCATAAACTGGTGGAAATCGTGCGCAACACCAACCGTACCCCTTTAACCTATGGCGATAAATCCGTGCAGGAAGAAGGATTTGAAGACGTTTTTGCCAAAATCAAGATCGGTAGAGAAAAAATAACCCGCGAAATACTGACCGCCTCCAGAGAACGGGCCAAAGAACTTGGTGTGGAATTATTGGACTTACGGTTTAAACGTATCAACTATGTGGAAGAAGTACGGCGTAAAGTTTACGAACGAATGATCACCGAGCGTAAACGGATCGCCGATAAATTCCGTTCGGAAGGACAGGGTGAGGCTTCCAAGATTTTGGGCGATAAGGAACGCGAACTCAAGCGTATCCAGTCCGAGGCTTACCGTACGGCGCAAACCATCATCGGTAAAGCCGACGCCGAGGCCACGGCTATTTATGCCCGAGCGTACAACCGCAATGCGCAGGCCAGGGAATTTTATCGCTTTCTCAAAACGCTGGACACGTATAAAAACACCTTTTCCGAAAAGGATGTTTTGATTCTTTCCACAAAGAGTGATTTTTATAAGCTGCTGCAAAATATCAGCGGAAGATAACAGAGTAAGAAAAAATGGACACCATCGTAGGAAAAGTGGACACCATCTCAAAGATGGTGTCCACTTTGCTTTGAAGCAGATCGAATCGCAATGCGGTATCAGTCGAACGCCTGTCAAACTACGTCGGACCAAGACGTGTCATCCTTCGACGCAGCTCAGGATGACATTAAATGCATATTCAGGATAACCAATCTAGCGTCATGGTGAGCAAGGTCGAACCAGGACGCGTCACCCTTCGACCAGGGCTCAGGGTGACGCTTGAGCAAAGTTTCTCCAACATAACTCAGAAGGCAAAGATTTCCAACGTATCGAAGCAAGACACCTCACCCTTCAACAAAAGTTCAGGGTGACGCCTAAGCAAAGCGCTTCCGACATAACTTAGGATGGGGAGAAGTGGACACCATCTCAAAGATGGCGTCCACTTTAAGAAAGACTTATTCTTCCTCTCCGGATGCCAACTGCCGTTGTCCCATCTTCTGATCCAGCATAAACAGAGCCGTATCTTTGTCGCCCACCCATTTTAACTGTTGTAAAATATCTTTGGCGGTTTTTTCTTCTTCCACCTGTTCTTTGATAAACCACTGCAGCTCCACCTGAGTGGGATAATCGTTTTCTTCTACAGCCAGGGCATACAGATCGTTAATCAGGCCGGTAACCATCTTTTCGTGTTCCAATACCTGCGCGAATACATCATTGATCCCTTTAAAACCGCCTTTTGGCTTGTCGATTTGTTCCAGCTCCACCATGCCGTCACGGCTCAGTACGAAATCCAACAGACGCATGGCGTGTTCATGCTCTTCCTGGGTTTGTAAACGCAGCCAGTGGGCAAAACCAGACAGATCTATGGATTCGCAATACAAAGCCATATTTAAATAGAAATAGGATGAATAAAACTCGGCATTGATTTGCTTATTGAGCGCTTTTTCCATTTTTTTACTTAACATGGTATTTTCTCCGATTTTAATCTGTTGTTTTATTAGAGAATCTTGTTCTGCATTTCTGTTCTATCAATTAATGATGAATATACAAAACGAACTACTTACAAGTCCAGTTGCTTCCTTTGGTAATTTCATTTATTTTAATCAATTCATATTAGATAGTTAAAAGTTACAGATGATACAATTTTCGGTTAAACACAAACCGAACCGTATTGGAGGAAACGTATGTTTGAATGGGATGTAAGCCCCGAAATTTTACATATTGGATTTTTTAGCCTACGCTGGTACAGCCTGCTTTTTATGTGCGCCTTTATCGCCGGCATCTATATTTTTCGTTGGATTTACCGGCGCGAGGGCAGAGCGGTTGAAGACATAGACCAACTACTTATTTATATGCTGATTGGTACCGTGGTCGGCGCCCGGCTGGGACACTGCCTGTTCTATGATCCTATTTACTATTTGAGCAATCCGCTCGAAATACTTATGGTATGGAAGGGCGGCCTGGCCAGCCACGGCGCGGCAATAGGCATACTGATTGCCCTGTATTATTATTCAAAAAAACATCCCGATCAGCCCTATATGTGGCTGGTGGATCGTATTGTAATTACCGTGGCATTGGCCGGATTTTTTATCCGCATCGGCAATTTTTTCAATTCCGAAATCATCGGCAAACCAACAGACCTGCCCTGGGCAGTTATTTTAAAGCGGGTGGATAACATTCCCCGGCATCCCACACAGATTTACGAAGCGCTGGCTTATCTGACTATCTTTTTTATTCTGTTTCACATTTATAAGAAGAAGGGCGCCAAAACCATGCGCGGAGAATTGCTGGGATTGTTCTTAATTTTGGTTTTCGGGTTTCGTTTTTTTGTAGAATTTTTAAAGGAAACGCAATCGGCCTTCGAGCGCAGCCTGCCGTTGGATATGGGACAGATTTTGAGCATCCCCGCCGTTCTTGCCGGTATCTATATTTATATCAAACGCCAGGAGCCGCTGCCCATTCCTCCGCCAAAGAAGAAAAAGAAAGGGAAAAAATAGCAAATTAATCTACCTCAATAAATCCGGTAGTAAAATGAATTTGTTCTCAATTTATCGATCGTTTCTATATACACTCTTTCTTGTTCCGGCAGTATGCCTTCTCATTTCATGCTTCGGGGACGGCAGTGTGCCCTCCAGGCCGAACATCATTTTTATAATGTCCGATGACCATGGTTATCAGGCATTGAGCGCTTATGGAAGCAAGCTGATCAAAACCCCTCATATCGACCGCCTTTCCAAAGAAGGCGTTATCTTTACACAGGCCTTTGTTACCAATTCCATCTGCTCCCCCAGCCGCGCTGCTTTACTTACAGGCAAATTCAGCCATAAAAACAAGCTCTATATTAATCGTAACGGATACAATCGTTTTGACAGCAGTCAGGTAACCTTTCCCCGATTGCTGCAAAAAGCCGGATATCAAACCGCTATCATCGGGAAATGGCATCTGAAAAGCCGGCCCGTTGGTTTCGATTACTGGAATATTCTCCCGGGTCAAGGCCAATACTATAACCCGGAATTTATAGAAATGGGTGAGGAAAAACAGATTCCGGGCTATGTGACCACGCTGATTAGCGATTTCGCCATTCGCTGGCTGGAGGACCGCAATTCGGACAAACCATTTTGCCTGCTGGTCCACGAAAAGGCGCCCCATCGTCCCTGGATTCCTGATACAACCACTTTTACACTGTTTCGGGAAGAGAATTTTCCAATCCCGGAAAATTATTTTGATAATTACGAAGGTCGGCGGGGGGCGAAAGAACAAAAGATGAGCATCATCAGCGATATGGATTTAGCCTATGATCTTAAAATGACCGATAGAGAGAACGAGATCAACACACCCTATCGCCATCTTCTGGAACGCATGCTGGCCAGAATGTCCGACCGGCAGCGCGCTGCCTGGGACAGGGAATACGAGCCAAAAATCGAGGCTTTCAAGAAGGCTGATTTGGCCGGAAGAGCATTGGCTGTTTGGAAATTACGCCGTTATCTGACCGACTATCTGCGCTGCATTGCTTCAATTGACTCGCAAATCGGAAGAATTTTGGACTATCTGGATGCAAGCGGGCTGTCAGAAAACACTATTGTTGTTTACACATCGGATCAGGGCTTCTTTTTGGGCGAACACGGTTATTTTGATAAACGATATATGTACGAAGAATCTTTTCGCACTCCACTTTTAATGCGTTATCCCGGGTTCAGGCGTAAAGGCAAAATTACCGAGCTGGTTCAGAATATAGATTTTGCGCCCACTGTTCTTGATTTTGCCGATGTGCCGGTACCGGCCGAAATGCAAGGTATGTCCATAAAACCATTGTTAATGAATGAACGTCCGCCATCTAATTGGAGAAAGGCGCTGTATTACCATTATTACGAATATCCGGGCGAGCACGGCACCCGCCGGCATTACGGAATACGCACCAAGCGTTATAAACTCATCCACTTTTACTATGATTTTGATGAATGGGAATTGTTTGATTTGAAAACGGACCCGTACGAAATGCAAAACCTTTACACCGATCCTGAATACAATACGCTAAGAAACAATTTAAAAATGAAGTTGGATAGTTTGCGTGTTGTTTACAGCGACACCCTTCCCGATCCTGACTATATCAGTCAATAAACAACAATTCGTTTTAAATGCCTTACTCTTCATTTCTGTTATTATCCAATAAAATATATATAATCCCATCTTCTTCTCGTACCGGATAGGTCGGCAGCTTTATATGTTCGTTGTTAATAAAGGCGCCGTCGCTGAGTCGGAACTGCCATTGGTGATGGGGACATACCGCGTAACCTTCTTTCACATAGCCATCATGAATAGGTGCGCCCTGATGGGAACAACGATTTTTTAAAGCATAGACCTTTCCTCCATGCCGGAAAAGCGCGATGGAAAGGCCGTTCAATTTAATACCCAGACCAAATCGTTCTTTTACTTTACGGGCCGGCGCCGCTTTGATCCAACCTGCGCTCATATTTGCACTTCTTTGCCTAAACGGAAGCCTTTGTCGGTCAATTCCACGGTTCCGGCAGCGCGAAAGGGATCGTGTTCAAAAACCAGGGTCCAGTTTTCTTCAACGATTTTCGGCAGCAGCCGTTTTTTCTCTTCCAGCGTCACCAAAGGATTGTTGTCATAAGCCATGATGTACGGCAAGGGGATGTGTGAAGCGGTGGGCATCAAATCGGCACAGTAGAGCAGTGTTTGTTTGCCATCGCTTATTTTGGGCAGCTGCATCCCGGAAGTATGGCCGTAAAACACCAGTACTTCAATACCGGGGAAGATTTCCTTCGGGCCTTCCAATTCCACCAGTTTGCCCTCTTCTTCGATGGGTTTAAAATTTTCCGGCATGTAACTGGCGCGGTCCTTTTCCGAAGGATTGTTGGCCCAGTACCATTGTTCGCCCTGTACATGGTAGCGAGCATTGGGAAAAGTAAGCTTTAACTCGCCGTTTTCATAGTAAGTGGCGCCCCCTACATGATCAAAATGCAAATGGGTAACAATCACATCGGTGATGTCTTCCGGTGAGATCCCTTTTTCCTTCAAGCCTTTAACCAGTTCATATTCCCGATGATCCACATTGTATATTTTGCTGAGTTTTTCGTTCATTTTTTGGCCCACGCCCGTATCCACCAAAATGGTGTGCGTTTCGTTGCGAATGACCATGGTACGCAGAGCCAGTTGAATGCGGTTATACTCGTCCGCCGGATTGGTTTTACTCCACAAAGTTTTGGGCACTACCCCAAACATGGCGCCGCCGTCCAGACTCACATAGCCGGTTTCCACGGTAAATATTTCGTATCCTGCAATGTGCATTTATTCCTCGTTGGTTTAGTTGTCAGTTTTTAGTTATTAGTTATCAGTTATTAAGTTATTGAGTTGTTGAGTTATTGGGTTATTCGTTCCCTTTTCTTCATTCGTTGATCGATATTCGAAATTCCGTTCTTTTGGTTATTTGCCCTGAGCCCGGTCGAAGGTGCCTGCCCTGAGCGCAAGATAAATATTGCCATATTTTGTCCCTTTGTCCCTATGTGCCTGTTAATTCGTAATTGATTAATTCGTAATTATTTCCCAGTTCCAAATTCCCAGTTCCGAGTTTCCGGTTCCCAGCAACCAGAATCCAGCATCAACTATCCAATTTTCACTTTGTACTCCATACTAATTACTATGTACTAAGTACTATTTACTCTGTACTAATCTCACACATTCAAATGACGGTCAAACCAGTTCTCTGTCAGATTTACGGCCAGCTCGTATTCCTGGGTTGGCATTTCGAAGGGGTGCCGTATGCCAAAGGTATGCCCGGCCGATTCGATGATTTCCAGCTTTTTCTGGAATGATCCGCAACGCTCGTACAATTCCTCACTTTCTTTTGGCGGTACGCTGGTATCATCGGCGCCGTGAATAAACAGAGCAGGGATTTCCAGTTCTCTCACCGCTTGGGGCAGATCAAAGCGTTCCCGATTAGCCTGCAAATCCTCCCAAAACGATTTATTGATGCGCATCATTTGTCCGGTGCGTGTATTTTTGATTTCGATATAACCGCGCTCTTCCCACTGTACAACCTCATCTTTACTGTAACGGTACAAATTTCCGATGGTTGCCCAGGTGGTCACCGCCATAAACCGATCATCCAATTCCCGTACGCTTAATAAGGCCACGGCTCCGCCGCGGCTGTGGCCCACGATACCCAGCCGTTCACAGTCAATAATATTTTTCCCGATTGAACCGCTTTCGATGGCTTGTATAACCGTTTTTACATCATCCAGCTCGTGCGAATAACTGTTCTCTGCAAATTTATCCAGTTCGCTAAATTCCTCGGGGTTCGCTCCTATACCATTACGGGAAAAATTAAAACATACCGTGGCATAACCCGCCTGGGTAAGTCTTCGACCCAAATCCGGGAAAAAGCCCCAGTCTTTAAAACCTTTAAATCCGTGCAAAATAATAATCGTAGGTACATCCCGGCTGCCCTCTTCAAAACGCAAATCCAGAGCGATATCTTCGTTATGCTTGTTTGGGATATGATAAACTTTGCGTACCATGACTTCCTCTTAAGAAGATAAAACAATGCAGGCAAACATGAAGTTTAAATGATTTGGCATATCTCTGTATCTTTTAATTTTACATTGGAAAGTGACATTTGGTTGTAGGTCAGGAATTTTTTACCACTTGAGCAAGGCGGGTAAGCATTGGTTCTTTTATTTCGTCTATAAAATCCGTGCTGTCACCTTTACCTGTCATCAGGCGTTGTTTAATCTGCTTCATCGTCACCTTAGTATCACCTATCTCGGGATGCCCTTCCAAACCCTGTCCTTTGGATCCATGAAATTCATAACAATATTCCGCATAAACCGCATACACAGCCTCTGACCCGGCATCGTGACTACGCATCTGTTGACTATGGATATGGGGTTTTACGTTTTCAAAAGGGTCTGTTTGAATCAGATATACAACAATTAATATTAAGGCGATGAGCATCAATCCCCAGAAAAAAAGGGCCGGTTTTTGTTCCATAGTAAATATCCGTATTCGTTTATAATAAATAAAAATTAATTAAATTATAAAATCAAGTCAAAGTAAACCGTATCAGAACATAAAAACTTTATCGTCTTCGTCAATATTCCTGCAAAAAGCATTGACGGAAAGAGTTTAATACTATATTTTATTTCCGTATATCTCTCTACAGGGTTAAAAAATGAAGCGACGCGAATTCATCAAAAAATCACTCTCTTTAAGCAGCGGAATCATACTTCCGGTACAGGCTTCTTCTTTCCGTTTGAAACCGCCAACGGACGGACGTAAATCCACCGTCGTTATTTCAAGGTTGGCGCAACAACATATCAAAGCCGATGCCCGGCAGATAAGTACACTGCTCGATAAGGCGCTAATGGCCTTTTTTAACCGCGATGACCCCATATCCGCCTGGAAGCAGGTGGTACGCCCGGGCGAACGCGTTGGCCTGAAAGTGAATTGTTTAGCCGGTCGGGGGTCAACACACACCGCGCTGGTCGATCATATCGCCGAGCGCCTTCAGGAAGCGGGCATTGACGCGGGAGATATACTCATTTGGGACCGCTTCAACCGTGATTTGGAAGACGGCGGTTTTACCATCCGCGACAGCGGCAATCGGGTACGCTGTTACGGCAATGACAGCGTAGGATTCGAATACGATTTGCAGATGTACGGTTCGGCGGCCAGCCGTGTGACTAAAATCGTAACCCGTCAATGCGACGCCATCATCAATCTGCCGCTGCTTAAAGACCACAGCATCGCCGGCGTCACCTGCTCTTTAAAGAATATGTTCGGCGCCATACACAACCCCAATAAATTTCATATTAAGCATGGCGACCCGTATATTGCCGACGTAAACCGCTATCCGGCCCTGTACGGCAAAATCCGTCTGCATATCTGCGACGCGCTGGAGGCCCAGTACCAGGGCGGGCCGTCTTTTATGCCCCACTGGCGCTGGATTTATAACGGCCTGCTGGTAGCGCAAGACCCGGTGGCGCTGGATTACACCGGCTGGCAGATTATCGAGAAAAAGCGGAAAGAAATGGGCCTGCCATCGTTAAAAGAAGAAAAACGCGAGCCAGGCTACATTGCCACAGCGGCGGATTGGGATCATCGCTTGGGTACAAATAATCCAAAAGAAATATTGATTAAAAATGAAACCGTTTAATTTTATAACGCGCCGTCAGTTTCTCAAAACCGGCTTAGCCGCGGGGGCTGCTGCCACCTGCCCCATGCTTTTGTCCGCTTCATCCTTCGACATAAAGGATTTTCCTGAAGACCAGCAAAAATTCATCCGCGAAGCCCGTTATTATGAGAAATTGGACTACAAGCAAATTCGCTGTAAGCTGTGCCCGCGCGAGTGCGTCATCGACGACCGGGAACGCGGTTACTGCGGCGTGCGGGAAAATCGCGGCGGAACCTATTACACGCTGGTTTATGCCCGTCCCTGTACTTACCATATCGATCCGATTGAAAAAAAGCCGTTGTTTCATTTTTTGCCGGGCACAATGGCTTTTTCATTGGCCACCGCCGGTTGTAATCTGAACTGTAAGTTTTGCCAGAACTGGGAAATCTCGCAAGTCGGCCCCGAACAGGTGCGCAGCATCTATGCCCCGCCGCAGCAAATCGCTGAGGCCGCGGCCAAATATGATTGCCCTTCTATCGCTTATACCTACAACGAACCGACCATTTTTTACGAATACATGGAAGATACCATCGAGGCCGGACACGAGAATGGCGTAAGAAGTGTAGTAATCACGGCCGCCTACATAGAACAAAAACCACTGGACAATCTCTGCCGCAAAGCGGATGCCATTAAAGTGGATTTGAAAGCCTTCAGCGAAAAATATTATGATGAAGTCGTTAACGGTGAGTTGAAGCCGGTATTGGACGCGCTGGTTACCATGCGTAAAAACGAAATCTGGACGGAAATCGTTTATTTAATGGTGTCCACTCTCAACGACGGCGAGAAGGAAATACGCGACCTTTCCCGTTGGATAAAAAAATACCTGGGTCAGGATGTTCCCATTCATTTCACCCGCTTCCATCCCATGTATCTGCTTAAAAACCTGCCGCCCACGCCCCTGGCCAGCCTGGAACGGGCCAAACAAATTGCCGATGCCGAAGGACTGCTTTATGTGTATATCGGCAATGTTCCCGGCCATAGGGCGGAAAGCACCTACTGTCCCAAATGCGGCGAACTGCTTATCGGGCGCACCGGTTTTTTGGTAAATACCAATAAAATCAAAAACGGCCGTTGTTTTAATTGCAACAACAAAATTCCCGGCGTCTGGAAATAATAATTTTAGCAAAGGAAAACCGATAATGTTCTACCGCGCTCTCTTATTTTTAACAATTATCCTGCTGTTTAGCTGCCAGAGTAAAGAAGAAAAAGTCGACCGGTTGTTCGCCCCCTATCAGGGCAGCCAAAAACCCGGAGCGGCATTAATGGTTATTCACAATGGGCAACCCGAACTGGTAAAAACCTATGGTATGGCCGATATTGAACACGGCGTCTCCGTAACTCCGCAAACAAGTTTCCGTCTGGCTTCGGTAACCAAGCAGTTTACCGCCATGTGCATTATGATGCTGACGGAACAGGGCCGGCTAAGTTATGATACGCGCTTAACGGACGTTTTTCCCGATTTTCCCGCTTACGGCAATACAATCACCATCCGCAACATTTTGCAACACACCTCCGGCCTGATTGCCTACGAAGATCTGATACCGGATACGGCCACCGTACAGGTGCTGGATAGAGATGTTCTGCAAATGATGAAGGAGCAAGATTCCACTTATTTTGAGCCGGGTACAGTGTATCGTTACAGCAACACCGGTTATGCTGTTTTGGCCATGGTTGTGGAAAAAATCTCCGGCCAATCATTCCCCGACTTCCTCAAAGAAAATATTTTTCGGCCTTTGCACATGGATAATACGGTTGCCTTCGTAAAGGGCGTCAATACAGTACCCCATCGTGCCTTCGGCTACACCGTACATGCCGACGACTCGGTAGAATTTACCGACCAGAGTATTACCAGCGCCGTATTGGGTGACGGCGGTATTTATTCTTCGCTGGAAGATTTGTTTAAATGGGATCAGGCGCTTTATACGGACAAGCTGGTCAGCAAAAAAACGCTGCAACTTGCCTTTGCACCCAATCTGGAAAACTACGGTTTCGGCTGGCGCATCGATACCTATAAAGGACACCGCCGTGTTCATCACACCGGTTCCACGCGCGGTTTTCGTAATGTTATCCAAAGGTTCCCCGACGATCGCTTTACGGTGATTATCCTGACCAACCGCAACGACCCCGGCGTGGCGCCATTGGCTGAAAAAATTACCGATCTGTTTTTAATAAAGAAATAATCGGGTATAGACTTGATTTTTTTCCAAATTGTATTATCTTGTTGCCATACAAGTATTACTCATAGCAATACGTAGAAAGCAATGGATACCTTAACAGTAAAAATACCCGAGACGCTCAAAGAAATGTTGAAAAACTTTGCAGAGCGAAGCGGTACGACCAAGTCACAAATTGTCAGGGCGGCATTGATCGAATATTTCAACAAAGATCAATTATCAAAAAAAGATTCTTTTTATGATTTAGCAAAGGATCTTGCCGGTAGCGTAAAAGACGCACCCGCAGATTTGTCATCAAATAAGAAGTATCTTAATGAGTACGGTAAGTGATTCTAAAAAAATAATTATTGATACGGGGCCGCTCGTTGCTTTTCTCAATAAAGCAGATACCTATCATGAGTGGGCTTTAATGCACTTTGGACGCTTGAACCCACCGTTTTATACCAGTGAATCGGTTATCTCGGAAGCCTGTTTTCTATTGCGACATACACAGGAAGGTGTTGAGAAAATATTAGATATTATCGAGCGAGAATTAATTTTTATTCCATTCGTGCTAGTGAATGAATTGAGCACTCTCAAACATCTTGTTAGAAAATATCAAAATATACCCATGTCTTTGGCTGACGCAAGTCTGGTCAGGCTGAGTGAGCAAATCGCTAATAGCGCTATTTTTACATTGGACAGCGATTTCCGGATTTACCGTAGGCATAAAAGAGAAACCATTCCTCTTATTATCCCCCGTTGAATCTGATTATAGGGTTATCTCAGGTATCGCTTTCAAATCTTCGTTCCCGTCATTCCTCGGTACAGACTTGTTTCTCTTAACTTAATGAAGTATTAAGCAAATGCGCACTTCGATTATACACGCCTACAGTTCAACCAAGCGTCACCCTGAGCTTAGCTTGTACCGAATTGTCGGGGTCGAATGTCATCCTGAGCCCCGTCGAAGGATGACATTATACCTGTTATGGATTTGACATACTGCCGCGTCATATTTCGACTTGCCCGCCTGAGGCGGGCGGGCTCACTATGACGCTTAGTTACCTCTCCGTTCCCTGAGTCCTGCCTGCTTCGATTTGAGGTGTCGAAATTTGAGCATTTCAGTACTTGTTCCCTTCGACAAGCTCAGGGAACGGAGGCTGAGCTTTGCCTGTCCCGACTTGTCGGGGTCGAAGCCGGTACACATTCTCTCCGATCCCGACAAGTCGGTACAGGCCAGGCTCATGCTTCGACAGGCTCAGCATTCGTCTTCGGTTCCATCATTCTGCGACGAATACCGCCCCGGCAGGATGATATTTGTCCTTTGGAATTTCTCTTTCTTTTGCTCCCCGTAGGCTAATTTTTATTCTGCTGCCGTATCAGATTCAGCGCCGAACCGGCTTTAAACCAATCGATCTGATTTTCATTATAAGAGTGATTGGCCTTGATGACGTCTTCGCTGCCATCTTTGTGATGCAAAAGCAGAGTGAGCGGTTTACCGGGGGCAAATTCGGTCAGATCGATGATATCGACCGTATCGTCTTCCTGCACCTTATCGTAATCGTTGGGATCGGCGAAGGTAAGCGCCAGCATACCCTGTTTTTTCAAATTGGTTTCATGAATACGGGCAAATGATTTAACCAGCACCACCCTTACGCCCAAATGACGCGGTTCCATGGCGGCGTGTTCACGCGATGAGCCTTCGCCGTAGTTCTCGTCGCCCACAACGATGGTGGGAATACCGGCCGCTTTGTAAGCGCGCTGGGTATCGGGTACCGGGCCGTATTCACCGGTTAACTGGTTCTTTACCAGATTGGTTTTGCCGTTAAAGGCGTTGACGGCGCCGGTCAACAGATTGTTGGAGATATTATCCAGATGCCCGCGGTAACGCAGCCACGGCCCGGCCATGGATATATGATCGGTAGTACATTTTCCTTTGGCTTTAATCAAAACGCGCATACCGGTAATGTTCTTTCCGTCCCACGCTTCAAACGGCGTTAGCAGTTGCAAACGTTCGGAATCGGGGTTCACCTTAATTTCCACGCCGCTGCCGTCTTCGGCGGGGGGTACATAGCCGGCCTCATCCACTTCAAAGCCTTTGGGCGGCAGTTCCCAGCCTTTGGGTTCATCCAGTTTTACCTGTTTACCGTCCCTGTTTGTCAGCGTATCGGTGATGGGGTTGAAGGTCAGTTCTCCGGCAATGGCCAGAGCGGTAACCATTTCCGGCGAGGCTACAAAAGCGTGCGTATTGGGATTGCCGTCGGCGCGCTTGGCAAAATTGCGGTTGAAGGAATGTACAATCGTATTCTTTTCCTGTTTATCCGCCCCGGGACGATCCCATTGGCCGATGCACGGCCCGCACGCATTGGCAAACACTTTACCGCCGATTTTCTTAAAGATGTCTATAAAACCATCCCGTTCAATGGTATAGCGAACCTGCTCGGATCCGGGGGTAATGGTAAATTCCGCCTTCACTTCCAGATTTTTTTCACTGGCCTGTTCGGCAACCGATGCAGCACGTGAGATATCCTCGTATGACGAGTTTGTACATGAACCAATCAGACCCACTTCCACTTTGGTAGGCCAGCCGTTCTTTTCGGCTTCTTCTTTCATTTTGGAGATGGGCGTGGCCCGGTCCGGCGTAAAGGGACCGTTCAGATGCGGTTCCAACTCATCCAGATTGATTTCAATAACCTGATCGAAATACTTTTGCGGATTTTCATATACTTCCGGGTCGCCGGTCAGATATTCTGCAATTTTATCGGCCATTTCGGCTACTTCGGCCCGGCCGGTGGCTTTCAGATAAGCGGCCATGTGGTCGTCATACCCAAACGTGGATGTGGTTGCCCCCACTTCGGCGCCCATATTGCAGATGGTACCTTTACCGGTACAGGACAGGTTTTTAGCGCCCGGGCCAAAGTACTCGATAATGGCTCCCGTGCCGCCTTTAACGGTCAGCAGCCCGGCCACTTTCAGGATAACATCCTTAGGAGCTGTCCAGCCATTCAGCCGGCCGGTCAGTTTTACACCGATCAGCTTGGGGAATTTAAGTTCCCAGGGCATACCGGCCATGACGTCCACCGCATCGGCTCCACCCACGCCCACGGCCACCATTCCCAAACCGCCGGCATTTACCGTATGTGAATCCGTCCCGATCATCATACCGCCGGGAAAAGCATAGTTTTCCAGCACCACCTGATGGATGATACCGGCGCCGGGTTTCCAGAAGCCGATACCGTATTTACGCGAAACCGATTCCAGAAAGTCATATACTTCCTTATTGGTCATTTCAGCATTTTTCAAATCCTGAAAGGCTTCCACTTTGGCCTGTATCAGATGATCCGTATGCACGGTGCTGGGTACGGCCGCTTTGTCCTTACCGGCCATCATAAACTGCAGCAGCGCCATTTGAGCCGTGGCGTCTTGCATGGCCACACGGTCGGGATTAAAATCCACATAGTCCTTGCCGCGCTGATACGTTTTGGTTGGCATACCTTCCGCCAAATGTGAGTACAATATTTTCTCGGCTAAAGTCAGCGGGCGGCCGACCACCCTTTTAGCCGCATCTACCCGTTCGGGCATACGGTCATACACCTTTTTAATCATATCTAAATCGAAAACCATTGTGCGTCTCCTTCCTTAAACTGTGCGAACATTAAAGTTACAAAATTAACCCCTTTAAATCTAACGAAAATGCAGATAAAATTGGAATTGGATACTGGATGCTGGAAAGTGGAAATTAGAAACTGGGAACTGGGTACTCAATTACGAATCTTTCAATTACCTGCCTGCCGCAGGCACGGCGAATTACGAGTTAATAGGCACAAAGGGGCAAAGGAACAAAGGAACAGAGTGACGCAAAAAAGTGACAAGTGACGAGTAACGCGTGACGACAGATTTGAAATTAGAAACCGGGAATGAATTAAGAATGAAGAATGAAAGGCGTCAAACTTAGAGTTAAAAGCCAATAGCTAACAGCCAATAGCCAGAAATTTCGAACACCGATTAACATGTCCGCCTGTGGCGGGCGATTTAAGATTTAAGAACTAATAACTTTCGTAGCGAAGCGAA
>DRQG01000035.1 GCA_011369465.1 Caldithrix abyssi
TTTAAATCTTTTCCAATTGCATTACGTAAGACAAAATCTTTTTTGTGATGCTTTACAATCACCTTTTGTAATATAAAATATGCAATCGCACTCATTAATAAAACAGTTCCATAAAGTGTAACAGGTACAAGATGCTTGATAGTTTTTTCCTATCCAGGATGTTGTAAAAGGAATAAGAGATAACCAAAAGAGTAAATGTAAGTTTGCCCAAAGAATTTTACCATTTACTTTTTCAGTAATTTGAAATAAATGGTGATGATTATTCCAATAAATACCTAAATAAATAAAACTGATTAGATAACTTAAAAAAACCGGTATTTTAGGAACAAGAGAATGAAAATTTGTCCCTTCTGGTACTTTTAGCTCTAATACCATTATGGTAATAATTATAGCAAGTACACCATCACTAAAAGCTTCTAATCTATTTGTTTTCATTATCATTCGCTTGTGTATCGGTTATCATAATGGCTTACAACGTGTGTGTATAAAAGATTGTACTTATTAGCCCAAATTGGCGGCAAAAGCATCATTGTTTAATTTTATCCTATATAAAGATTTTCAAAATCAGATTCAAATTGTTTTATAAACGCGTATACCCCTAAACCCCACAGTTCGCCACACCGCCAGCTGGGTTCCTACCCGTCCGCCTCCGGCGCCCCGCCTAAGGCGGGCAGGCTGTGTCCGCGGCAGGCGGGGGCAACAAACGATACAGAAGGTTGCTGAGCATGTCGAAGCATTGTGGGTTGCTTCGCTCATACAATTTAACATTATTTGTTAAACGCCGTCTCTTAAAACAAATTTTAAAATGAAAACATTTCCTGGAATATTCGGATTATTTCATATTACGATTGATCATCAATCACACCCAGCTTTTTGATTAGCCGGATTTTATCTACGGTGCGTATCTGGTCTAAAACGATTTGCCCTTTTGTACCATGAAAAATACAAGTAACTCTGGGTGGATAATTTCTTATACGAGAAGTCATCGGAGCACCAATTACCGTTGAGATATATTCGTTCATTTCATCGGGAGGAATTATTAGGCAGGGACGAGTATTTTTATTTCTTTACCTACGGTGGGATCAAGATTAATCGAATAAACATCAAACCGTTTCATTCATTTTCCCATGTCCATTCATCTTCATCCCAGGAACTCTGAAAAATGGTTTCTTCTCCATCCAATAAGCGATCGTCAGACTTTGCTGCCATTTTCCGGAATGCCTCACGCCAGCCGCTTCTGCGATGACGAACAGGTTTTAAAACGATTCGATCACGATCTACTTCCAAATCCACTTCATCATTAATGCCGATTTGTTGAAGTATGACTTTTGGCAATCTTATGCCACGAGAATTTCCGATTTTTATGATATTCGTTTTTATGGCTAAAATGTAATTATACTGTAGTTCGAAAATATCAAGGCATGTAACACCTAAACCGCGCATCCGGGTTTTGAAGAAGTTTTCGTTTTTCTTCATTTCTTGTAAAAGCAGGCTGCGTAAAAAGAAAACCTTCCCCTTTTGAAAATCCCGAGGAAGGGGGCCGTCGCTTAAGTTATACGATGATAGATGATGATGTTATGTATCTACCACCCAGTATGGTTTACCGCATCCTATTCGAAGGGGAGCTGCTGCATCGTTATAGGCGCTCGAGTAAATGTTCTGGTAGCTACAACTTTAAGCCTTCCCGGGCTCATCAGCAACGGCATACCAATATCCTGTACTCTAAGGACAAATATCGTTGGTGTTTCTTTGTCGGTTTTTGTTAAAAAACCGCTCGCGAGCGTATCCCGAAAATTGCAATTGCGTCGCGTTCCGTGGAATAAGCCGGGTTCAACAGAACCTGCAGTTCCGGCGTGATTTGCAGATGCTTGCCAAGTTGAATAAGATAATAGGCTTCCAAAGTCCATTGATCACGCCCATTCGGAAAATCAAAATGATTTGGCCTGCCCCAATTCAGGGCAATACCAAAAACATCCTGCCGAGATTGAAAGTAGTGGGCGCTTCCAATGCTAACAGAGGTTTCGAGCAGGGCGTTTCCCTTATGGGAATAGCCGCCGCGGATGAAGCTCATCCAGTTTTTGTGATGGGTGATGCTGGTTGAAGCGCTGACTCCCCAACCGGCTTGGGTCTGCGCCTCTTTTCGCGCATCAACCTGCCAAAGGGTAAGATGAATGTTATTAAAAAGAAAAAGTTTTCTGTCACCCGTCCAGCCCAGTTCGAAAGACTTAAAGGTCTCAAATTTTTCGAAAAAGGTTTTAAAACCCTTAAACACATTGACCGGGTCGGAGTTTGCATCGGCTATTCCGGCTGAAAGATAGAGGTTTTTGCTAATCAGTCCGCCGGCCATCGCACCAAACGCACCGTCGGGCAGGCTTCCGATGGTTCCCGAACCGGTTGCGAAAACCAGGTTGTTAAAACTCGTCCAGGGGCTGGCCAGCAGATGGACATCCACATAATCGGTTACATCCATAAAACCGGCGAAAATAAGGATCTTTTTATTGTTAAGAAGCTGTTTCCAGTAAAGGTTCGTAGCGTGAAAACCCTGATTAGTGAAAGTCGAATGCAAAAGCCCGACATACCCCAGTTCAAATCCATAATCAATCGGTGCGACCGCAGTGAACGCATGGCGATTTTCGAGCTTGACGACCAGGCTGCCTTTGTCCTCCGAGTCACCTCCAATTAGATCCCAATTCGTATAAAAGCGGATTACTCCGCTACTGCTCTCTTTATAGGTGGGGCTATAGGATGACCTGAAATAAAGAGCATTATAGTCGATACCGAAATGGAATCCCGTTTTTTCACCGAAATCCGTTTTCCATTGATCATAAGGCAGGAAGATGGAGTCAAAGGTGTGCTTTATCGAGCGATCCTCTTTCAGTTGCTGACCAACGCTGCTTGGAGACGTTATGTGAAGTTTTTGCGCTTGCGTTGATGCCGCAAAAAACAATGCGATAATAATAAAGATGAAATTCCAGCGTCTCATGGGTTCAGTCCTTTTTCGGGTTAAAAGTGTTTTTGTAGATTGTACCGTCTTTCATAATGAATTGGATTGATTCTTCTGGCTTTGCCAGCAGTGTAATATCCTGCAACGGGTTGCCGTCCACAATCAACAGATCCGCATAAGCGCCTTCCTCGACCACTCCGAGCCGCCCGTCCGGGTAAGGCGACCGTTTGCCGCTGAGGCTCAGTAATTCACCGTTGAGTGAGGTCACCTGCCTCAAAATCTCGATATTGGAAAAATACTTGCTTCTGGCAGTAAATTCCTGCGATTCTGTGTCTTGCACCTCGAGTGAGCCGAAAGTATCCGTACCCCAGGCTAACTTTAGGCCGTATTTTTTGGCCAACTTGTAAACGCGTTCCGCGCTCTTTTTGGCCTCATTGAACTTGGCTGCCACGTTGGCGGGCATTTCCACGCCAAAATCTTCCACATTCTTGCTGTAATTAAGACATTGGGTCGAAAGCCACACACCTTTTTTCTTCATCAACTTCAACGTCTCCGGTGAAGCCATCAATCCATGCTCAATGGACTTCACGCCTGCTTCAATCGCAGTCCGTACAGCTTCGTCGCTGTAGGCGTGTGCCATAGCATAAGTGCCCCACTTTTCAGCCTCCTCTACGATCGCCCGCATTTCCTCCGGCGCGTATTCCACCACATCCAGGGGATCGTGCGCGCCAGTGATGCTGCCGCTGGCCATAATCTTGATTTGGCTTGCTCCGGAACGCAGTACCTCGCGTACCGCTTTACGAACTTCCGGTACGCCATCCGCCGTTATGGTCCAGCCAAACAGATAGGCCTTGTCCAGTTGGCCAGCAAAGTAAGGAGACAAATAGGTCATGGACAGATCGAAGTCCCCATGGCCGCCCGTTTGCGAGATAAAGGCATTGGAAGGGAATATACGCGGCCCTGGTACAATGCCCTCGTCAATGGCGCGCTTGAGACCCATCACCGGCCCGCCTGCATCGCGTGCGGTAGTAAAACCGCGCATCAGCATTCGGCGAGCGGCTTCGGTGGCAAGAGAAGCAATATAAGTTGGCTCGTACGTGTAAATGGCCTCGTCAAACGGCTTCGTCACCATCAGATGGGTATGCGCATCAATCAGGCCGGGCATAAGTACCTTGCCCTGGCCATTTACGATTTTTACCAGACGGTTTGTTTTGATTTTGGGCGCGATCTTGATAATCCGGTTGCCCTCCACCAGAACATCCTTGCCCGTAATGAGCTTATCGGATTTTCCGTCGAAAATTTTTACATTCAGAAAAAGAATCTGTTGTTTTTGCGCTTCCTGCGCATTGTTTCCATTGAAAAAAGAAATCAGAAGCAGAACTGTAAATAAAAATAGCTTTTTCATAAGAACCTCTGTGTTGTAATTTTTACCAAATGTTGCATCATAGGCTAATTTCAAAATTGTCATTTCCCGTGTTTGAACGCTACCAGCCAGTGGTGGATAGCTGAAATGAAAGGAACTGGTTTCCGCTGATGGCCTGTTCCATATAATTGTGAAAATGGCCAATCTGGTCACGGACATCCCTGTACTTTACCGATTTTTCGTATTTTTACTCATTTGATTCGAATACTTCGGTAAGAGGCACACCTGCAGAACCGCTGGGTGGTTTGGTCCCCAGTAATTCAGCAATGGTCGCGGCAACATCAACTGTTTCTACGCGCCGGTAGATATGGTCTGGCCGGATTCCCGGGCCAGAGAATATCAATGGAACATAGGTATCGTAAGACCATGGCGAACCGTGTACCGAAGTCACGTGCATCCCGTCAAAATCGGCCACATACCAGTGCGGTTCGAATACGATATGAATGTCGCCGGAGCGGTCGGTATTGAAATTGGCAAGAACCGCCTGCATAACCTCGGTATCCGGCACGGTTCCCCGGCGTAAAGAACTGCTGGTTACGGCATAGGCAATGCCGGGCAGCTTCTGCAATTCTTCCGCCACGGCACCCTCCACCTCATCCAAATTCAAGCCGGCTTTGGCAATATCTGTATGATTCAGATAGACATAAGGTTTGATAAATCCCTTTATCAACCCTCCTTTTTTGAGCCCGAACCGTTTGCGCAGACGCGCCAGCCAGGGCTCTTTTTCGGCCTTTTCGAAATTGAATTGTCCTGATTCGATACCGAGTGTTTTCAGGTAATCTGTCGCTTCTGTGGCGCCATGATCAGCGGAAAGCACGATCAGCGTTTTATCCAGTCCAACCTTTTTATCCACATATTCCAATAAATTCTGCAACGTGCGGTCGAGACGTTTGATATTGTCTTCGGCTTCAAGGCTGGAAGGCCCGAACACATGCCCCACGTAATCGGTGGATGACAGACTAATGGACAAATAATCCGGAATTTCATCCTGGCCTAATTTTTCGTTATCGAGCAGCGCCTTGGCAAAATCGACCGTCAGCTCGTCGCCGGCCGGACTCATTGTCAAAAAGCCGGTGTAAAACTTGCCATCCACCGGCCCATAGTGGTGCGGAAACGTGCGTCCCCAGCCGGGCAAATCCATTTCCCAGGGTTGATCGTCCTTATCGGCAAATAAATAGAGACTGCGGTCGAGCGTCAGTTTCCACTCTCTCCCCGCATACGATGCCACCTTGCCGCTGGCGTTCCAGGCTGTAACCCAGTCGGGATAATCCTTGCGGTAGTAAGAACTGGTGACGAACCGTCCTTCGGATTTGGAGAACCAGTAAGCCTGCCCAGAATGTCCTCCCATAGAAATGGCGGCACGATCTTTGACCGAAACACTGAACACCTTGGCTTGGGTCCCAAAATGAAGCCGGATTTCATCCCCGATCGTAGAAGTTAGAATACTACGGGGCGAACGGCCGTCCGTCGTAGCAGCGCGCTGGGTAGGATCGATCTCTGTCTTCTTATCGGTGCCTGCCGCGCCAACAAGCGGATAATCCGGATCCTGCACGTTGTAAACTGTAGCGCCCGTCTTGCGGTCAATCCAGACATTGGAAATCATGCCGTGAATTGCCGGATCTGTTCCTGTCGCCAGGGTCGTATGGCCGACAACGGTTTCGGTATTGGCATGGCGGTGGTGAGCGTCGGTAAAAACCGCCCCATGGCTGAGAAGATAGTTGAAGCCGCCGTTCTCCAGACCCGCACCGTATCGGTTCACTAAATCACCCCGTAGTTGATCTACCGTGATTTGCAACACCAAACGGGGCAGTTTTGGCGTGTCGGTAGCAAAGCTCTGGTCGATAAAAAGAATTGTGCCGAGTATAAACCAATAGAAACGACTATAAAATATTTGACGCATCTTTTAAAACCTCCTTTTCCGCCATATTTGACGGGAACCTTTTGGCCTTCGTTTACTTGGCGTGCCGATGTATCGGGTGCTGAATACCCTCAGGGTTCGTTATTATTTTGATATAATATTACAGGACGGTTTTTTTATCCAAAGAAACCGTCCTGTTCTTATTACGGTTTCGCATATTGAATCGGTTCGCTCTTTTTGAATGCCTTTGTTACATCACCATTCAGCGTAAAATCCTCCAGATCCAAACTTTTGACGGCAGAATCTTTTGAGAAGTCAAATTCTTTCATTTTTACCCACACGACATTTGGCGAGATTGTGGATTCATAAAAAGTGACAAGGTTGGTCTGATCATCCACTATACGCCATTGTGTTTTGGATATATTGGGTTTGTTAGGATCGGGGTCACCGAACGGAGAAGAGGTGTTCCGTAACACCGACATAACCGCCGCTACGGCCTCCCGGTAATCTTTTGCTTTGGGCAGCATCTTGTTGTAGTATTTTGCGCGCACAAAGCGGTCTGCCGAGCGCCTGGTTCCGGGCAAAAAGGTGTTGCCCCCGATTTCGTCCCAATATTCGTAGAGTGCCAGTTGCTTTTCGAAAATGGGGGAGTTGGTCATCACATCGTAATCCTTCGAATGATGGATTACGGTTTTTCCGCCCAGGAACTCGATAATCGCAGAGTCTCCCGTCTTATCGGAAATCGAGATGTGCAGCGTTGAGGGCTTGTCGATGTTGGGAATGGGTACCGGTACAATCTGGATCGCATCTTTCAATAGCGCATCGACCGCCTCTTTTACCGTGGCAAAATTATCCAGCAGGTATTGTATATAGATTGAAGTTGTAACGCCATACTTGCTTACATCCCTTTTAGGGTATTCCGTTTCGGCAAGGTAAAGCAGATTTGCCACCAGGCCTTTTTCATTCATACCGTCGGTGGCGGCGCTTTGGCCCGCGGCAGTCTGCACTAAAACCAAAGAGCCGTATTTGGATACCCACCTGGCAGGGTTTGCTTTTGTTAGGCCGGTTTTATGCATACCCCTCGGAAACTTCCAGAAAGCGCTCGGATAGCGCACATACCAGTCCATGTTGCGTCCGGTAATCACCAGGCCTTTCTCTTTGAAAACATGTAAAACCCTGGTACAGGAATCAGCGCCGGAAGGCAGCAATAACAAGGCTGCCAATGTAAATAAAAAACCATAATATTTTATCGATTTCATTTTTATTCCCTCTATTTTGATGAAATCTTATTTTTCGATGATAGGATAGCGGATCGGTTGTCCGGCATAGGCATCGGGAACCAATTCAGAATCCTTGACCGTAATAACGCCATTGACAAGGACATAGGGGATGCCCGCTGACGGTAATCCGTTTTTCCCGGCTTCGTAATCCGCTCTGTCGGCAACGGTTTTCGGGTCAAATATGGTGATGTCGGCAACCATTCCTTCCTGCATCCGACCGCGAACTTTCATAGACTCCAACCCGGTATCACCCATATGTTTTGCTGACCAATAACTCAAATTTGCTAAAACCCCCATTAGAGGGATATTATTTTCTCTGGCTACGCGCAGCGCCTTAGCATGCGTCCCGGCGGCCCGCGGGTGGGTTACGATTTTATCGTAGGGCGCATCTTCAGGCAGAACATTGCCTTGTGCATCCAGGGCCGGCATAGCATCCGAACCGATGGTCGCTCCCTCGAGCGCTACCCATTTGGCGATATCTTCTTTTTTACGGGAAAAGACAACAACCAGGTGGTTCGGGTTGTCTTTGCGCATTTTCTTCAGTTCTTCTTCTGTCAGGTATTTTCCTGTAGAAGGATCCAGTACCGTTTTAGAGATATCCAGCCCATTTCTTTTAAAGTTTTCCGGACTTACGAACTCGGAACCAGCCTGTGTGGAGTAGGCCGCATAAGGATATATCTCTCCCCAGATATTGTAGCCTTGCTCGCGTGCTTTTTCAAGAAACTCAACAGCCAGCGGCCAATCTCCGTTATGGAAATGCTGGAAAATAGCCGGCGCTTTAAGATACATAGCATTGGCAATGATTTCATCTCCGCCAAGGATGAATTCATCGGGCGGAATCCCGGAACCGAAACGCGTATGCGCCGCTGTGATACGCCCGTATTGGGCAGCGAGTTTTTGTGTCTCATACACTTCGCGTGCCGGAGTTCCCGCCGATGCATATCCTACGGCGATCCCCACACCAAGCGCACCCCTGTCAAGCCCTTTTTTGATAAGTGCCATAATCTGTTTTTCTTCTTCAGGAGTGGGGATTTTTGTCGACCAGTTTGACGCGCCTTTCTTCGCCGCTTCTTTGGTTGCATTAAGCCAGTCGATATCATCCTGAGCAGTAACATGATCGAGCACTTTCATACGGGCAAAATTCAAACCGACTGTAGCGCCATAGTTACCACGCCATTTTTTACGTTCATTGTAAAATTTGTCGATATCCAATACACCAAATTCAGTCGCAAACGCGGTCGTTACACCGTCCAAAAGCAAAAGCTTTCTGCCAAGTTTGGTAATGCCGTGAATATGGGTATCGATAAACCCCGGCGCTACAACCAGTCCTTTGGCGTTAATTGT
Source organism: Caldithrix abyssi (assembly GCA_011369465.1). Taxonomy (GTDB): domain Bacteria; phylum Calditrichota; class Calditrichia; order Calditrichales; family Calditrichaceae; genus DRQG01. The sequence continues at coordinate 8,850 of DRQG01000035.1, forward strand.
CTCTTTGCCTTCGATTTTTTTGTCCGTAAGTACCTTGATGATACCGTCTTTAATGCCAACATTGAGCACTTTATCCAGTTTTGTTTCCGGGTCCATCACCCTGCCGTTTAAAATGACCACGTCATACGCGTCATCCGTTGTACTCCGGGCTTTTGCGTCGTTTGATGCTGCGAACAGCGCTCCTGTTCCCAGCGATAATGCAAGCATCGCCAAAAACAGCTTGATCAGTTTTTGTTTCATGTGATACTCCTTGGGTTTTATTTAACAGGAAAGCGAATCGGTTGTCCCGCATAAGCATCGGGAACCAGCTCTGAATCTTTTACGGTAATGACACCGTTAACCAGCACATAGGGGATGCCGGACGGCGGCAATCCGTTTTTCCCGACCATATAGTCCGCGTTGTCTTTAACGGTTTCTGGATTGAAAATAGTGATATCTGCTACCATACCTTCCTGGATGCGCCCGCGTACTTGCATCGATTCCAGGCCGGTATCGCCGAGGTGTTTTGCCGACCAGTAGCTCAAATTAGCCAATACCTTCATAAGAGGAATGTTGTACTCCCGGGCATAGCGTAAGGCGCGCGAGTGAGCACCCGCACCTCTTGGATGCATGGCAATCTTTTCATATGGCGCATCTTCCGGTAAGAGATTGCCTTCCGCATCGAGTACAACCATGGCATCCGATCCGATTGTTGCGCCTTCTATAGAGAGCCATTTTGGGATATCTTCCTTTTTTCTCGAGAAGACCACGATCAAATGGCTGGGATCTTCTTTTCGCATTTTGACCAGTTGCTCTTCCGTTAGATATTTGCCTGTACTGGGATCAAGTACCGTTTCGGATATTTTCATATTGTTTCTTTTAAAATTTTTCGGATCTACAAATTCCGCTCCTACAAGCGTCGAATATGCAGCATAGGGATAAATCTCTCCCCAAACATTGTATCCCTGGTTACGCACTCTTTCGATAAGTTCGGCTGCCAGCTGCCAATCCCCATTATGAAAATGTTGGAAAAGTACCGGCGCTTTCAGCGCTATGGCATTAAGCATAATTTCATCTCCGCCAAGGATAAACTCATCCGGCGGTATTCCCGACCCGAAACGCGTATGCGCAGCCGTAACTCTGCCGTATGAGGCGGCAAGTTTTTGGGCCTCATATACTTCTCTGGCGGGAGTACCCACCGATTCGTAGCCCAGGGCCATTCCAACCCCAATGGCGCCTCTTTCAAGTCCTTTTTTAATGATTGCCAAAATTTCCTTTTCCTCTTCGGGGGTAGGAATCTTTGTCGACCAGTTGGAGACGCCTTTTTTAGCGGCCTCTTTCGTGCCTTTCAGCCATCCCGTGTCATCTTGAGCATCAATATGGTCAAGCACTTTCATACGGGCATGATTAAGCGAAACGGTAGCGCCGTAATTACCGCGCCACTTTTGGCGTTCATTGTAAAACTTATCCACATCCAACACGCCGTATTCCATACTCAGAGCTGTTGTGACACCATCCAGAAGCAGTAGTTTCCTGCCGAGTCTTGAAATACTATGAATATGCGTATCGATAAAACCCGGCGCAATCACAAGGCCCTTTGCATTGATGACTTCTTTACCGTTGATGCTGTCTTTGGTAATAGTCTTGATGATGCCGTTTTTAATGCCCACATTACGAATACCGTCGAAATTCGTTTCCGGGTCCATTACCCTTCCGTTCAAAAGAACAATGTCATATTCGTCGATGGACGAAGTTTTACCGGCCTTCTCGGGTGTTCCGGTATTACAACCGATAAACCAAACAACCGCGAAGACGAGCACAAACGTAATATTCCTCATTAACACCTCCTGGTATAATTTTATTACCACTAACGACATAACTCAGCCGCCGATATGGAGCGCAGCGGAATGGCGGGCAGATGCAACCCATTGCTAAGCTAAACCACTTTGCGTTAGCTTTTACCTTATCAGATACTAACCTGCAACGCCGTAACACACATCGGCTTAATAGCATCCCCTTGTTTTAACATGAAGGGTACATAAGTAAAATAGATAAAGGAAATCTTACATCACATTCCACATTTGGGGAAAAAAATATTTAATTGACCGGCTACAGCCCGGAACTGTCGAAGTATATTCCTACCATGTTAAAAAATTTGTTGGATACTAAAAGATACAAATACTGAAAATATTACCAAATAAGTCACAAAATTATATTTTTTATATTTGGAATGCAAAAAAAAATTATTCGGCGCCGTTTTCGGTTAGGCCATATCCCTTATAAAATTCATATTTGAGCAAACTATGATTGCTGATTTTAAGTTATTCGGTATTGTGAAAATGCGGGTGAATAAGCAAAATAACTTAACAAAAAGCCATGAGGAATCCGAAATGATTAAAGGCCAATTTAAATTATTTTGCGGGATTCGCCGTGTCCAAAGCTTTTTTAGTGATTTTTCGACCTACTGTAAAAACCGTAATCTTGCCCGAAATTCCGTTAAAGAGATACTGCGCTATATCCGTCAGTTTGATCATTTTTCGGACTCGAACTTATCCGCCAGTGGTTGCCCCACCTAAGGCGGGCAGTCTGTGTCCGTGACAGGGAGGGCAACAAACGATTCAGAGTGCTGCTGAGCTTGTCGAAGCACGGTTGCTGAGCTTGTCGAAGCATTGCAGTTCGCTTCGCTATCGCAAGCAAATCTTATTCGTTAGGCCAACTACATTTTAAAACTTATACCTTTTTCAGTAAATTTAATTCCGTGAGATTCAAGCAATTTTCTATATTCATTAGCTGTAACTTTTAATGTATTTGTAATTAAATGTAAAGCTGAAGTTACAAAACCAAGCAGTTCATCCGCAGTTAAATCGTATTCATCATTTCCGCCAAAATGTAATAGTTTAATATTCTTCTCACCATCTTTTATTTTAATCCATCTTGATTTTCTCTTATAAATAAAACCTTGATCATTTATTCTGAGTGGTTGGTTGTGAACCCATTCATTCCTATACCTGATTGTTTCACACCAATCATTTGAATTGATAAGTTCTTTAATAGCTTTAGTGATCGGTAAATTTGGGTTTTGATCAATTAAGTATTTTCCTACTTTTATTGCAAGACTAATTCCTTTTTTCGAATATGGCTTTATTTTTTCTTTGCTAATTTGATACATACTTACAATTGAGTTTGCTAAATGTTCCGCAGAAGAATAAGTCCTCAAAGCAACATCGTCAGAAAAATATTTTATGTGACTTATGATTTTCATCCTCTCGAAGTTTTCATTAGTTTTTTCATACATAATTTTGTAATAATATGCCCACGAAAGAGCGTATTTTGATTCTTCTAAGGTATCAAGGCAGTCATGTAAGCATATTGATGCGATAGGAACAGTACTTTCAGTTCTTAGTGCAATTGAAATTATATCAGGATTAAAGGAAATAATAGTATCATAAATTTTATCTAATTCAGGTAACTTAGAATTTACGAATTTTTTCTCAGAATCAGACAGTTTGATTTTTAGTTGCATAATTCTTCTATTGGCCCAACGTTCGGCGTGAGCTGCATCCGGCTATGACATTGCACACTACAAAACAACCCTACATGTTTGGGCGTCGGTTCCACGCAGTTATTAACTGCTTTCTACCAATAATTTAGGTAATTTTATCTATCCAGAAAATCTGATATTTCGTCTTTAAAATATACGTAAACTTTTTTTATATTCTCAACTAATGGTTCTAATCTCTCTGCATATAAATCAAGTGCATAGGCGTGGCTAAAAAAATGGCGGAAAGAAAGGTACTCACCAATTTGTTCTCGCGTTGATTTTGTTATTATCCCTTTTTCTTCTGCAAGTTCGAGTAAGTCTTTATGCCATGAGCCACCTTTGGGTAAAGGTATGTTTTTTTCATTTAAGATTAATTTTAATATATTTTCGATGCCATTGTAAAAATTGTGAATAATCGTTGCCACGCCCGCGAGTTGTAAAAATTCTAAAAAAGGCAATCTTTCTTTTTCAGGTAATTCCAAAATTAAACGATCTATATTTTCATATTCCGCTTCTATTTTAGCTTTAAGACTGGCCATATATTTGAATACCTTCTGCAGTAATTATTTCGGTGAACTTGCTTTTTTTCCTCAAGTCAACCAAATCTACCGGTTTGGAAAGGCTGAACATTAATTCGCTGTAAAATTTAAAAAATAATTTATCCGGAACTCCTTCTACGGCTAAATCAATGTCTCTACTTTTTATTTTATCTTTACTTGCCGAACCAAATAGGATAACACGTTTTACTTTATATTTTTTAGCCAAATCTAATATGGCCTTTTTATCTTTTTCGGATATCATATTATTTTACCTGACTCTTCTTATTCCAAAAATAATTTAATATCTTTTAATTCAAAATTGCAATTCTTAATATATTTAAAAGAAATTTAGAAAATCCCAAAAAGCAAGCACCAATTAACAAATAAATTACAAATTCCAAGGGTTTATTATTTACCCTAATGGTGTATCGAGGTTCAGATTGTAAGGTTTTGTTTGCGAAAGGCGCTATAGTGTATCTATTATCGCAAATAAAACTAAAGCATTCAATCATCCTGTTAAAACATACTAAACTTATTTCTTATCTAACGGCGGATGCTTGAGATGAAAATCCGTATGCTGCTGGAAAAATCTGGCGACGGCCACAATGGTGCCTTCTTCAAAGAGGCGGCCGTTTATGGTAAAACTGGTGGGCGTGCCCTCTTCGGAAAAGCCGTTGGGCAAAACCACACAGGGATGGCCGCTTAAGTTGGTCAGCAACAGATTTTTGCCCTGCCACGAGGGCGCCAAATAAAGATCGACCGTATCCATCAATTTGGCCATGGCCTGTATCAACTTGTAACGCACCCGGTTGGCGTTGATGTATTCCACCGCCGGGATAAAACGGGAATGACGAAACACATTGGGCCAGGCATTGCGCACCTGCCGCACCAGCAAATCGTCCCGCCCGCTGCGGGTCAATTGGTCAAAAGCGGCGGCGGCCTCGGCGGAAAGAATAAACGACAAATCGCTCACATTGATATCCGGCAATTCCATCGCAACCAGATTCAACCCCAAATCACGCAATTTGGCCAGAGCCAGCGAATCGTTCTTTTTAAAGGCGTAGTCGCTCTCAAAATCGGATTTCAAATAGCCGATCTTGAACTGCCGTACATCCGTTTGACTGTCATAATTAAACGGGAAATCGTACACGGTCTGGTCCAGACTGTCCGGGCCGTAGATGGCGTTCAGCACAATGGCGCAGTCCTCGGCCGTCCGGCAGATGGTGCCGATTTTGTCCATCGTCCAGCTCAAGGCCATGGCGCCTGTCCGGCTGACCCGCCCGTAAGTGGGCCGCAGTCCGGTTACCCCGCACACCGTGGAAGGCGAGACAATGGAACCCCAGGTTTCCGTTCCCAGAGCAAAGGGCAGCAGACCGGCGGAAACCGCTGAGGCCGAACCGGCCGAGGAACCGGAAGAACCCTGTTCCATGTTCCAGGGGTTGCGGGTTTTGCCGCCAAACCAGACATCGCCCCAGGCTAAGGCGCCCATGCTCAGCTTGGCCACCAGCACAGCGCCCGCTTCATCCAGCTTTTTTACTACAGTGGCGTCGCTGTCGAAAACCTGATCCTTAAAAGGCGCCGCGCCCCAGGTGGTTTTATAGCCTTTTACGGACAGTAAATCTTTTACCCCGTAAGGGATGCCGTGCAGCAAACCACGGTATTTACCGGCGGCGATTTCCTTATCGGCCTTACGGGCCATTTTTAAAGCCCGCTCTTCGGTCAGCGCAATCACACAATGCAGCTTGGGGTCATATTTTTTCAGACGTTCGATAAAGAAGCGGGTCAATTCCTCGGATGTAATCTGCCGGCTGCGGATAAGCGCCGCCAGTTGGCCGATGGAATACCAGGCCAGATCGTCCCGGTTTTGCGGTAAAGTTACTTTACTAAAAGAAGTGAAACGGACGGCTCCCTCTTTTTTGGGCGCTTCAAAACCCACCGGCAAAGGATTGAACTGAATGGCCGGCGGCACGGCATTGTCTAATTCAACCGCACGCAGGCCTTTAAATTTTTCCAGCCGTTCCTGCAAATCGGCCAGCATGGTGTCTTTTTCGCTATCCGTAAATTCCAGGCCAATCAAGCGGGCTGCTTCGTCGATGGTTTGCCGGTTGATGTTTTCCGATTTCAAATAGGGCGACAGAACCACGCCGGCAATAAAGGCGCCCAACGCAACCAACAGGATGATGATATACTTTTTCATGCGACTCCCCCTAAAGAAAATATATTACCTGATTTAATGCGATATTTGAAAAAATCCCTACAAAAAACAAATAAATTCTGAATATGCGTTACTTCGACGGGATAGATTTTCCGATTTATTTATAGAGGTTATCGGTGATAACCCCCTCAAAACCATAGTCGGTCATTGTTTTCAGGCTGGCGACATCGTTTACTGTCCACACATAGACTTCTTTGCCGGCGTCGCGGGCGGCCTGTGCAAAAGAATCGTTTACCAGAGAAACATGCGGATGCCAGGCGTCCGATTTGAGGTAGATGTCCAATGCCTGGTGGAAACGCGGCGTTTTGGCGAACAGGTAGCCGGTGCGCAGGCTGGGCGTGTTCAGTTTAATCAGTTTAAGAAAAATGGGATTAAAAGAGGAAATCCAGACCTGATCCTGCATCTTGAAACGCTTGATAGCCCGAACTAATTCGCGGGACAGAAGTCCGGTATCCGCATAAAAAGTTTTCGCATCGATATTGATGGGCACACGTCCTTTGAATTCTTCAAAAAAATCGTTTAAAGAGGATATGGATGCGGAAACGTCGTATTGTTTATCGGAAAAGCGCAAAAGACGCAGTTCCTTTAATGTGCTCAGATAAACCGGTTTGTATTTACCGAAATGACGAAAGAGCAGTTTGTCGTGGAAGAGCACGATGTCGCCGCTGCCGCATAGACGGACGTCGATTTCCAGCCCGCCGGCGCCCTGTTCCAGAGCCAGCTTACAGGCCTCGATCGTATTTTCCGGCGCCGTAACGCCGTCTCCGCGATGAGCGATGATAAGCGGTTTTGTGTTCTTCCTGTTCTCCAAAATGAACGATTCCTCTGATCGGCTTTTTACAGAAATCGAAATTGCGATATCAGGTACAAAACAGCGGCGGTTATCAAAATAACCGCAAATCGGAAAAAGAACCTTCCCCAGCCTTTTTCGAATAATAGTTTTTCGCCGACAATTAAATAGGAAATACCCGAAATAAAGATAGTGAGATAGCCGGCAACAACGGCAATTTTATAAATGACACCCGAATAATTAAAAATAAGCAGCAAGCCGGATATACTGATTACGACCGTGTTCAGTTTTCCCCAGAAGTTAGCCATCACCGGTTTTTCGCTGCGCATCAATCCGATCAGGCCGATTGCCAAGATGAAGAAGTCGCGGTACAGCAGCAGCGCCACCAGAGGCAGCGGATAGCCGCGGTACAGGATCAGCCCGATGGCGATAAACGCCATAGCGATTTTATCGGCAATGGGGTCGAGAATTTTTCCCAGATCGGTTACCTGATTATATTTGCGGCTAAAGTAACCGTCCAGTACATCGGTGGCAGCCGTGAAAACAGCCAACCCCATTAACCAATAGTTGCCTTCTTCCGTATTTAGTTTAATTAAATAGAACAACGGATAAGCCAAAATTATCCGGCTTATACTCAGCACGTTGGACAAATAGAAAAATTCTTTGAGCTTGATTTTCATAGGCAGGTCGTCCGTATCGGGTTAACAAGCTGAATATAAGGAAATTAGTCTAAAAGGTAAAATGGAATTGCGGGTGTTCATCCGGCGATTATGTACAAAAATAAATTGTGCTTTGCGCATCTTCCACCGATTTTTGTTGAAGAAGTCCCCGCGATACTCATTCCAAGTCATTGCTGTCCAAAATAATTTATCATGGTAAAAACAGGCATTGTTTTATAAGGATTTATAACGACAATTATCTTCATTGTCAAATCTACCCATCCGCCAACTCTCCCCCTTGGTCCCCCTCTCTTTTCGAAAGAGTTTGTATGTTAAGGGGGTGAGAGAAAAGATAATAATTTGGAAAAATAAGGCATCCTTTCTTATTTATGGTGTTGTCTGATAAACCAAACAAGAAAGGAGCCTTATTATGAATTCTAAAAATGAACTTAGAAAA
>DRQG01000036.1 GCA_011369465.1 Caldithrix abyssi
TATCTAAAGTTTTTTGAGAAATACGTTCTTGCATCTTATGTTTTTGAAAGGAATAATGAACAATCATGTCATGGCCTCCACTTTGATAAATAATCCAAATTAATGGGTATTTCGAGTAGATGCCAAATGACATAATACTGAATTATGAATAAATAGGCACAAAGGGACAAAGGCACAAAGGCACAAAGTATCGCAAGATTTATCTTGTGAGAAGTACAAAGTAGTAAGTGACGGGTAACGCGTGACGTAAAATGGAAATTGGAAACTTGAAACTTGAAACTTGAAACTGGATGCTGGATGCTGGAGGAAGACCGGATTTTCGATTGTTGATTGACGAATGACGATATACGAACGGAGAATTCTGACAACCCAATAACTTAATAACTTAGTAACTTAATAACTGGGAACTGAGAACTGACCCTTCGAATGGGCTCAGGGCAGGCAGCCAATAGCTAAAAGCTAATAGCCGATGGCCGATAGCGACTCAATACCCACTCACCACAGCGCCGGCGTCCTGTTCCTTCCGCTGCAACAACGCTTCGATCTCTTGCTTTTCCAGCTTAACCAGTTCCAGTTTATCCACAATCAGATTGGCTTCGCCGGGCAGGCGGGATTGTACCCGTCCCTGTACCAGATACGGGCCGTGGGAACGCAAAAGATGTCCGTAGCGGTTGTACAACGCCGGAAACAGCACCGCTTCGCACAATCCGAAATGGTCTTCCAGCGTAATGAATTTCATATATCCGCCGGATGCGGCCGCCACCCGCCGCGAGGTAACCAGCCAGCCGCAGAAGAGGACGCGTTTGTTGGCATACCGGGCCAGGTCGATGGAACGGACACAGTTTTCCCAGGGAATACGCTCTTCGAACAGACTGAGGGGATGGGCGGTAACGGCAAAATCCAGCATTTCCAGCTCGTTGAGTATTTTCTGGTAGGTGTTGAAAGGGGGCAGCTTTGTTTGACCGGCGATAAAGCGTACCGTTTCCGCTTTTTTGTTGTTTTTAAAGAACAGATCGTTTAGCAGCAGCAAACGCGGGGCGTTATCGTCCAGCGAGGCCAGAGCGCCGGCCTTGATGAGGTGGCGTACTTCCTTTTCGCCGGCCCGGGTGCGGCGGATGAAATCGAACAGATCGCTGAAAGGGCGCCGGGCGCGTTCCTGTAGAATGGCTTTGATAGTGCGCTCGCTCAGTTCGAAAACGGGCTGCAGCCCCACGCGGATAGCCTCGCCCTCGCAGGTGAATTCCCGCTGCGAACGCTGAATATCCGGCGGCAGCAAGGTGATACCCATACGGCGGGCTTCTTCGATATAGGCCATCCGCCCGTAAAATCCGCCCTGATTGTTGAGCACGGCGCACATATAGTCCAGCGGAAAGTAGTATTTAAGGTAAGCGGTCTGGTAAGCGATGGTGCCGTAAGTGGCCGAATGGGCTTTGTTGAAACCGTACCCCACAAACTGGGCCAGAAACGACCACACCGTTTCGGCCTGCTGTGGATTGAGCCCTCTTTTACGGGCGCCGTTCAAAAAGGCCTCACGGATGCGCATAAATTCCTTTTTCAGTCGGGCTTTGGTCATAGCCCGGCGCAGGGTGTCGGCCTGAGCCAGACTCAGTCCGGCCACAAAATGGGCCACCTGCAAAACCTGTTCCTGATAAATGATTACGCCGTAGGTGTCTTCCAGAGCCGGTTTTAAGCTGGGATGGATATAGGTTGTTTTCTCCAGCCCGGCCCGCCGCTTGATGTAAATTTCCTTCATCCCGCTGCCGGAAGCGCCGGGACGGATGAGCGCCACGGCCGTGATGACGTCGTCCACATTATCTATTTGCATTTTTTGCAGCAAACCGCGCATCGCCGGGCTTTCCAGTTGAAAACAACCCATAGTACGCCCGGAACGGATAAAAGCGGTAACCTGCGGATCGTCTTCGGGGATGGATCGCAAATCCAGCGGGGAAATAGCGGTCTCTTTTTTATGCAGGAAATTGAATAGGGGTTGATTCCGTTCCGGGGAAGCGGGTTCGCTTCGTTCTTCATCCTGATCGCGTCGAAAGGCGGCGTTCTTATGCCGCGCTTTTACCGCCCGCAGGCAGTCGGTGATAATACTCAGCGAACGCACGCCCAGTAAATCCATTTTTACCAGCCCCAGCTTTTCGATAGAGTACATATCGTACTGGGCGATGACGATGTTTTTACCGGCCATTTCCAGCGGAGTGTAATCGCTGAGACGTCCCGGCGCGATAATGATACCGCCCGAATGAATGGACAGATGTCGCGGAAAATCGGCAATACGCCGGGCCTGATCCAAAATATTCTCATACAGGGACGCATTGTAGCGCAGCTCTTTGAGCTCGGGCAGAGTGTTGATGGTTTCTTCGATGCTTTGGCGGGTGTGGTGAGGCAGGTATTTGGTAATTTTGCCTATTTCATCTTCCGGCAGACCGTAAGCACGGGCGATGTCACGTATGGCTGAACGATCCTGAAAAGTATTAAAGGTGCAGATCATAGCCGTGCGTTCCCGGCCAAAGGTTTGGTACACAAAGTCGATAACCCGGTCGCGGTTTTTCCAGCAGATATCCAGATCAATATCCGGCGGATCGCTGCGCTCGGGATTGAGGAAGCGTTCAAAATAGAGCTTATGACGGATGGGGTCCACCTGGGTGATTTCCAGCACGTAAGAGACCAAGCTGTCGGCCGCAGAACCGCGCCCCACGCAGGGAATATGCCGCTCGTGGCAGTAATCGACGATCTGTTTGACGATTAAAAAATATTCGGCAAAACCTAATTGATGGATGATTTTCAGTTCGTATTCCAGCCGCCGGGTTACTTCGGCGGTGAGCGGCTTGTACCGTTTTACAGCGCCGGAAAAGCATTGTTTCCACAGCCAGGAAAAACCGGTCTCGCCCTCGGGCAAAGGCAGGGTGGGGAAGACGGGACGCCCCAACCGGAAAGCGAAGGTGCAGGCCCGGGCAATCCGGACGGTGTTATCCAGCGCCTGAGGTAAAAAAGAAAACAGCTCGCCCATTTGCCGCCGGTTTTTCAGGTATTGTTCCGGACTGCCCGCCGTATGTACCTGTTCCAGTACGGTTTTTTGCGCGATGGCGTGCATCAGTTTGCGCAGAGAAGCTTCTTTGGGCGAGATAAAATGCACATCGTTTGTGGCCGCAACGGGGATGCTGTTTTCCGCCGCCAGATCGCGCAGACGCAGGTTGATCAGCATATCCTGCTCGTCAAAACGCTGCATTTCCAGATAGAAGTCCGCGCCGAACATGTCCTGCCAGCGACGGGCCTCGCGCAGAGCCTCGCCGGATTGACGTTTTTTCAGCAGATGATAAATCTTCCCTTTGTGCCCGCCGGAAAGAGCGATCAGTCCTTGTGTATGGCCGGGAAAATCCTTTGCGTACAGCACAAATTTATTGTGCCCGCCGCGTAAGCGCCCGGTGGTTATCAAATGAGACAGGTTACGGTAACCGGCGTCATTTTTGACCAGCAGCAGCAAGTTAAAACCGTCGTTCAAAGTCAGTTCCGCGCCGATGATTGGCTGGATGCCGCACTCCAGCGCTTTGTCGTAGAATTCCACCGCGCCGTACAGAGCGTTGTGGTCGGTAAGAGCCAGCGCCTTCATACCGGCCTTTTTGGCGGCCAGCACCAGTTCCTCCGGCGAAGGAATGCCGTCCAGCAGGCTGTAATAGCTGTGTGTATGTAAATGGACGAAATCTTTCATCGTAGTAAAACCGAATGTGAAATTTTAAAAAGTGTATAATCGTACACCTAATATACGAAAAAGAAAAAATAAGACAAAGAAAATCACAATGAAAATACATTTTCTATCTTTAAGAAATCTCGCAGTAAAAAATAACTTTAAAAAGATAATTGAAAACAGCTGTAAAAATTGATATTATAAAGAAAGTTACGGAAAGTTCTAAGATATCCGAGAGTTAAAGGGAATATTGTGCCTGAGATAAGCAGGTTTCTGGGTATAATTATTGTTATGTATTATAATGACCACAATCCTCCGCATTTTCATGCTAAATATGGTGATTATGAATCAGTTCTTTCTATAAATAACGGAGAGGTCATTGAAGGAAATTTGCCGCCAAGAGTATTAGGCTTAGTTCAGGAATGGAGGGAATACCACAAATTGGAGTTGCTTAATAATTGGAGTTTGGCACGAGAAAGAAAAGCTTTAAAACGAATAAAACCTTTGGAGTAGTATTTATGTTACCAAGATTAAAAGAAGCAAAATATAAAGGTGACTACAAAATTTGGCTGAAGTTTGAGGATGGGGCAAAGGGTGTAGTCGATCTTGAAGAAGAGCTTTGGGGAGATATTTTCTTACCCTTAAAAGATAAAAATAAATTTGCTGAATTTGTCTTTAATAAAGAGTTAGGTACCATTGTTTGGCCGAACGGAGCGGATTTCGCACCAGAGTTTCTTTATAAAATGTTACGCCCAAGTTATGTATTAAAAGCACCCTCTAAAAGTGGCGCCGCTTGAAACGAATCAATCTGAATAAAGCCGTATTTGAAAAAGAGAACAGAAAAAATTCTTTCCCGGTATGGAAGAGCAAAAGGGGTAAGAATATTACCTTAGCAATTTTACGCGATTATGGAACAGTAAAAAACGTTGAATTAAACCGCTTGTTCGATGTTCCAGACAAAGGTGCGCAGGCCTTCTTCTTCAACTAGGCTGTTAATGCGTTTTACCTCTTCCAATATCGGTTCCACTATATCCTCATCCACTATGGTAAGCAGAACACCGTTTACCGACGGCCAGATGTGAGTCCCGAAATGCGGCTCGCCCTTTTCCGAACCCCGTCCGTGCACATCCAGCCAGCGGGTGAATCCACGTATATTTAATTTTTCCAGAATATCGTAAACCTCATCGGAAATACTTTGGTTGAATACGATAAGTACGGCTTTCATAATGACCTCGGTTTGTGGTTATTGTGTTGGCTATCGGGAATTAGTTGTCAGTTTTCAGTTATCAGTTATCAGTTTCAAGTTATTAAGTTACTAAGTTATTAAGTTATTGAGTTATTGAATTGGCGGTTAGCTACTTGCCCTGAACCTGTCGAAGGTGCCTGCCCTGAACCTGTCGAAGGTGCCTGCCCTGAGCGTAGTCGAAGGGTCAGTTGTCAGTCATTAAGTTATTAGCTCTCCGTTCCGAGTTTCAAGTTTCTAATTTCTAATTACCCCTCACGCGTCACCTGTCACCCATCACTTTGTGCCTTTGTGCCTTCTGCCTTTGTCACCAGGGCACAAGATAAATCTTGCGTTACTTTGTGCCTTTGTCCCTTTGCCCCTTTGTGCCTGTTAATTCGCAATTCGTAATTAAATGATTCGTAATTGATTCCTTGTCACCCGTCACCCATCACTTTGTGCCTTTGTGCCTTCTGCCTTTGTCACCAGGGCGCAAGATAAATCTTGCGTTACTTTGTGCCTTTGTCCCTTTGCCCCTTTGTGCCTGTCAATTCGTAATTCGTAATTGAACAATTCATAATTGATTCCTCGTCACGCGTCACTTCTCTCTCTTCAGCCGGGTTTCAAACAGAGAATAAATGACCGGTATGAGCACCAGGGTAACAACCGTAGAGACCAGCAAGCCGAAAATTACGGTTACTCCCAACGGCTGCCAGGTTTCCGCGCCTTCACCGCTGCTGATGGCCAGGGGCAGCATTCCCAATATGGTGGTGATAGCCGTCATCAAAACCGGGCGCAGACGATTTCCGCCGGACACCACGATGGCTTCGAACAATTCGTAACCGCGCGCCCGCAAAATATTGGTGTAATCCACCAATACGATGGCATTTTTAACCACGATGCCGATGAGCATAATGGTGGCCAAAAACGCAATGGACGAAAGCGGCATTCCGGTTAAATACAGGCCCCAGGCCACGCCCACCAAGGCAAACGGCACGGAAAACATAATAACGAAAGGATGCAGAAGCGACTCGAATTGCGAGGCCATAATCATATAAACCAGAAAAATACTCAATATCAAAAACAGGCTTAAATCGGCAAAGGCGTCGCTTTGCTGTTCCACCTGCCCGCTGTATTCTATGTCCACTCCGGGGGGGATTTCAAGCGAATTAATATAGGCTTTCAGATCCGCGGTAACATCGCCCAGAGCGCGGCCGGATACATTGGCGCCCACTGTAACCACCCGTTCCTGATTTTTACGTTTGATTTCCGGCGGGTACATAACCTCGCGAATAACGGCGATATCCTTCAGCTTCACCAGCCGGCCGGTTATTGTTTGAATGGATATGTTTTCCACGTTTTGCAACGAACGCCGGAACGAGGCATCCAGACGGATAAAAACGTCAAACTCGTTGCCTTCCTGACGAAATTTTGTTGCCACTTTCCCGTACATGTGATTGCGCACAGCGGAAGCCACCATTGCTGTATTGAGCCCCACGGCGGCAAGTTTATCCCGATCGGGAACAATTTCAATCTCCGGCCGGTCTTTACCGCGGTCCAGAGCCACATCCACCGCGCCGGGTATGGTTTTCAGCTTATCGGCTATCTGACCGGCCAGGGCGGAGGTGGTTTCCAGATCGTAGCCGATGATATCCACGGCCAGTTGTTTTCCCGTCGCGCCGGTTACAAAAGAACCGGCCCCCGCTGCGCTGATGCTAAAACTGGTGATTCCGGGTATTTTTTTAATATACCGCCGCAGCGTATCGGCAATTTCAAAAACACTTCGTGTACGATATTTGTGATCTGATAGCAAAGCGCGCACCAAAAAGATATTGGGGCCTTCTTTCTGACCAAACAAAATGGACGAAAATCCTTCGTCGTTCACGCCGGCCTGCACGCTGTAATAACGCAGTTCGGGCACCTTATCCTTAATCAGTTTCTCAATCTGCTTTACATAATCCACCGTTCTTTCCAACCGGGTGCCCGGCTGCAATTCCACATTAATCTGCATCGTCCCGTCGTCGGACTGCGGCAAAAATTCCGTACCGATAAATTTAAACAACAGCATCGAAGAGATAAAAAGCAGCAGAGCGACTACGATCACGGTTTTACGATGCTGCAGCGACCAACGCAAAAGATGCTGGTAGGCTTCTTCCAGCCGGACAAAGAGCCGTTCACTGGCCGTGTAAAATCGGCTTTTTGCTGTGTTGTTCATATTAAGATGCGATCTGCGTTTGTAGAGTCGGGCGGAAAGCATCGGTACCAGCGAAAGCGAAGCAAACAGGGAAGTAATGATGGTTACGGTAACCAGAATGCCGAGTATGTGGAAAAACACACCGGCAATGCCCGTTAAAAACGACAGCGGAAAGAACACGGCTACAATGGCAAAGGTGGACGCCGCCACGGCCAGTCCGACCTCGTTGGAACCGAAAATGGCCGCTTCACGGGGACGGGCGCCTTGTTCGATGTGGCGGGTAATGTTTTCCAGGATAACGATGGCGTCATCTACCACCATACCCACGGCGATGCTGAGTGAAGACAAGGTAATTATATTGATGGTGTCGCCGGTGATATACAGGTAGATAAGCGCCACCACAAGTGAAAAGGGAATAGTGAAGGCGATGATCAATGTGGCCCGCCATTGGCGTAAAAAGATAAGGATAACCAGCACGACAAAAATGCCGCCCAGAATTACCGCTTCGCTTAAATTCTTTATGGAATTTACAATAAACTTGGAAGAGTCCAGGACCAGATGAATTTTCACATCAGCTGGCAGGCGTTGTTCCAACTGAGTTAGGCGTTTTTTTACACTACGGGCTACATTAACTGTGTTGGCGCCGGACTGTTTTTGCACAATGAGAGACGTCCCCTTTCCACCCAGTAAGCGGATATTTATGGAACGCTCTTTCAGAGTATCCACCACCGTCGCCACATCTGCAAGATACACCGGTCGTCCCCTGTATTGGGCAACGATTACCTTTCCAATTTGCGCAGGATCGTGGAATTCGCCGGGTACGCGTAAATTGTAATCCAGCCGGCCCATACGCAGGTTGCCCACCGGCAGGGTCAGGTTTTCGGCGGCTAACGAACCGGCCAGCCGCTCGATAGAGAGGTTATAGGCCTCCAGTTTGGCCGGATCGATTTTTACCAGAATCTGGCGTATGGGAGCGCCCATAGGCAAAACCGCCCCTACGCCGGGCAGCCGTTTCAGCGGGTCGGCAATCTTTTTTTCGATCAGCTTGTTCAGGCCTTCGTAACTTTCTTCGGCGGTGATGCCGTACACCAGAATAGGGAACATATTACTGCCGAATTTGAAAATAAAAGGCGGCTCGGCGTCTGCCGGCATTTCCCGCTTGCTCATTTCCAGCAGGTTGCGAATATCGTTAGCCGCTTCATCCAAATTAGCACCCCATTTAAACTGGCACTGAACAATGGACATATTGTCGATGGAAGTGGAGGTGATTTTATCCAGCTCATTGACCGTGCTCAGCCAGCTCTCGATTTTTTTGGTGACATTGGTCTCCACATCCTTGGCACTGGCGCCCGGATACTGGGTAAGCACACTGATTACCGGATTTTCGATCTCCGGGAACAAATCGATGGGGAGTTTGCTGACCGAAACGATACCGATGGCCAAAATTCCCAGAAACACCATAATTGTAGTAACAGGTCTATCAACGAATAATTTGGGCAAATTCATAAAACCGTTTTCCTTTTGTTCACCATATTAACACGGTTACACTGTTTAAATATGCAAGCCGTTTGTCAGGTTAATCAGTCAATAATTTGAACTTTGGTCCCGTTTTTGAGCAGATACTGCCCCTCAATGACAACGACTTCGCCGGCCTGTAAACCGTCTTTAATCTCAATAAGATCATCGATATGTTGTCCGGGCGTTATTCTGCGGCGTTCGGCTGTGTTCTGATTAATTACAAAACCGTAAAATTTATTGGTGCCTGTTTGACGGATTAACACCGAACGGGGAACAACCACCACCTGTACGTTGCCGGTCTGTACCGCTGCCCGGGCAAACATACCGGCGCGAAGTTCCCCGGAGGCGTTGTTCAGTTTGATTTCAGCCTGAAAAGTGCGCGAAGCCGGATCAATGGCCGGATCGATCCGTGAAATGACGCCCTTGTATGTTTTTCCGGGAAGGATATCGACGGTAACCAGCGCCGTTAGTCCATTGCGGATATGCGTTAGTTCACTTTCCGGGATGTTCACCCGTATTTTAACCCGATCGGTCTGGATGAGCGTCAGAATGGTCGGCGAGCCGGCCGGGCCGGGCATCAGAGTAAACACCTCGCCTTCATCCATCCATTTGGTAGAAATTATGCCGGAAAAAGGGGCGCGGATGCGCGTGTTTTCCAACGTAAGTTCATACCCGGCTTTTGCGGCGTCATAGGCGCCTTTTATTTTGTCAAACTGACTGGGCGCGATGGATCCTTCCTC
The DNA here is from genome assembly GCA_011369465.1 of Caldithrix abyssi. Taxonomy (GTDB): domain Bacteria; phylum Calditrichota; class Calditrichia; order Calditrichales; family Calditrichaceae; genus DRQG01. The sequence continues at coordinate 9,366 of DRQG01000036.1, forward strand.
AAGAAGCGGCTTCATCCGGTCGTAGTCCAGTTTTGCCAATTCGTAGCGGACGCGGGCCTGGGTCAATTGGGCGTCGTCCATTTGGACCAGCAGATCATCTTTTTGTACCCGGTCGCCGGGCTCTACAAATATCCTGCGAATGGTGCCGGGCATTTGGGCGCCCAGGTTCGTTTTCTTCCAGGGTTGAATGGTGCCCGTAAATTCCAGCGTACGCACAATATCGTGCGTTTGCACCCGGATGGTACGCACGGGAATAATTTCCTGTTCGGTTTGCTGCTTCGTCTCAGTGCAAGCCGATAGCAGAATAATGGTGATCAACAATATAAAGATGTGTGTTTTTGTTTTTAGTACAGAAACCATATTTCCTCCGTATGACTCAGAATACCATTCCGGGCTTGTCCCGGAATCCCGCCAGGCAACCCACCCCGATTCGTAAAAGCCGCACGGCCGCCACGTTACGCCCCTCCCTTCGCCGGCGAAGAGTTTGTATGTTAAGGGGGTGAGAGAAAAGATAATAATTTGGAAAAATAAGGCATCCTTTCTTATTTATGGTGTTGTCTGATAAACCAAACAAGAAAGGAGCCTTATTATGAATTCTAAA
>DRQG01000037.1 GCA_011369465.1 Caldithrix abyssi
AATTCCTGGCCATTGGCTTTTAATTCGTAATTGACTAATTCGTAATTCTTCCCCAGTTTCCAATTTCTGTCTTCTCGTCACGCGGTACTTTGTGCCTCTGTGCCTTTGTCCCTTTATGCCTGTTGGATTAACCACGGAGAACACAGAGATTTTGTATTCTTAATTCTTCATTCTTAATTCTTAATTAACTACCCTCCCTTTACCCCTTAAACGCAAAATTTTATAATTCACTCATACTCTTCCCAGCTTTTTATTTTTAAATCTTTGGTCTTTAATCTGGTCAGCGCTTCCACAAGGCGCATGGCGATTTGGCGGTTGGTAATCAGCATTACATTGTAATCCACCGCGGCGCGGCGTATCAGATAGCCGTTGGTCAGCTCGTCCTTTTGAAAATTTTTGGGAATGTTGATGACCAGATCGATTTTACCGTTTCGAATATAATCGATTACATTGGGTTTTTTTTCATCCAGCGGCCAGTGCAGGGTTTTTACGGACAGCCCGTTCTGCTTAAGAAAACGGGCCGTACCGGCGGTGGCGTAAAAGGTCATCCCGTTTTGGGATAGCAGGCGGATGGATTCCAGCAGTTCGGCTTTGGATTCTATGGGCCCGGTGGAGAGCAGAACATTTTTAAAAGGGAAACGATACCCGACGGCCATCAGAGCTTTCAGGTAGGCCTCGTCAAAATCATCGCCCAGGCAGGCCACCTCGCCGGTGGATGTCATTTCCACGCCCAAAACGGGATCGGCGCCAATGAGCCGGGTAAAAGAAAACTGGGGCGCCTTAACGCCCACATAGTTGATTTCGAAGGCCGATCGCTGGGGCGGTTGTATGTCCCGGCCCATCATAACCTGCGTGGCGATATCGATAAAATTAATTTTGAGTATCTTGGATACAAAAGGAAAGCTACGCGAGGCCCGTAAATTACATTCAATCACCTTAACCTCGTTTTGGCGGGCGATAAACTGGATGTTAAACGGGCCGTGGATTTTGAGCGCCCGGGCAATGCGCGCGGCAATGTCGCGGATACGGCGGATGGTTTCCAGATAGAGCCGCTGCGGTGGGAAAACCAGCGTGGCGTCCCCGGAATGCACGCCGGCATTTTCCACGTGTTCGGAAATGGCGTAAGCCACAATTTCCCCCTCGCGAGCCACGGCGTCCAGCTCAATTTCCTTGGCGTTCTGCAAAAACTTGCTGATCACCGTCGGTTGTTCGGGCGACAGGGTAACCGCCTTTTGCAGATATTTGAGCAGTTCTTCATCGTTGGAAGCCACGGCCATTGCCGCACCGCTTAAAACGTATGAAGGCCGCACCAATACCGGGTAACCCACTTTTTGGGCAAAGGCCAGCGCTTCCCCGGTGGAAGAGAGCTCCTTCCAGACCGGCTGATCCACGCCGATTTTATCCAGCAGAGTGGAAAATTTGTGGCGGTTTTCGGCCGAATCGATATGTTCGGCGCTGGTACCCAAAATGGGAATGCCCGCTTCATCCAATCCCACGGCCAGATTGTTGGGAATCTGTCCGCCCATGGAAATAATGACGCCGCGGGGATTCAATTTCTTAAATATATCGCAGACCGATTCCAGCGATATTTCGTCAAAAATGAGCATATCGGACTGGTCGTAATCGGTGCTGACGGTTTCCGGGTTATAATTGAGCATAATGGTACGATAGCCCAGGCCCTGCAGAGAGCGGGCCGCGCTGACGCAGCACCAGTCGAATTCCACCGAACTGCCGATACGGTATGCTCCGGAACCCAATACCAGAATGGCTTCGCCGTCCGGAGCGGTCACATCGTCTTCCTGCCCGTTGTAAGTTAAATAGAGGTAGTTGGTTTGCGCCGGATACTCGGCGGCCAGGGTATCAATTTGCCGGATAACAGGTAATAAACCGCTATGATGGCGCTGCTTTCGTACCTGTTTTTCGTCCAGAGCGCACAGGCGGGCAATCTGCTTATCGGAAAAACCGGCCTGTTTGGCTTCTTTCAGCAACCCTTCTTCGGGTATTTGATGCTTAAAGTGACCCAAACGATGCGAGATATCGACCACTTTTTGCAGCTTGTTTAAAAACCATTTGTCGATGTGGCTCAACTCGTGAATTTCATCGATGGTAAAGCCCTGTTGAAAAGCCTGAACAATGGCAAAAATGCGTTCTTCCGTGGGGGAGCGCAGTTCTTCGGTAATATTTTCAAAAGTAAAATTATCGTTGGCCACCAAACCGTAAGCTCCCGTTTCCAGCATGCGCAGTCCTTTTTGCAGGGCTTCCTCAAAATGGCGTCCGATGGCCATTATCTCGCCAACCGATTTCATCCCGGAACCGATTTTACGGGAAACCAACCGGAATTTTTTCAAATCCCAGCGGGGAATTTTGACCACCACATAATCCAGCGCCGGTTCGAAAAAAGCGGATGTTTCTTTGGTGATGCTGTTTTTCAGCTCGGGCAGGGTGTAACCGAGGGCTAGTTTGGCGGCCACAAAAGCCAGCGGATACCCGGTTGCCTTGGAAGCCAGCGCGGAACTGCGCGACAGACGGGCGTTCACCTCGATGACCCGGTAATCTTCGGAATGCGGATCAAGCGCATATTGGATATTACATTCGCCCACAATCCCCAGGTGACGGATCACTTTTATGGCGATAGACCGCAGTTTATGATATTCGCTGTTACTCAATGTCTGGCTGGGCGCCACTACGATGCTCTCGCCGGTGTGAATACCCATAGGATCGAAATTTTCCATATTGCACACGGTAATGCAGTTATCGGCCCGGTCGCGCACCACTTCGTACTCGATTTCTTTCCAACCGGTCAGGTATTCTTCAATTAAAATTTGCGGCGCGTGGCTCAGAGCCTTTCCGGCGCGTTCTTTCAACTCATCTTCGTTTCGGCAGATACCGGAACCCAATCCTCCCAGAGCATAGGCCACCCGTACCATCACCGGGTAACCGATGTCGGCGGCAATGGCGGCCGCTTCCTTAACGGTGGTGGCGGTATCGCTGCGCGCTGTTTTAACGCCGATCTCATCCAGCCGTTGGATAAACCGCTGCCGGTCTTCCGTATCGATGATGGTTTGAACCGGCGTGCCCAGAACAGCCACTTTGTATTTATCTAAAACACCCTTCTCGTATAAAGCCAGTCCGGTGTTCAAAGCGGTTTGCCCGCCAAAGCTCAGCAGGATGGCATCGGGTTTTTCCTTATCGATGATTTGTTCCACAAAATCGACGGTTACGGGTAAAAAATAGACCCGATCGGCCAGATGCTCTGACGTTTGGATAGTGGCGATATTGGGGTTGACCAGAACGGTAAAAACCCCTTCTTCCTTCAGGGCCTTAATGGCCTGACTTCCGGAGTAATCAAATTCTCCGGCCTCGCCGATTTTAAGGGCGGCGCTGCCGAGGATGAGGACTTTTTTTTGGGTTGATTTCATTGCTGGTGTTTAATTTTTTTTCTATAGGTTTATGTCCGCCAACTCCGAACCTCCCCTTAATCCCCTCCTTGCCAAGGAGGGGATTAAGGGGGAAAACTCTCGTGATTTATATTCCATAAAAATTTATTTTCTCACGAACCTTCCTTTAAGTCCCCTCCTTTGCAAGGAGGGGATTTAGGGGTGGTTGTCAATCTCCTGGCCGTAACTAATATCTGTTCCAAAACCCACTCTTTTCTTTTCAGAACATCTGAATTTTTAAACCGTAAAAATGTTACCCCAAACGTTTCAATATATTTTTGTCTTTCTCGATCATAGTTCTTTATGTCTGAATTTTGATGTACGGAACCGTCAAGTTCTACAGCCAGCTTAATACGCGGGCAATAGAAGTCTATGACAAATTGATCTATTCCGTACTGTCGTCTAAACTTAAACCCGCCAAGTTTCTTCCCTTTTAGTTCATCCCACAAAATACGTTCAGTTTGTGTAGGATTGTTACGAAGTTTTTTCCGAGTTTCTTTAAACTTGTGTTTATTAAAATGAATGGTCATTGTTTTGTAGCTTCGCAATGATTGTGTTCTGTTACAACATCTCCACAAACCGGTCAAACAAAAATGTCGTATCCGTCGGGCCGGGGGCGGCTTCGGGATGAAACTGGGTGCTGAAAAAACGGCCCGATTTGTGTATCAGCCCTTCGCTGCTGCCGTCGTTCAGATTAATAAAAGAAAATTTCCAATCCGCCGGCAGGGTATCCTGTTTAACCACGAAACCGTGGTTTTGCGTGGTCACAAAAGCTCTCTGGTTACCGGTGTCTTTTACCGGTTGGTTTTGACTGCGGTGGCCGTATTTCATTTTTTCCGTATCTCCGCCCGCGGCCAAAGCCATTATCTGATGGCCCAGACAGATGCCGAAGGTGGGCATTCCCCGGTTAAGCGCTTTTTGCACTTCGTGGATCGTTGGCGCACACAGTTTGGGGTCGCCCGGTCCGCTTGAAATCAACAAGCCGTCAAAGGATTCATCTTCCAGCGGATAATTCCACGGCAGGCGTACAATTTGCACCTCCCGTTGTACAATTTCCCGAATAATATTGTGTTTGCAGCCGCAGTCCAACAGCGCCACCCGTTTAGTCCCACCCCCATAAACCAGCGGTTTATCGACGCTTACTTTGGCTACCAGATTATCCCGGTTGGGGTCATAAAAGGTTACATCCCGATTGTCGATAATAATTTTTCCCAGCATGGTTCCTTTTTCGCGCAGGCGTTTGGTCAAAGCGCGGGTATCGATACCGCTCACTGCCGGTACGCGTTGGTTGTACAGCCATTGAGCCAGACCGCTTCGGGCGTTCCAGTGGCTGTAAGCCCGGGAGTAATCGTCCACAATCAAAGCGCTTATCTGCGCGGAAGGGGCTTCGTAATACTGCCGGAGACCCGTGTTCATTTCTGTAGGAGGCATACCGTAATTACCGATAAGCGGGTAGGTGAGTACCAAAATCTGACCGTAATAGGAAGGATCGGTCAACGACTCCGGATATCCGACCATTCCGGTGCTGAATACGACTTCTCCGGCAACGGATTGCGGATAACCGAATGAAACGCCCTCCAGGCGGGTGCCGTCTTCCAGAAGAATACTGGCGGGTAACTGTTCTATCTTAATCTCCCGAAATAATTTAAAATACGAGAACCTGCATAGAATGATGAATTATTGAATAACCTGCCTGAATAAGAACTCTGTTAATTCACCAATTCATTATTTCATTAGTCCGGATGTAACGGAGTTTATAAACGGATCGGATGCGATGCAAATCTTTGTGAATGAAATTTGGAAAAATTGTAAAAATATACAATCAACGACAGATGTAATACAATCAGTTTTCTTATTCTATCCGCGATCGATATAGCGAGGGATCAATTACAGTCGCCATTTTTTGCGTATCGAGATCCAGTTGCAGGAAATGAACTATGCGGGCCGCCTCCGTATGGGGCTGATTCAATATGCGGCGGTGATCAATATATAAAAATCGTACGTTATCCTGTTGCCGCATCCAGATATGAATTTTGTGTAAATGCTTTATAAAATCTTGTTTAATATGTTCAGCATTTTCTTCCTGATAAGGCGCGTTCAATTTTTTTAACATTTTGTTTTGCGACAAAATAACCTCATCGATATTTCGGCGCATAAACAGAATGTTGTAATAATATCGTTCAGGTAAATAGGCAAGCAAATGGGAAATAATTTTAATCGCTTTGCCCCGGGCCTCTTCCAAAAATGTATTGTCGTTGGAAATATTTTTAACGGCTTCGTATTCAAAATAGCCCCGGGGATTGTTTTCGTCCGGTAAACGGTGGCGGTCGGTAAGCAACTCCATTCCACCCGCCCGCAGCATTTGCATTAGTAAGGAAGTACCTGAGCGGGGCAAGCCGCTTACTATGGTAATTGTCATTTGGTTCAAATTGTATCCGATCCCGATGTTTGGATGAGCGTTAAAGAGAACAATATATTGAAGAACGCCTGGCCTGGCAAGCCGGCATCTTGACCAGGGGCCGAAATGTAAAAAACGTTGAATGCCCGGGGAATATCTGCAACAGAGTTAGCGGTGATTTTAAAAAAGGATTGTCTGGCAAAAAAAATATACCGGTTCGGCAATAAATGGGAATAAAAAATTTGCATTTTGGGTTAAAAGGTATTATTATTGGATAATTATTATTATATATAGAAGAGAAAAATGGCTGTTACACAAGAAGATCAGAAAATAAAAGAATTTATCGCTATCTGCCGGGAAAACGGTTTGAGCGTTACACCGCAAAGACTGTCCATATATAAAGCGCTTATTGGGGATACCAGCCACCCCAAACCGGAAGATGTTTATAAACGAATTGAGAAAGAACATCCTACGATTTCTCTGGCTACGGTGTATAAAACGCTGGAGACCTTTGAGCATTACGGCATTATCTCCGTAGTAACACCGCTGCATAATACGGTACGATATGATATGATGACGCAACCCCATCACCATATTGTGTGTGTGAAATGTAAAAAGGTGATCGATCTTTTTGACGAACAATTAAAGGATTTGCCTGTCCCGGAACAGGTAACTAAGGATAACCGGCTTATTAATTACAGTATCCAGTATAATGTGGTTTGTGCCGAATGCCGGCGGCAGCAAAGCTAAATTTTTTTGCGACTTAACCAATAATAATTATCAAATAAAAATAATTTGTAACTTAAATATAATTTTAACGTCTAATACATTAAGTAACACTAAAGAAAAGGAGACAGAATATGGACAAATTATCAATTAATATCAACTTACCGCGATTGAACGAACCGCCTCCGGTCACCCGGGAAGAAGTGCAAAAACCCATTGAACAGGGAAGAACGCACAGACGGTATTTTCTAATAACGATGTAATTTTATAGCCGGGTTCAGTTACTTCCGGTATTTTTTTGGAATTTTAATAATAATAATTATCATCTAAAAATGATTACACAAAAGGAGAGTAAAATGAAATCAAATCAAGTAATTGACATGCTCAATCAAAATGTGGCGGATTTACACATTCTATATGTTAAACTGCACAACTACCACTGGAACGTTGAAGGCCGTCAGTTCTTCGAGATTCACAAGGTTACCGAGGAATACTACAATCACATTGCGGAATTGTATGACGCTGTTGCCGAGCGTGTTCTGCAACTCGGAGGCAAACCGCCGGTTACTGTCAAAGAATATCTCGAGTTGGCTCAGCTTAGCGAAGAAAAGGCAAATCGTTTCGGAAGTAAGGAAATAATTGACGGGCTGTTTGATGACTTTACCTATTTGTTAAACAGCTATCGGTCTATTCTGGCTGTAGCCGAAGAAAACGGTGATGTTGTTACGGCGGATATGGTCTCTGATACAATTGGATGGCTGGAAAAAACTTTATGGATGTTAAAAGCCACTCAAAAATAGTATATTCCAGATACCCCGGATGACTTTTTCGGTTATCCGGGGTGTGTTAAAAATATAGATAAAGTTTGATAGCACACCTCCTTCTGAAAATTACCAGACTGTATAAAGAACAACTTAACCTACCACCAATACGAGGAGATTGATATGTCCAAAAAACAAAAACTCACCACAATGAGCGGTCGTCCGGTGGATGACAATCAAAATTCACTTACGGCCGGAAAACGCGGGCCGCTTTTGATGCAGGATGTTTATCTGCAGGAGAAGCTGGCCCATTTTGACCGCGAGGTTATACCGGAGCGTATTGTGCACGCCAAAGGTGCCGGGGCGTATGGCGTTTTTACGGTGACGAACGATATAACCCGTTACACACGAGCAAAGCTTTTTTCGCAGGTGGGTAAGCAAACAGAAACGTTCACCCGTTTTTCCACCGTGGGGGGCGAGCGCGGTTCAGCCGATACGGCACGGGACCCGCGGGGATTTGCCACCAAATTTTACACCGAAGAAGGAAACTGGGATTTGGTCGGGAACAATACGCCGGTATTTTTTATTCGCGATCCGCTAAAATTCCCCGACTTTATCCACACCCAAAAACGCACGCCGGACAGCAATCTGAAATCGGCGGAAATGGTTTGGGATTTCTGGTCCAAAACTCCGGAAGCGCTACACCAGATTACCATTTTGTTCAGCAACCGCGGAACGCCGGATGGGTATCGCTTTATGAACGGGTATAGCAGTCATACCTTCAGCTTTATCAACAGCGATAATGAACGCTTTTGGGTGAAGTTTCACCTGAAAAGCATGCAGGGCATTAAAAATCTTTCCGACGAAGAAGCAACCCGGCTGGCCGGCGTGGATCCGGATTATGCTACGCGTGATTTGTTTGAAGCCATTGAGCGTAAGGAATATCCCCGCTGGACTTTAAAAGTGCAAATTATGCCCGAAAAAGAAGCGGAAAATTATCATATCAATCCGTTCGATATTACCAGGGTGTGGCCACACAGCGACTACCCGCTTATTGAAGTGGGCATTCTCGAGCTGAACCGCAATCCGAAAAATTATTTTGCCGAAGTGGAACAATCCGCTTTTGCGCCGTCCAATATCGTACCGGGTATCGGGTTTTCTCCGGATAAGATGCTTCAGGGACGGCTCTTTTCCTATCCCGATACCCAACGTTATCGTCTGGGCGTCAACTACAATCTGTTGCCCGTCAACCGTCCGCGGGGTGTGGAAGTGGCCAATCACTATCGAGACGGTTATATGCGCTTTGATGATAACGGCGGCGCCAGCCGGAACTACGAGCCGAGTAATTATGACGTTCCCGGCGAGTCACCGGAATATAAGGAACCGCCTTTGCGTATTTCCGGAGATGCCGATCGTTACAACCCGCGCAGCGAAGATATTGACGATTTTAAACAAGCCGGAGACCTGTACCGAATTTTACCGGAAAACGAAAAAAGAGATTTGATAAACAATATTATCCATTCCATGAAGCCGGTTTCGAAATCGATTCAGAAAATACAATTGTCCTATTTTTACAAAGCCGATCCGGAATACGGTTCCGCCATTGCCGAAGGACTGGGTATAGCCGTAGCGGATATTAAATAACAAAAAAAGCCATCCCGATCAATTGGGATGGCTTTTTCTTTTTATTCCGGGCTTTGACCCATCGCCCTGTTTTTACTGCGTTCAATAGATTGCAAAGCCAGATAGCGATCGCCGAAACGGGCCATGTTATCCAGTTCCGTATCATACTGGTCAAAATGGCGTTCTTCATCCACGACCAGATCTTCAAACAATTTTTTGGAAACCGAATCGGCATTGGCCGAGCATTCATTGGCCCATAGATTGTAACTGCGCGCGCTGTCCGTTTCCATTTTAGCCGCCAGCTTGAGCATTTCTTCGACCTCATGAATTTTTTGCACTTCCTCGCTGGCCTTCATTTCCACCTCGCCTTTCAAAAAGAGAATGCGTTCGGCCAAACGTTCGATATGCAGCATTTCCTCGATAGCTGTTTTTTTGAACAGGCCGGCCAGTAAGTCGTAACCCTGGTCGTCGCAATGGAAATGGAAATACATATACTGATGAACCGCGCTTAGTTCATCTGCAACGGCTTTGTTGAGTAGTTCGATACTTTTTTCATGCATGGTGAACCCTTTCTTTTATGAATTCATAAACATATTAATCTTTTTCCAACAAGCGGTACCAGTAAAAAGCTACTATAAAAATGAGAACAATGCCAATCACCGTGGCCGGGATGGCCATAGGCACGGCGTTGATTACCGCCGGTTTGATTTCCAAAAGAACAATCAAAGCGCCAAATGTCAGCGGTACCAGAGATAGTTGATAACGGAAAAGAAACAAATACAACAACAGATAAACGACTCCCTTAATCAAACCGGTCGTCAGCCAGAAGGTAAAATCCGGGTTGGCCGGTCGATTAACCAGCAAAATGCTCAGGATAAATAAAAAGCCGAATAACCATTGTTTTTTCGTCCAGCCGTCGGTAAATCGATCCAGAGCGAAAAAGAGAAAGATATACAAAGCGATCGTAGTAAGAAAACCGTTTAAATTGCCCAATCCGCCGAGAAGGGGTAGAGCAAGTGAGGATAAGGTATAATCCGGCCAGCTCGGCTGCCAGGACGGTTCGAATAAATTGGTCAAAGCCAATAAGCCTGCCACCAGGAATCCGGATGAAACAGATAAAAGAAGGGCATTTGTTTTGCCAAACGAATTTTGGCGGCGCTTCCATTGAGGAGTGAATCCGGCGATTAGGCCAAGGAAAGCGGCCATAAACAAAAAGGCAATTAACGGCAGACCAAAGAACATAATTTTTTGGTTGCTAACCGGCTGCGCCGTGGAAAAGGAGGCCATTATCTCGGGATATTGATTGAACAGATCGATAAAATTGGCGACAAACATGACAGAGGTTAAAATAGCAAATGCTTTTACCAAAAACTGTTTACGGCTCCAAAAAACAATACCTATAACAGCGGCGGTCAGAAGCAGTAAAAAGCGCATCATTCCGCTGATGCCGCTCATCAAGGTTTTATTATTCAAAATATTTCGCTCGTTACGCGCCCATTCTTCAGGAACATATACGAAAGTATATCCGTCAGTTACTTTATCCCCGCTGATCTTCACGGCAATACGGGCCTGCCCCTCATCGAGGGGGTAATTCAGAGTATCGGCAAAAGTAAACAACCAGTCGGTTCGGGCGGGCAATTTGGACGGCGCGGCAGAGATTTCTTTCAGCTTTTGCGGATCGGTATGAAACCATTCTTGCAGAAAACGATGGGCCACCACACGAGCAGAATCTTCCGCAAGCGAATCGCCCGGAAGTGATTCAGGCAGAATATGCTGCAGGCGAAGAATTTTGCCGCCTTTTCCCACATACACTTTGTATTCCTCGCTACGTTCATCAAGCGTGCCTTTAAAACGGACGAAGCGAACCACCCAACGCGGCTCTTCCAGGTAACGGCCCAACAGTTTTTGATATATTTTAGTCCCGCCCTCCTGCCAGACAAAGCGATCGTCCTGGTCCAGCGGCATATCAACCTTGCTTAAGGTTTGCCAGGGTGATTCCAACCGTATCCCGTATTCGTCGAGCGCCTTCGTGGCCAGCTTTTCGGCTTCCTGGCGATCCACTTCGAGATAGCCGGGAATATTTTGAAAATTAGTGAACAGCAGCCATAAAATAATACCGGCTAATCCGCCCAATTGCAGAACGTTTTTAAGGCCGGAGGGCATCGAAGCTGGGGTTTGGCGCTCATGCGCCTGTTCGCTCACACTTTCTTTTTCCGCCGGTCGCCATGAACGGTTATAGTTTTCCTCCGGTACATCCTGCCAGCGTTTGGCGCGCAGTCTGGCAAACAACACAATCCACAAGGGAACAAAAGCCAGTAAAATAATGAGGCTGCGATCCAGCCAAACTCCGCCGGCATCGCTAACGAACAAGGGCAGCGCAAACCAGACCACATCGTAGGCAAAATGCAGAATGATGCCGGGCAATAATCCGTAAAACAGATAAATCAGACCGAAAGCAATGGAAGGTATAATAAGCTCTACTACGCGGGCATAAGCCGGCTGGTTGGGATAATTGGCATGGGCCGAGCCGAAGATCAAAGCCTGTAAAATAAATGCGCCGATTATCCAGGCCTTGCGGTTGCCGAATCGTTCGCCTAATAAGGCGGCCCCGGCGATGGGTACGGCACGGAAGAGGCATTCTTCCATAAAACCGGCCTGCAGGGAAATGGCTATGGAAGAGAGCCAGGGGAAATACGTGGCCAGCACATCGGGGTCGAACAAAGCATCCGAAGGCGACCACCAACCCAATGTTTTGTTGGCGAATATATATAGCGAAATATCGAAGGCAAAGAAAATGGTTACGGCCAGGTACCCGCCTAAAGTACGCTGCAAAACCTGTGATGAAGCGGCGGTTTCTTTGGTCCAGATTTTCCAAAGCTGGATGTGGTTGGGGAAAGCTTTACGAGTCAGACTTTCCGCAGCCATAAAAGCGCCGGTGAACAGAATCGTCAGACCGACAAAGGTAAGTACCATTTGCAGGATTTGCTGCAATAGAAAGCCCTGAGCGGAAAGTGCCGTATCGTAATTCATCCAGACCAGCGGCATCTGATTTATGCTGACCAATACCTGTAAGGCGGCCACGAACAGACCCCAGTATAACGGTTTTTTCCAAATCAGCCAACGCTGGCGCAGCAAATAAAAAAGGCTAAAAACAAGCCCGCCCAAAATATACAGCAATCCGATAGCAATAACCGATATTGTGGAGAGCGTTTCATTGGCCGAACGCATCTCTTCATATTTTTTGTCGAATGATTCGGGTATTTTTATGAAATGCCTTATTTCGGTCAATTTGTCTCCACTTACGACAAGGCTTAGCCTATAGCGGCCTTCTCCAATTTTTTTATCGGTCCGTTCAAATGTAAAAGTATGGTCGATTCGTCCGGAGGGACGTTCTTCTTTTGATTTTTCAACCAGTTCATATTCATTTATGGGCAGATTCCAGTGTTCCAGCGCTTCTTCCCGGGCCAGAGCCAGTGCGGAATCCGCGGAAAGGGCGGCACCGGGGGCGTCTTCCGGAATTTTCTCTTTAAACCCGTAAAACTTGCCGTCGGGTGTGAAGCGGATTCTTACTTCGTTGGTTTTATTTTCCTGAAACAGGCGTATGCGCCAGGTGTAGGGAGAGTATAGTCCACTTTTTATCAGCTCGGAAAAGGCCTGAGAGCCGCCGGTTTCCAATTCCACGTAATTGCGTACTTTACTATCCACACCAAAAGATGCGGCATTCTCAGGGTCATCCGGGCCCCAGGCATTTTGATGAGCCAGCTCCAGCGCTTCCGCCAACGCCTGATCCCGGTTCATACGAATTTCCAGTGAGACAATCGGATACGCATCGGCAAAAAAGGTGTAGGCGTAAATACCGCTCAAAACAGAGAGGATCACAAAAACCAGCCAAGACAAAGATTTACGGGTCATTTTCTCACCTCGTCTTTTAAATTTGTTCTCAGGTGAAATACGGATGCAAGGTTTTTATTAAAAGTATGATAGAAATATAAGTAATTTACATGAAAAAGTTTATCATTTTTTCATATTCAAACAAAGAAGTGTAAATGGATAAAAACAACAAGTGCGCAAACTTTTTTCTGATGGGCGATGCTCTGCCAAGCGTTTACTCAGGATCGGAAAGCGGATGATCCGTCCCGGCAGACTTCAACAAGTTGCCGTCCGGTGTGCGCAAATTTTCCAGTTTTACCAGCGGACGTTCCAGTTGACGGGTACGGGTGGTAATCAGGTGCTGAAATTCCTTCCGGGCGTCGTCCAACTTTTGGCCCATTTTGTCCATTGAACCTTTGAATTTTTCCCACTGTTTATTGAATTCACCCAGCAAAGACAAAATTTCCGCAGCCGTACGTTCCAGATTAAAATTATCCACAGCCTGACGGATTACGGCCAGTATGGCGTATAGCGTGATTGGCGAGCTCAGGATTACCTTATTTCGCAGAGCCTCGTCCAGTAAACCGGAATCATTTTCATTGATAAAAGCGTACACCTGCTCGTTGGGAATAAAAACAATGACATAATCCACGGTATTATCGGCCGGGTTGATATAGTTACGATTGCGTACTTCTTTTACGCGCTTTCGCACATCCCGTAAAAAAGCGGTTTTAAATCGTTCCTTTTCCCCGTCGGATTCGGCATTCAGGTAGGCCAGATAATTGGCAAACGGAAATTTTACATCCATATTCACTTTCAGGTTGTTGGGCAGCAAAAAGGTAAAATCGGGCCGGTCGCTGGTATTGGCGCCGCTGGTCTGCTTAAGATAATTGATCCCTTCCAGAAATCCGGCCAGCCGTAGCACGTCCTCAGCCATACGTTCACCCCACTGGCCGCGCATTTGCGAACTGGAAAGAGCCATGGTAAGCTGGTTGGTAACTTCCCGCAGCTGCCGGGTTTGTTCGGCCGAACTCTTTAATTGTTCGCTGAGCGCGCCAAAACTCTGTTTACGCTCCTTCTCAACCTGCTGGATCATTTCCTGTACTTTGTCCAGTTCGCTTTTCATGCTTTTGAGCGAATGATCGATCAGCTCTTTTTTACTTTCCAGGGTCTTGGCATTCATCCTGGTTTGGTCGCCGAAAACCTGCTTGGCGATTTTAAGAAATTCATCCGTATTTTTGCTTAAAGCTTCCATGGAAAGGGAGCCGAAAGAATCGCGCAATTGTTTGAGCAAACGCTCGTATTCGGCCAAACGGTCTTCCGTACTTTTATGCAGTAATTCTTCCGTTATGCGTTTCATCGCTTTTTGTTGGCGCAGCATGATAAAAAATACGGAAATACCGCCCACAAACAGACCGGCTAAAAAAAAGAGAAGATCATTCATATTCTGCTCACAGAAAAGTTTTGTTTATTGAAATATACACAAATTTACCTACTGTATGCTGGAAAATAATTATGAATTAGTTGTTTACCTGCCTGCCGCAGGCAAGGCGAAGAACAGGCACAAAGGGGCAAAGGCACAGAGGCACAAAGTAACGCAAGATTTATCTTGCGAGACGTACATAGTACAGAGTAATTAGTGCTTAGTATAGAACGGGAGTTGGATACTGGGAACTCGGAACTGGGAATTGGGAACCGGATGCTGGATACTTGATGCTGGAAATGAAATGAAAAATGAAGAATAACTCTGTGTCCTCCGGGTACTCTGTGGTTAACCTTGACAGGCACAATGGGGCAAAGGGACAGAGGCACGAAGTAGCCCTTCGACGGCGCTCAGGGAACGAAGGCTGAGCGTTCGACTGAGTTCAGGTAAAGCAAGCCAACAGCTAACAGCCGATGGCCGAGAGCTGACAGCCGATAGCCAATAACCCGCTTCATTCGCTCTTTTCTTCGTCCGGATAGCGGGCGGCAATGGCACAGATATTATCCGTAATGGAAAAAAAGATATCGACCAGAGCGGGATCAAAATGTTTTCCCCGTTCCTGTTGAATGGTGTCCAGAACCCGTTCTTCCGACCAGGCTTCTTTATACACCCGCGCAGAGGATAGCGCATCATACACATCTGCCAGAGCAACGATGCGCCCAAACAACGGGATTTCTTCTTCCTTCTTTCCCCGCGCCTTCCCATTGGTCGTTTCGAAGCCGGAAAGAGGCAAACCGCTGTTTATATCAACATGGCCGGGATAGCCGCTGCCATCCCATTTTTCATGATGATTGAGGGCGACTTCGGCCGAATATTCATCAAAATCAGACCGGGCATCCCGGAACAAACGGGCTCCGTGCAGGGTATGTGTTTTCATTATTTCAAATTCTTCATTCGTAAAACGGGCGGGTTTTTTGAGGATAAGATCGGAAATGGCCACTTTGCCCACATCATGCAGCATGGCGGCCAAACGCAGAGAATCGCGGTTTTTATCGATATCCTTTTGCGCCAATCCTTTTTTACGGGCATAGGCTTCATAAATCTCTACCGCATACGCCGCAACACGGTTCACATGCGGACCGGTTTCCTTAGGGTCGCGCAGTTCTGCCATGCTAATCATCCGCATGATGGTGGTGCGGGTCATCTGGGCCCGTTCTATGGCATTGGCGGCGTAGATGGCAAAATGTTGAATGATAGGCTCATCTTCGTCGGCAAACGGAGTGATTTTACCGGCATCATTGCGGGCATTAATTAGTTGAAGAACCCCGATAGTCAGACCCCGGTTATTCTTCATGGGCAGAGTGAGCATGGACTGCGTATGATAGCCGGATATTTTATCATAACTACCGTCAAAGGAAAAGGGCAATGCCGAAGATATTTTATAAGCGTCGGGTATATTAACCGTTCTGCCGTTATTAGCCACGAAACCGGCAATGGAATTATTGTTGATCGGTAGAGAAAATGTGGTATAAATAAGTTTTTTCCCGGGTTCCAGTTTAGCCTGCAGGGTGTCGTTCTGAGCATAGTTGAATTTGAGAAATTCGCCTTCTTTAATGTAAATGGAACCGGCATCGGCATTAACCAGACGGCGGGCTTCCGTAAGGACTTTTTCCAATAGTAAATCCAGATCAGCGATTTCGCTGATTTCCACACCAAACTGAATAAGTCGGTTTAATTTTTCTTTGCGCTCCAGCACGGTTGATCCAATCAATATATTTCCGTTTGATTAAAGTTCGACATAATATGTCTTTAGTTTAACGGCTAAGATTATTTGATTAATCCCTGATCCCAAAATCCGATCTTTATCTGTTTAAAACGAAGAAATATTCTGTATGTCAGGTTATCGTAAAAGGCAGCAAATTGCCTTTAAATAACGGAGCGTCTTTTTACGTAAAATCGCATTTGTTTGTTAAGTAAACTCTCTTTATCAGACGATTTTCTGATTATTTATTGAAGATAGTAGTAAAGTATTGTAATTTTTATTTAATATCGGTATTCGAAGTTTGTATAATTAAAACAAAAAATGATAACCGCTGAAGCAGGAGAATCTAATGGAAAAGAAGTATAAGGATTTTTATATAAAACTTCGCACCCAGGTTGCAGGTTATCTGGAAAAACATAATTTTAAATATGCCGATCTATTACTCTTGGTGCCCGATTTTTTCCATTTATTGGTAAAACTTTCTCTGGATGAACGGGTATCACGCGAAAAGAAGTTAAAGTTAGCTGTGGCTATCCTGTATTTCCTAAGTCCCTTTGATTTTTTACCGGAAGCGTTTTTCGGCCCGATTGGTTATATGGATGATCTGGCTTTGGCCGCCTATGTTCTGAACGACTTCATCAATCAGGGAGATATGGATATACTTTATGAACACTGGGCGGGAGAGAGCGATCTTTTAGCATCGGTACAAAACATTCTTACCATCGCCGACCATTATTTGGGTTCCGGTCTATGGGATAAAATCCGATCAAAAATCGGGTGAAAGCCATTACTTTTTAAATAGAAATTATAAGGCCTTTTAAAACTAATTGCTTGGTATATTAAAATGAAAAAGATATTAATTGTTCTGTTTTTTTTGTTTTATTCCTTTTTTTCTTCCTGTTCTAAAGAAAACAATAATCCATCTGACCCTCAATATCTTATTAATGTAGGATTCTATAAAGTAATTATTGATCTCATGCAATCTGGTGTGGCAATCAGTTCCCGTGATTCAGTAACGGATTGTATTTTTAAACTCAATGGTTTTAATATCCCAGTTAGTTGGGAATATTCGGGATATCTTGAAGAATGGGAGACTTACACCATTTATAAAGATTTACCGGATAGTTTAGAATTTATGACAGGCAAAAGTTATGATGTTTATTTAAAACTAAATGGTAAAGAATATGTTTGCACAATAAAACTTTCAGAT
Source organism: Caldithrix abyssi (assembly GCA_011369465.1). Classification (GTDB taxonomy): domain Bacteria; phylum Calditrichota; class Calditrichia; order Calditrichales; family Calditrichaceae; genus DRQG01. The sequence continues at coordinate 17,211 of DRQG01000037.1, forward strand.
AAACCTAAAGTAACTTGGCCTAAATTTGATATAAACTCTGATTATACTTTTACCTGGAATTTGATAGACATACCTGCAGAGCAAACTATTTATATGTATGTTGAAGACAATAATAAATATACAGAACGATATTGGCATCTTGATGGAGAGGTTCGTTCTCATACGATAGATAAGAACTATTTTAGCGGTTTAGATGAAACAACAATAGATTTGGATATTGATATATATTGTTTTAACTATTATCGGGATGGTGATTTTGTTGTTTTATCGGAAAGTTGGACTAATATTAATGATAAAAAAAATACACTTCATCGACGAATGAATATTAGAAGGTTTATAAACGTATTTATTCCAAAGGCCTTCTAACCCGCCAATCAAGCTGAATTTGCCACGCCGACGATGAAACGGCATTTTGAAAGTTTGTTTTGGCGTGGCAAATCAGTTTATCGGCATCCCGATGGAAGGCTAAAAAACAATCATTAATGTTTGCGGTTTTTTGAAGCGGAATGTTTTCCTATAACATTTGCATCAGCATTATTCGTTTTTATCTGTGGATATAGTTTTGCAGCACACTCCGGACAGAGACTATGGCTGAAATCCGCATCGGAGTGATCCCGAATATAAAATTCTATCTGTTGCCAGTAGCCTTTGTCATCTCTTATTTTTTTACAGGAAGAACAGATGGGCAAGAGGCCGCCTAATGTATTTACCTTTTCCAATGCTTCTTCGAGTTGTTCTTTTTGTTTAACCAATTCCCAGGTGCGTTGCTGAACGCTGTATTCCAATTTACGTTTTTGTGCCTCTAAATTACGTACTCTATATTTATATACACCGTAAATGAGTAAAACCGTTGCGATAATTACCAATAAACGGAACCAACTTGTTTTCCAGAAAGGCGGTAGAATGGTTATTTTGAGCTGCGTTCCCTTTTCATTCCAGATCCCATCGTTGTTAGATGCTTTAACCCGAAATATATATTCGCCCGGATCGAGACTGGTAAACGTTGCTACCCGGCGATCGGCAGAGGTGTATATCCAACGGTCATGAAGACCCTCCATCCGATAAGCATACTGATTTTTATCCGCACGGAAAAAATTCATGGCCGCAAAATCAAAAGAAATAACCGATTGATCATACGGGATTTCTATTTCTTCCGCATAAGTAACCGATTCCTTTAATAAAGATTTTTCACCGATAGTGATTTTCTGATTAAAAACATAAAAATCGGTTATCACAACAGGAGGGATAAAGGGATTGTCTTTTACCTGTTGTGGGAAAAAACTGTTAAAACCGTTTATGCCGCCAAAAAACAATTCGCCGCTTTTGCTTTTGAAAAAGGCCTGATTATTAAATTCATTACTCTGTAAACCGTCGCTTTCATCGTAAGATTTGAACGCTCCGCTTCCCTTTATCTCCGGATTGAAGCGGCATAAACCATTATTGGTGCTGAACCATAAAAACCCGCGGTCATCTTCCAGAATTCCATATAAAACGTTGTTCGGTAGTCCGTCTTTCATCGAGTAGTGTTTAAAACGATTGCTTTCGGCATCGTACAAATTTAATCCGGCTCCGTGTGTTCCTACCCAAAATCGTCCTTTGCTGTCTTTGTACAATATACTCACGGAATTACTGCTGATCGAGGTGGTATCTTCCGGGTTATGGATGTAGTGAGCAATATTGATGACCTGATCTCCTAATCCGTTATCATCAAAGGTAAGTTTATCAAGCCCTCCTCCCCAGGTACCCACCCATAGGCTACCGTCCGTATCGGAAAGAATGGATAGGATAGAGTTGTGGCTTATCGAACTTAAATTTACCGGGTCGTGTTGGTATCGGACAATTTTATTTGTTCTCAAATCCAATCGGTTTAAGCCACCCCGTCGTGTGCCAATCCATAGAACATCACGACCGGGATAGGGGTCTTCATAAACAAAACGGATGTAATTATCGCTCAAACTACCCGAATCCGCAGGGATGTGCTTAAAATGCCTGAAATGACCCGTTTTGGGATCAAATCGATCCAGGCCGCCGCCCCAGGTCCCAATCCAGAAGTAACCGTACTTGTCTTTCCAGACAGACATTACTTCGTTATAACTTATGGAGTTGGGATTCTTAGGATCGTGAAACCAATAGGTCATTTTCTGATTTTTGCGATCCAGGCGGTTTAATCCCCAATCCGTACCAAGCCATAAAATACCTTCGTCGTCTTCGTAAATAGTCCAAACATAGGGATTGCTTAAACTTAAGGGATTTCCCTTTTGATACGTATAATGGTTAAATGCCGTCGAACGGGGGTTATAAATAGAAATGCCGCCGCCATCCGTGCCGATAAATAACAAACCGGATAGGTCTTCTGTGATCGTTAATACCCGGTTATGGCTTAGACTGTTGCTATTGTTTACATCATACTTAAACCGGATAAAGCGGTTTTTATCGCTAAACAGATTCAGCCCGTTTTCAGTACCAATCCATATATTGCCGTTTGTATCTTGATATATTGCAGTTATATGGTTATCGGATATACTCTCCTGATTCTGTCTATCGTTTACATAATGAGCCACATGACCATTGGTAAGAAAAATACGAAACAAACCGTCACCAACTGTGCCAACCCATACCGTGTTTGCCTTGTCAAAAAGAAGGCTGGAAATCCCTGTTTTTGTGAGAGATACCGGAATTTTATACCGATTTGTGGCCGAAACGATTTTTTTGGAAGTGGAATCGATTAAAACCAGCCCGCCTGATGTACCAACCCATAAATAACCGGAACCGTCATAGCCCAGCGTAGCAATTTCATTATTTCCGGTATTGATCCATTCAGCCGGAAGACTTAAAAATCGCTGGAAAGTTTTTGTCCGGATATCGAGTAAATTTAAGCCGCCTCCCCACGTACCGACCCACATTTTGCCAGAGTCAGCAGGAAACAAACAAGATACTTTATTGTCACTCAAAGAGTTTGGAGAGAGCATACTGTTTTTAAGATGATCAAAACGGTTTAAACGCGGATTATAAAAATCCAGGCCTGAGCCCCAGGTTCCTATCCACAAATTGCCTTCACTATCCCGGGACAGAGCACGAAGATCATTGTGGGCTATTGAGTGTACTTCGTCGGCTACATGATTAAACACTAAAAAATCATATCCGTCGTATCTGTTCAATCCGTCCTGGGTAGCAATCCATAAAAATCCTTTATCATCCTGAAGGATAGCATACACCGTACTCTGGGATAAACCTTCTTTTATGGACAGCCGGTCAAATTTTTGATTGGGACGGATCATCTGTTTATTTTGTGCAGATGCAAAATAAACAATGCTGAACAGTAAATAGAAAAGCAGTTGTTTTTTATTTAGGCGTATATTTTTCATTGGGTTAAAATTACCTTTTGACAAACTTCATATATCGGCTGTTTTGGAAAAAGTATTAAAAAAAACCGTCATAACATTTATTTTATTTAATTTCCTCTTTAGATTAATTACAGGATACAAATAAAACTTTTAAGTGACCGGGAATTCATGCAAAACCAATTAAAAGACAAGGCGCTTGTTCTCCATTCCATCCGATGGAAAGAATCCAGTAAGATTCTCACTTTATTTATCCGAAGTAAGGGTGTAGATAAAGTAATTGCCCGCTCCGCATATAAACCGAATCATCCTTTCGGTGGGCGTCTGGAAGCATTGAATTTGTTGGAAGTCGTAATCAGCCAGAAACAGAGCCGTAGTCTTCAGATTCTGCAGGAAGCCGAAGTTCTGGACGGTTTTCCCGTTTTGCGAAAGGACCTGACCCGTCAGCCATACGCATTGGCTATACTTGAACTTATAAAACAAACCTTAGGTGAGCAACATTCCGATCAGATTTTTTTTGATTTTACCGTACACATTATTAAAAATTTGGCTACAGCCGATCACCCTGAAATTCTGTTCATCTATTATTTATTAAAATTATCCTCATTCCTCGGTTTCAAACCGGCGCTGCACAATTGTTGGGAATGCGGCAAAACCGACTTGCAGGGAACGTCGTATTTTTCCGTAGAAAAAGGCGCAATATTTTGTTCCGGTTGCGGAGAAGGTTTGGAGTTACTGTCGGCCTTGCACAAAGATCAATTATATTTTTTACAACGCCTGCAAACATTTCCGCATAAAAAGATCGTTGATTTTCCTATACCCTTACCTGCCGGGATTAACTACATTGCCTTATTAACCCGTTTTCTTGGTTTTCATCTCGAGCAGCCCATACATATAAACGCTTTATCGCTTCTGTAATCCGAAAGTGACCGTCTCCGGTGGCTATTATAAAAATTAGAAGTGGCTGCTAATTTTCTGTAAATTAAAAGATTTATAATTATGCATGGGATTTAATTGAATATCAACATTGAAAATAAAGCTTAATTAAAAGGAGGCGATTTTGGCGGCAAAAAATAACACCGTTATGGATAAACTCATCTCGTTATCTAAACGCCGGGGATTTATTTTCCAGAGCAGCGAAATTTACGGCGGCATTAATTCCTGTTACGACTATGGCCCCTTGGGAATTGAACTGAAAAAAAATATTAAGGAATTATGGTGGAAAAGCATGATTTACGAACGGGATGACGTGGAAGGCCTGGACGCCAGTATCCTCATGCACCCCAAAGTGTGGGAAGCTTCCGGTCATGTGGAAGGATTTACCGACCCTATGGTGGATTGCCGGGAATGCAAGAGCCGCTTTCGTGCCGACCAAATAGACACCTCAAAACCCTGTCCTGTGTGCGGTAACCGCGACACATTTACCGAAGCGCGCCAGTTCAATTTGATGTTTAAGACTTTTATGGGACCGGTGGAAGAAGACGCCAGCATCGTGTTCCTTCGCCCGGAAACGGCACAGGGTATCTATGTTAATTTTCATAATGTTCGGGAGGCGTCGCGGCGCAAACTGCCTTTTGGTATAGCCCAAATCGGCAAGGCCTTTCGCAACGAGATCACGCCGGGTAATTTCACTTTCCGCACGCGGGAATTCGAACAAATGGAAATGCAGTATTTTGTACGCCCGGAAGAGGACGAAACCTGGTTTGAATACTGGAAAGAAGCACGGATGAACTGGTATAAACGTTTGGGACTCCAGGATAATAAACTACGCTTTCATGAACACGGCCCCAATGATTTAGCCCATTATGCCAAAAAAGCCTACGATATCGAATACGAATTCCCGTTTGGCTGGCAGGAGATCGAGGGTATTCACAACCGCACCGATTTTGATCTGAGCCGCCACATGGAGTATTCCGGGAAAGATTTACGCTATTTTGATGATCAAACAAAAGAACGATTTGTGCCCTATATCATTGAAACATCAGCGGGTTGCGACCGTATATTGTTAACCTGTTTGATAGACGCTTATGATGAAGAAGAAGACCGGGTTGTTCTGCGGTTGGCACCGGCCATTGCGCCTTTTAAGGTAGCTGTTTTTCCGTTGGTTAAACGGGACGGCATGCCGGAGCTGGCAAAAAAGATCACCGACGACCTGCGGGGAGATTACCGGGTCTTTTACGATGAAAGCGGTTCGATTGGCAGGCGCTATCGTCGCCAGGATGAAGCAGGCACACCTTTTTGCGTGACTATTGACGGCGAAACCCTGGAAAACAATACGGTTACCATACGTGAACGGGACTCTATGGAACAAATTCGTATGGAAATTTCTAAAATTCGTCCGTTTTTAGCCGAGAAGCTTAAATGATTGGATCATACCCGCAGAAAAACCTCTAAACCAAGGATTATTTATTGATGACTGAACATCAACAAACGGGCAAATTATCTACCGGTATTCACAGAATATTGCTTGTTGATGATGAAGAAATGATTCGCGAAATGACACGGGAAATACTAACCTATCTTGGTTATGAAGTCGTTGTTGCTTCCGGAGGTGAAGAGGCCATTGACATATATAAAAGAGAAAAAGAACATATTGATTTGTTGATCGTCGATCTCATTATGCCTAAAATGAACGGAGTGGCTTGTTTTGAACAGATCAGGAATTTGGATAAAGAAGTGCCCATTGTGATTTCTTCGGGCATTTCGGAGATTACCAAAAAGGAATCCATCCTTAAAATGGGCGCCGCCGCATACATTGAGAAACCCTACACGATCGACGGTCTGCAATCTACCCTGCAATCTATTTCTATGAGTCATACCGAGCCGTAGCCGGTTCCGGGCCTGCAAATAAAAAAAGAATTTGTTTGTCCGTTCCGACGAGACCGTGGGTGAGGATTAATCATTAAGGCTGATTATTCCCGGTAAAATGCGGCAATTGAATCCAGCACATATTCTTTCTGTTCCCCGGTTAATTCGGGATAAATGGGAATGGCCAGCGTTTCATCCGCCGCAGCTTCCGCCACCGGGAAATCCCCTCTTTTGTAACCAAGATAGGAAAAGCACTCCTGGTTGTTAAAAGTAACCGGATAGTAAATTTCGCAGCCGATCTGCGCCTTTTTCAGGTATTCCAGCAAAGCGTCCCGCTTTTGGACGCGCAAAATATACTGATTAAAAATATGCCGATATCCTGTCTCGCGGGCAGGCGTTTGTACAAACTTCTCCAAACCGCGTTTGCGAATGCCCTCATCGTAAAAATCGGCATTGCTTTGCCGTCCGGCGGTCCAATCATCCAGATGGTTCAGTTTAACATCCAGCACCGCTGCCTGCAAAGCATCCAACCGGAAATTACCGCCGATGATTTTGTGGTAGTATTTTGGATGCGCACCGTGGTTTCGCAGATAAACCAGTTTTTGATATAAGGCTTCATCGTTGGTGGTCACCATGCCCCCATCGCCGAAGCCGCCCAGATTTTTACTGGGGAAAAAAGAAAAACAGCCCATATCACCCATAGAACCGGCACGCCGACCATCGGTGTACTCGCTGCCGATGGCCTGCGCGGCGTCTTCGATAATTCGCAAATTATGTTTACGGGCAATCTCCATAATGGGGTCCATATCGGCGGTTTGACCATACAGATGCACCGGGATAATAGCCCGGGTTCTGGAAGAGATTTTTTCTTCGATACGCGCCGGATCGATGTTGTATGTGCGCGGATCGATGTCAACAAAAACGGGGGTGGCCCCCAGCCGGGCGATAGACCCTGCCGTGGCAAAAAAGGAATAGGTAGTGGTGATGACTTCGTCTCCGGGGCCGATATCCAGAGCCATCAGGGCGATAAGCAAGGCATCGGTTCCCGATGAAACCCCCAGCGCATATTTTGTACCGCAATAAGCGGCCACCCGCTCTTCGAATTGCTTAAC
>DRQG01000038.1 GCA_011369465.1 Caldithrix abyssi
AAGTTATTAATCAGTTTCCCGACTATGTATCATCAATTCAACAATACCTATTGGAAATTAAAAATTAGCCGGCTAAGCCGCGAATGGAGGCGAACCAAGGGCTTATCGGCCTCTGTTCGTGAAGGCGGTTCGTTAATGCCCCGGCCGGCCTAATGCGCCACTTGCTCGGCTAAAAAACTTTTAAAAACAATCAATTTTCGGGGGGATTACACTCCCATTTTTGAAGTTTTTTTATCTTGGCAAATCCGGTTAGTTTGATCGTTATACATTCTCGGAAATATTGTATGTTAAAACTTATTGTAATGTATTTACTATTTCTCCTTTTTAGTTGCGGGACAATGCAACCATTTGTTCCGGGAAAGCCACTTAAAAGTGGAGAATATGAAACCAGGATTGGTTTATCCTTTTCCACCAGTAAATTCAGTGCCATATCTTTACAAGCCGGTATTTATTGGGGGCTATCAAATCAAGATATATTAGGTTTGTCCTTTAATAATTTTATTCTCCCCAGTCATATTTCCTATGCAAGATATCTTAAAACGAACAAGGAAAATATATGGAATGGAAATTTTCAGTTTCATATAGGTAATTTTCTGTTCAATGAATACAATCCTGATTATGAGATAGATTTCGCTGTTACAAAGATATCTTCAGATTATAATCACAGCCTTAAAATTGGAATTGGATACTATGGAACGCCTATAATTGATTTTGCAACAAAAAAGAACAATACACCAAGTACTTTTGTACCGGTTCTTGGATATCAGTTTCAAAGTAAAACAATCCAAGCCGAAATGGATATGATATATGGATTATCTGATTACCATGTTCTCCTTTATAGAAATCGATGGGGAAAAGCGCATCCGGATAGTACTTATGGTATCAGTATTGATCATGACGAGATAAAAGATATAATTCAGTTCGGAGAGGGTTACGATGATGCCACATGGAAAATTATACTACGTTCGGGTGATTCGCTGATGGTAATGAACAGAGAGCCTTATCCGGATTGTCTTTATTGTGGACGACTGAAAAGAAATCGTGAATCTTACCTACCCTCAGGCGAATACAGAACAATGTGGCTTTATAGCAATAACCTTGATGTAATGTTATTGGATTTGAATATGAAAAAAATTTTAGAAAATTATTATACCGGAGGAGATTTGGAAATACTTCAGGAAAAAAATATTGCGCAAAAGATACAAGATAGTTTCAGCTCCGGTATAAATGATATCAACGTATCAGTAGGCTATCGGGAGCGTAAGAATTGAGAATGAATAAAACGGCAATTAATCCTATCAAAAACGCATGCGCGTTTCTGGTAGTAAAAATAAATTTTGAAATGTTTTTGTAGCTATCATCCGTCCGTTAGCCACAAGGAGAGCCATGGAGACTTATCCTGAAATCAAAACCACCAGAAAGAGTGGAGAGGAAAAGTTCCATCTAAACGGAAAAGGGCTGGACCATGATCTGTTGTCTTTCTGGCAATGGTCCGCGTCGGACCTCATCGGTAATGCCATGAGGGGCGTACTTGCGGAATATATCGTTGCCATGGCGGTAGACAGGGCCTGGGGCTGTCGAACCGAATGGGATGCTTTTGATATAAAAACAAAAGAAGGTATAAAGATTGAGGTTAAGTCCGGGGCTTATATTCAAAGCTGGTCACAAAAGAAATTATCGCAAATTCAATTTGCTATTCGTCCAACCCGAGCCTGGAATTCTAAAAACAATAGTTACTCATCACAAGCCGCAAGGCAATCCGATGTATATGTTTTCTGCGTTCTACGGCATAAAGACCAGGAAACCATAGATCCCTTAAATATAAACCAATGGCATTTTTATGTTTTAGCAACCAAACAGCTCAATCTCGCCGTTGGCATGCAAAAAACAATTACCTTGGGTCGTTTGAAAAAGCTCAATCCTGTTGTTGTGTCTTACGAAGGGTTGTATGCTTCAATCATACAGGCCGCCGGCAGGTAATTCCGGCGGATAGGCCGGAGGTGGCGCCACCCGTCCCACAGGCGGGCAATGGAAAGAACTCCTTGCTGTTCCGGGGAGCCGTACACATTTTTTCCGCGGATAAAATCCTTTTATATCAGGGTGAATGCTCATGGGGTAGGTAAATAAAACCGCGCCCTTTCCCTCTCTCCCGTGGCTTGCCCCTTTGCCGTGATTATGTTAATATAGCCTCTTAATCAACCACCCTGGCCATGAAAACAATGCAATCTTCCCACAAAGAGCGGCTTGAGGTTCTGCACGGCGACCCCAATCAGTTGCTGGCCTACTATCAACGGCTCTTTAATTACAAATATCTGCTGATTTTTCCCGAGATCCGGGACAATGAGGTACGGCCCCTTTTCAGCTTTCCGCAGGAGGCCTTTTCTCCCTTTTTTAAGGGCGCGGAAATCGACTGGCTCAACTACTACCCCAAGGCGCTCTACCGCAACCAGACGGAGGAATCGGTAAACGCCGCGGAGTTTATGAGCCACTTCGGTATAGACCATCTCTATCCCATCCGTTTTGAAAACAAAACCTTTGGCTTTCTGGGCGTGCATGCCCACGGCCGGGCGCCCAATGATTTTGAAAAACAGACGGCGCGGCTGATCGCCCGCTATCTGGCCTCGCAATGGCACGCCCGTAACCTGATGAGCGAAATCCGGCGTTCCACCGAAAAGACCGAGCGTTTATT
>DRQG01000039.1 GCA_011369465.1 Caldithrix abyssi
CCAGCGTAGACCAGACCGCGGCGTTAAATCCGGCGCGGCGAAAAATGGCCGCCACCGTGCCACCGCCGATACCCATCGGTTTGGCCTCGATGCCGAACACTTCCTTTATTCCTTTCTTAAGCGCCGTTACCACTTCGGCATCCACCGGCGTGGCCGGGGCGGCCTGTTCTTTCTGCTCGGTGGACATTTCGATTTTAACCTGGAATTTTTCTTCGATACCGTCACAAATACCGCGCACATAGTTCATCACCTCTTCGATACTGTACTGGGGCAGTATGCGGCAGTCCAGATAAAATACGTCGTCGCCGGGAATGGTATTCACATTGGGTACATTGGCCTCTTTTTTGGTCGGCTCAAACGTGCTGATGGGCGGATCGAACACCGGGTCGCTGGTGTCGTATTTCTGATACAGTGATTCCAGCTCCACGGCCAGATGGCAGGCCGCTTTAAAGGCGTTAATGCCGCGCGAGGGCATACTGGCGTGCACCTGTTTACCCACCGTTTTAAATTTAATCCACAAAATGGATTTCTCGGCCACTTCGATCATACTGCTGTCCGGCTCGCCGGCGTCGGGAACGATGATCAGATCGTCCTTGTGGAACAAATCGGCATGATGCTCCAGCAGAAATTCCAGTCCGTAGGCGCTGCCGGTTTCTTCGTCGGCTACCAGCACCAAACCTAAATTGTATTCCGGTACGATACCGGTATCCAAAAAAGCGCGGGCCGCCATAATGCCGCTGACCAGCCCCTGATTGTTGTCCTCCGTACCGCGTCCGTAAATCTTGCCGTCTTTAACCACCGCTTCAAAGGGATCGGTTTCCCATTTGCTCAGATCGCCCTCCGGTACCACATCCATATGCGCCATAATCCAGAGCGTTTTATCGGGATTCTTACCTTTTATGCGGGCCACGATGTTGGGGCGCATCCCGCCGGGCACAGAGCCGTCCGGCGCCGGATATTCTTTTATATCGTCAAAGCCGATTGTCTTTAAATAGTTTAGCAGAAACTCTGCTTTTTCCATCTCGCCCTGTCCGTCGTTTAACGGCCCCAGCGCTTTGATGGGAATGATGGCTTTCATCAAATTAATGGCTTCCTGGCGCAGTTCATCGATATGCGTACTGATTCGATCGAAAGTGTCCTGTTGCATAATAAACCTCGTGATAGATGATTTTTTCGTTCAATTTTATTGTATTCATTTAAGTTATTCATTCCGTACGCTCAAATCTGCCATTTGCGGAACGATGATTTTTTGCAGCGTTTTGGCAAAATAGCGGTCGGTCATTCCGGCCAGGAAGTCGCGCACCTTGAGCTCTTCCGGGGTGGCATTCAGATATTCTTTTGATTTGGATAGAAGAAAATGCTGATATATTTCGCTTTGGCGATTATCCTTCTTCAATTGATCCAGAAAATGTTCAAACAAAATCTCAAATCCCCGCTCGATGCGTTCGTGGTTTACTTTTAAACGCGGACTTTTGTAAATAGCCCGATAGTTAAATTTTTTAAGCTCCAGAAGCACCTCGGAGGCCCTGGAGCTAAAACTGACATAGTCATTACCATAGCTGGTTTCCACAACATCTTTAACCAGCGTATCAATGATTTGGCCGGTTGTACTGCCCAGATATTTTACCGCAATTTCCGGCAGGTCTTCCCGTTTAATCAGGCCGATACGCACAGCGTCGTCAATATCCTGGCCGATGTAGGCGATGGTGTCGGTCAGGCGTACCACGCAGCCTTCCAGCGTGGCCGGCATCATATCGACCGGCGTCCCGTTTTCCATTTTTTCGATATATTCCTGCAAATCGTTTTCCGTTTTGTCTCGATTGGGCCTGAGCTGCTGATTATGTACTTCACCGTTGTGGGAAAGAATACCGTCGCGGGTTTGAAAGGTCAGGTTCAGCCCGGAGCCTTTTTTGGCAATAAAATCAACCACCCGCAAACTCTGGATATTGTGATGAAAGTGCCCCGTCCCGTATTTTTGGCTGATTTTACTCAGGAATTTTTCGCCGTCGTGGCCAAAGGGCGGATGCCCCAGATCGTGTCCCAGAGCAATGGCATCAATCAAATCGGTATTTAATCCCAGAAAGCGGCCGATGGTTTTGGATATTTGAGCCACGCTCAGCGTATGCAGGCTGCGGCTGGTGAGCTGTTCATCCAGCAGGGATACAAAATAGATGACCTGCGTTTTACCCGTATAGCGTCGAAAGGCGCCGCTGTACAAAATGCGGTCTCGATCCAGCGCAAACGGCGGACGGGGATGAAATTCTTTCTCATCCTTATTTCGAAAAGCCGCGTCGTTGGAGGTGGCATGCGCCGATAGCAAAGCCGCCTCTCTGCGGTTCATTTCCGCGGCGATTTCCTGTATGGTCATATTTGTTAACTCGTTTTGTTTGCCCGTACTTTTTCATTAAAGGCCCTGAGCAGTGTTTCCGGAAAGTCAATGGGTTTTCCCCGTAGATCGGTGACCACCCAGGTAACATCGGCAGCCGCCACTGTTTCCCCGTTGCGTTTGGCCACCTGACGAAAGGTAGCGGAGGTTTTTCCCTTTCTTGTCCAGTCCAGCGCCAGCTCCAGTTCTTCACCCGGAAAAACAGGCTTTTTATACTCTATTTCAATCTTTACGATAGGGAGCAAGAATCCTTCCTTTTTCAGCGATTGCAGACTAAACCCCAGATAATACAGGAATTCCACCCGGGCCATTTCAAAATAATTCAGAAAAACGGCATTGTTTACATGCCCGTACAGATCGCATTCATAGGTGCGTACCTTAAGCGTGGTTACAAAATGATTTTCCATGTCGGTTCTTTCGGAAGGGTTTTTATGAGTTAACCTTAATAAATTGAGTTTATCGGACAATTGAAGTTAATATAATAGGTGATTACCGTCCAATTCAAATCTTTTCTGCGCCATTTCTTATTCCATCGGCAGTAAATGCAGGCCAGCAACTTTTTCTGATCTCTTCCGTAAAGAAATTTTAGATCATATCGTAATTTAACGGAACAGCGGATATTTACCCTAAAAAGGAAACGTATGCGCACTCTTCTTTTTTTGCTGATTATTATTTCTGTTTACCCGCTGCTTGCTCAAGCAAAAGAGTATTCCCGAAAAAAGACCATTGCCTATCCTTTGCACAGTACAGCTCCCAAGATAGACGGGCTTTTGGATGACGCTGTGTGGAAAAACATTCCCGCTGAGAATGATTTTACCCAATATAATCCCGTAGAAGGCGTAAATCCCAGCGAACAGACAAAATTTAAAATTTTATATGACGAAGACAATATTTACTTCGGTATTATGTGTTATGATTCTTCACCCGATTCGATCCTGGCGCGTTTATCCAGACGCGATGATATTGATCAAAGTGATTTCGTGGGGGTCGGTCTGGATTCCTATTTGGACAGACGAACCGGATTTATTTTTGGCGTTAATGCCGCGGGTGTGCGATTTGACGCGGTGTTCTCCAATGACGGACAAAATATGGATGAAAGTTGGGACCCGGTGTGGGAGGCCGCAACGGTTCTTTCGGACAGCGGCTGGAGCGCGGAACTACGTATTCCCTACAGTCAGTTGCGCTATGCCGATAAAGAAGAGCAGATCTGGGGACTTCAGGTGTACCGGAAGATTTACCGTAAACAAGAGGAAGATTTCTGGCAGTATATCCCCAAAGACGCGGCAGGCTTTGTATCCTATTTTGGCAATTTGTACGGTATAAAGAATATCAGTGCCCCAAAACGGCTGGAATTATTACCTTACGGCGTCGCCAGCTTAAATACCTATCCCGCCGAAGCAGGCAATCCCTTTGCCACGGGAAGCGACAAATCCATTAATTTCGGTCTGGACGGCAAATACGGCTTAACCAGCGATTTGACGGTCGATTTTACCGTAAATCCGGATTTTGGCCAGGTAGAAGCCGATCCCTCGGTGATGAATCTTTCCGCTTTTGAAACCTATTATGAAGAAAAACGACCCTTTTTTGTGGAGGGTAAAAATATTTTCAGCTTTCCGCTGGCTATGGGCGACGGTGATTTTTCCCGCGAATCCCTTTTTTATTCCCGCCGGATCGGTCGCAGCCCTCACTACTATCCCGGCAGCAGCGATGGTTTCAACGCCGATTATGTGGATATGCCGGAGCAAACCCGCATTTTGGGTGCCGCCAAATTAAGCGGCAAAACCAAAGAGGGGTGGTCCATCGGCATTCTGGATGGCGTAACAAACCGGGAACAGGCCGTGATCGACTCGGCCGGACGGCGCAAAAATGTTCCCGTTGAACCGCTGACCAATTATTTCGTCGGTCGGCTGCAAAAGGATTTTGATGAAGGGAACACTTCCGTGGGTGGAATGCTTACGGCCACCAACCGCCGGATTGTGGACGATCATTTGAAGTTCCTTAATCGTGCCGCTTATACAGGAGGCATTGACTTGCGCCGCCAATGGGCTCAAAAAACCTACTCTATGTCCCTTAAATTGGCGGGCAGCCATCTGGTAGGAGATCCCGAAGCGATCCGTCTTGTTCAGGAATCCAGCGCCCGCTATTTTCAGCGGCCCGACGCCAAACACGTCTCCCTGGATACAACACGCACTTCGTTAAACGGCTTTGGCGGCTCATTCAATTTCGGGCGATTCGGTAACAGCCCCTGGCAGTTTGCCGCAGGTACGGTTTGGCGCTCGCCCGGATTTGAACTGAACGATCTGGGATATTTGCGCAAGGCAGATAACATCATCAGTTTTGCCTGGGGCGGCTACCGGTTGTACAATCCCAAATGGATATTTCGCAGAGCCAACATCAACGCCAATGTATGGCAGGGCTGGAATTTTGGCGGCGACCGCCTGTTCCGCGGTGGAAATATCAACGGCGGGGCACAGTTTCTCAATTACTGGGGCTTCTACATGGGTGTCAATCGTCAGGCGCCCGGTCTCTCATCCACCTTGCTGCGCGGCGGCCCTATGGCCCGTACCGAAGGCTCCTGGCGCGGTTGGTTCAGCTTCTACAGCGACGAAAGAAAAATTTGGCGCCTATCGATAAACGGCTCCGCATCCAAAAATGATGATGAAATTTCCGAGAGTTACGCACTCATGGGGTCTTTCCGTTTACGCATCGGCGATCAGCTGAGCGTACAATTGAACCCGTTTTATGATCGGACGATCGAAAACCTGCAATATGTAACAACAGCATCGTTCGGGAATGACAACCGCTATATTTTCGGACTACTTAACCAGCATACCTTTGGCCTGACCATACGCCTGAATTACAGCCCCACGCCGGATCTTTCCATTCAGTATTACGGGCAGCCTTTTGTATCTACTGGGGATTACAGTACTTTCAAACATATTACCCGGCCAAGGGCCATAGGCGCCAACCGATACCATGTTTACACCGGGGAACAACTGCACAGGGACGGGGACGGCGATTATCAAATTGATGAAAACGGAGATGGGCGAACGGATTATTCGTTCGGAAATCCCAATTTTAATTTCCGGCAGTTCCGTTCCAACTTGGTAGTGCGCTGGGAATACCTGCCCGGTTCCACGCTTTATTTGGTTTGGTCGCAGGATCGTACCGGGTTTGACGATAACGGTACGTTTCATCCCGGCGATGAATTCAAAGCTCTGTTTGGCGAACCGGCCGATAATATTTTTCTGATCAAAGCCAGTTATTGGTTTTCAATATAAAACATAGGAGTGGTGAGTCTACTCTAAAAAGGACACTGCGCATAAACGTATACCTGAACCCTGCCCACAACCCACCCCCATCCCCTCCGTTATGTTAGAAAACAAGTCAAAATTACCTATATTTTCATTTTGGGATATAGGCATCCTTTTCTCTAATGGCATAGAGATTTAAGTTTAGTAAAATCTTTTTTAAACTATTCC
>DRQG01000040.1 GCA_011369465.1 Caldithrix abyssi
GTTTTTTGTCTTTTCGTAAACTTAATAATATTGCGGAAGAAAATACGCAGACTATGTTCTTCCGAAAGGCAGGACTTTTGTATAAAGAAGTCGCAGTTTGGGTCTTCGTTTTCGTCCCGATCGCCTATTTTACAGGTAATCATAGAAGTAGAATGACGTAGAAACGTGTCTATCACTTCTCTTGTTTCTTTGTCTCCGGAGTCGTTGAGACAGACAAATATATCAAAGCTTTCCTCCTCGAAGGCCGCAATTATCTGTTTTCGGTCGATTGCGGTGGTAATGGTCACATCTTCCGCAGAAAGTATTTCCACCAGATTGTCCAGTTCTTTTTTAGTGCTGCTGAAAATCAGCATTGCCAGAGGAACGTTACTCACGGTTACTTTCCTTTGAATTCCGGTTTACGTTTTTCCAGGAATGCACCGGTACCTTCTTTCATGTCATCGGTTGCACAGGTCATTCCAAAGTAATCCGATTCTAACGCAACCCCTTCTTCCAAAGTTCCGTTCAGCCCGCGGTGAACCACTTCCAGCACGTTTTTCACAGCCAACGGACCTTTGGCCAATATTTTGTTAAGCAGCTTCTTACCGGTTTCTTCCAGTTGTTCGGCCTCAACAATTCGGTTCAGCAGGCCAATCTCGTAAGCGCGTTGGGCGTCAATCATGTCTCCCGTTAGCAGCAATTCCAGCGCTCTGCCTCGCCCGACGAGCCGGGGCAGACGCTGCGTGCCTCCGTAACCCGGTATTAAACCCAGATTCACCTCCGGCTGGCCGAATTTTGATTGAGGGGTGGCAAGGCGCAGATGGCAGGCCATAGTAAATTCGCAGCCCCCGCCCAGCGCAAATCCGTTAATAAGAGCAATGACCGGTTTATTGAGCGTTTCGATTAAATGAAAAACACGCTGTCCCAAACGGGAAAACTCAATACCCTTACGCAGCCCGAGATTCCTGATTTCGGAAATGTCCGCGCCGGCCACAAATGCTTTATCGCCGGCCCCTTTAACCAGAACTCCGCGTATGGCCGGGTCTTCACGAATATCTTCAAAGGCTTTTTCCAGCTCCAGAAAGGTAGCGGTATTCAAGGCATTTAATTTATCCGGACGGTTGATGGTTACGGCAGCCATGGGCGGATTCTTTTCTACAATAATATTCTGAAAAGGCATACGGCCTCCTTTGATGATTTGTTATGTGCGTGAAGAGGTCTGTTTTATAAAAATACTTAATTTATCTGTCCCAAATATATATCGATGACTACTAAAAATGTTACTATTCCTTTATTTCCCCCTATGAAGGCTCGTGCGCCGTGGCGTGGGGACTAAGGGGGTGTTTTCTGCAGAAAGATAAGTCATTGTTTTCATCGTTATTACAACCCCCTAACCCTCCCGCCGCTGCGGGACAGGCTCTTTTTTTAAGAGAGAATTTTGTATTTGCTTTAACTAACTTGGGTACATATTAATATAGCAAATTATTTAGAACAGCTGTGAATTTATATAATACTTTTTATCATCGGGTGACAAATGATACAGATTTTAATAAAAATGTTAAGTCCAATCTAAAATGGCCTGTTTACAACAGTTCAATCCGGCTTTGGTCGCCAATCAAAAAGCGGTGCGTGGCCGGCCGTCCCTTGGCTTTGATAATTTCCACATCACTGCCCAACAGGCTGTGCTCGATCCGGATGTCCACATCCAATATGCTGCATTCTTCGAGAATAATGCTGAATTCCACTTCGCTGTTTTTTATGCGGCAATCGTTGGCTATGGATGTGAACGGGCCGATGTAACTGTTTTCGATAACGGTATTCCGCCCAATGATTACCGGACCGCGGACGGTGGAATTGATAATTTTGGCTCCGGGTTCAATCTTTACTTTTCCGGTTACCAGACTGGCGCTGTCCACTTCTCCGTGGATATTTTCTTCCATATTATCCAGAATAAGGCGGTTGGCTTCCAGCAGATCATACGGCTTCCCGGTATCTTTCCACCAGCCGGTGATTTCCGAATAGCTTATGGTGTAACCGTGATCCAGCAGGTATTGATGCGCATCGGATATTTCCAGCTCGCCGCGGGCGCTGGGCCGGATGTTATTTACCGCTTCAAAAATGGACTTATCATAAATATAGATGCCGGAAACGGCAAAATGGCTTTTAGGCCGTTCGGGCTTTTCCTCGATGCGTACGATTTTACCATCCTTTATTTCCGGTACGCCGAAACGTTCCGGGTCTTTAACTTTGGCCAGCGTAAGATGGCAGTTGGTATTGCTCTGTTCAAAGGCATCAATAAAGCGTTTAAGGCCGCCCACAACCATATTGTCGCCTAAATAAAAAACAAACGGTTCATCGCGAATAAAATCCTGTGAAATTTTAACGACATGGGCCAACCCCAGCGGAGCTTCCTGCGGGATATACGTAATGTGCACGCCCCAATGTGCGCCGTCTCCGATGGCCTCCGGTACAGCGGTTGAATCGGCGGAATAGACAATGCCGATTTCTTTGATCCCGGCCTCTACGCAATACTCGATGGCGTAATGCAAAATGGGTTTATTGGCAATGGGGATAAGGTGCTTGTTTTGGGTGTGGGTTAAAGGGCGCAAGCGGGTACCGCGTCCGCCGCTGGTAATCAGCGCTTTCATTTTATGCTATTCCTTTCGCTATATTTTTTATTCACGATCCGCTCCCAAAAGCAGTCATTCATAAAAACAAATTACTCAAAGTAATTTTTTACTGCAATATTAATAATGAAAAGATCATACTTATTTGCCGGTAAACTTTGTTTGATAGAATACATCCCATTTTGTAAATTAAAATTTCTAATAAAACAAACCATATCAGGGAGTTTGTATGGCAAAAAAACGGATTTTGAGCGGTATGCGCCCTTCGGGAAGGCTTCATCTGGGTAATTATGCCGGAGCGCTGGAAAACTGGGTTAAACTACAAGACGAGTTCGATTGTTTCTATTTTGTGGCTGATTGGCACGCTTTAACCACCAACCCTGCCGCTGCATTCGAAGTGGAAGAAAATACCTATAACATGATCATAGATTGGCTGGCTGTCGGCATCAATCCGGAAAATCCCATTTTTATTCAATCTAAAGTGAAAGAACATGCCGAGCTGCATCTCATATTCTCCATGCTGATTACCACAGCCCGGCTGGAACGCAATCCCACGTTAAAGGAGCAGGTGCGCGATCTGAATACGGAGAACATGATCTACGGGCATTTGGGGTATCCGGTTCTGCAGGCGGCCGACATCCTCATGTATAAAGCCAATGTGGTTCCCGTTGGCGAAGATCAGGCGCCGCATGTGGAAATAACCCGTGAAATCGCCCGAAAATTTAACCAGACTTACGGTGAAGTTTTCCCAGAACCGGAAACCCGTTTAACCACCTTTTCGCGGTTACCCGGCCTGGACGGAAGAAAAATGGGGAAATCCAATAATAATTTTATTTTGCTATCCGACCCGGAAGAGGAAATACGCAAAAAGGTGCGTACTGCGGTTACGGATCCGCAAAAGGTCAGGCGCAACGATCCCGGCCACCCGGATGTGTGCAACGTGTTCACGTACCATCAAAAATTCAATCCGGATGAAGTGCCGCAAATCCGCAAGGACTGTGAAAGCGGCGTGCTGGGCTGCGTGGATTGTAAGAACAACTGCGCGGCAAAAATCGCGGCCTATTTTGAACCGGTGCGCGAGCGCCGCTCCCATTATGAACAGCATCCCGATGAAGTTCAGGATATCGTTCGGAGTGGATTAAAAAAAGCCAAAACGGTAGCGGAAGCCACCATGGACGAAGTGCACCGCGCCATGAGAATGGGATAAAATTCCCTTATGAGATATCGCGTAAAACTGGATATATTCGAAGGTCCTTTTGACCTGCTGCTTTTTTTGATTCGTAAAAATGAAGTGGATATCTACGATATCCCCATCGCTAAAATTACGGATCAATTTCTTGAATATATCGAGGCGATGAAAATACTGGATTTGGATGTGGCCGGTGATTTTATCGAAATGGTGGCCATTCTGATGCACATAAAAGCGCGGCTGTTGCTGCCCAAACCGGTTGGCGCAGAGGCCGATGAGGCGGAAGACCCGCGCACGGAATTGGTTGAACGGTTGATTGAATACAAACGCTTCAAAGAAGCCTCGTATGAGCTGAACGAACTGGAGGAAGAACGCCGTAAACTGTTTCCGCGCAAGTACTTCGATTTTATCCCCAAACAGGAAGACATCAGTGACGAGGAATACCTGGATAAGGTAACCTTGTTCGATCTTATCCTGGCCTTTCGCAAGGCCATAGAGAACATGCCCAAGGTAACCCATCACGAGGTGAAAAAAATCGATGTTACCGTGGAACAGCAATCCGAGTATATCCTGAATTTACTGCAAGAAAAGAAGATGATTCTTTTTCAGGATCTAATGCGCCGGTTAAAGGAAAAAATAGTTATTATCGTAACCTTTATCGCCTTGCTCGATCTGATCAAAAACGGCTTAGTAGACGCCCGGCAGTCGGATATGTTTGAGGATATTCGTATCAAACGGAGGGAGGGGAATTGAGAATTAAGAATTATAAATTAAGAATAATGTCACTTGGCATGAACAAAAGCACCATTTGGCATAGAGCCAATAAATTTAAAAAGGTAGTTTTTCCTGTTCGCGGCGTTTTTGTTCCATTTTTTGTTTTTTAATTTCATCAATAAGACTCACATATTCAATGGTGA
>DRQG01000041.1 GCA_011369465.1 Caldithrix abyssi
ATCTTTATTTTGCGGGTTGGTAGAAAAAAACGGATGCTCTTCTGCTGACGATTGATTTATATTTTCAATAATACTATAGAAATTTACCAAATCCTGTTTGCAGGCGTTGCATTCAGACAAATGAGATTTTACCTTTTGCGGTAAATCATCCTCCTTGCCTAGTTGCAGGGCATCTGCGCATATTGCAATTCCTTCATCGTTAAGATGATGTTTATCATCAAAAAAAACACGATCTTTTTTGCCCATTCTACTCACTTTTTATATATGCCTATATCTTAATATATGAATTATCATTCCCGGTTTGGAAATATCTGTCTCATTTCACTTTGCCTATATTTCTTCTCAAAATATTTGTCAAACAGAAGATATATTGTTTCATGATTGTAATGAGACACATTCAAATCATCTAATTTATTATTCATAAGTTTGATAATCTCATTTATACGGGCATCTACCCATTTTCTGAGTGCATCAGCCTTAATAGACTTTTTTTCACAATAATTAAACAAAAAAATCAGATCTGCATAAATATCTTTTTTATTTAACGAATTGTATTGACGTTCTATTTTTTCTGCGCGTTCGATGTAACGGCGGGGAAGCGACCCGCAGTATTGCAACAAGATTTCCTTAAAAGGCCAACCGTTTAAAGCCAGTAAACAGATTTCAAGCTTCATCCGATTGGTAAAATTAAGCCGCATTATTATAC
This sequence comes from Caldithrix abyssi, assembly GCA_011369465.1. Classification (GTDB taxonomy): domain Bacteria; phylum Calditrichota; class Calditrichia; order Calditrichales; family Calditrichaceae; genus DRQG01. Next base: position 707 of record DRQG01000041.1, read on the forward strand.
TGAGTCTTTTAACTTCTTCGTCGATGATCAAATCATTGGTCTGGTCTACAGGATTGCTCGGCACTATCTCTCTCTTTTGTAAATCAATGAAATCTTTTCTTCGTCGGTGAATTCTAAGGCGTTCTAAACAGAGATTATATACAATCTTTGAAAAATATGTAGCGAGATAACTTGTACCATTATATTGTTTTTGAATCACTTTGATTTTTGATATAAGAAGTTCTTCATTAATGGATTGAATTAAATCTTCTGTTTCATGTAGAGTCAAAAAACCTTTATTTTTAAATTGCAAGACTATTTTCTGTATTAATGGCTGATAGTTTACAATCAGTTGTTTTGGGTTATTATACAATAGATCAACATCACTCGGCACTTTTTGCGGCTGTTGAGTGGTCATATTACCTTTTTTTCCAAATCCGTTAACAATCAAGCTAAATTTAGATAATAGCTTGTATTCGGGCAACTGAAAATTGCTTTCCACCTGTTGTATCTCCTCAAAATGACTTACTTAATACCAACAATATTCACCGATCCTAATCTACTTCCAGAGTTTCCTTTAATCTGTTTATCAAATCTTGCGGTGCATCAAAATTTGGTACGGATTGGTACACGGCGGCCGTTCTTTCAAGATGTTGAAGCTTGCGAACCACGTCGATACTCCGTTTAGACAGATGCGCAAACCTCAGTCTTTCTGGATTTAAAAGCTGCAAATCAATCAGAAAATCGATCTTTTTACGACATCTGCAAGAAGCACTCTCATTAACCAAACCGCATTTTGATTGTAGAAAATTACGGATCTTATGCCTGGCACGAGATAGTTTTTTTCGGTAATTATCGGAGGAAATGTTTAAAAGAGCCGCACCTTCCACACTGTTATAACCAAAAAGTTCGCTTAAGATATAGATCATTCGATCTAATTCATTTAAGCACAATAATACCCCTTGTGTACAACTTACTTTTACTTCTTCTTCCAGTAAGTTCAATTCTCCTTCGTTAACCGTATAAGCCACCTGGTCCGATTGACCTGTATCGATCATTCGTCCGTACTCTTCAAAGGACATAGCAAAATTGGAGGAGAGTTTCCCTTTGTAAGAAATAAGATAATTTACCGCGATTCTGTATACCCAGGTGGTAAACTTACTTTTATGTTTAAAAGTACTTAAATGTGTAATAACCCGAATAAGAATTTCCTGTGTGGCATCTTTAGCGTCCTCAGGAAAAAGCAGCATTTTGAGAGACAAGTTATATACCAGATCTTTAATATTAAGGATAACAAGTTCCAGAGCTCTTTTATCTCCCTGATTCGCTTTCGTAACCAATCGTTCTAATTGATCCATTATTCTTTTCTCCCGTATATAATTAGACTCAAATCGAAGCGGCAGTGTGACATTCTTTTTTTAAATATTTAGTATGGACTTCTTTAAAAACAAGAATTGACCCCGGTTTTTTTGTCCGCTTTTCGTATTTACTAATTATTTGGAATAATTAAAATACAAATAACTGATACATATATAAAAACTTAGTGCTGATGATGTACGCATATAAATATTATATTTTAGATTAATACAGTTCTATTAAATTTAATTAATCGAATAAATATTCATCGCTTTCTCTCATTTATTAATCTATTTAATAAATTAAAAATTTATTATGTTGCAACATCTTTTGTTTTAACATATATTACCACCCAAACACATATAACCTATATTTTTAGGAGGGGAACTAATGAAGAAGATGTTATCCATTTTCAGCATACTGTTTGTTGTCGCTTTAGCGGCAAACGCTCAGCAAACCAGGTGGGTTATCGACAAAGCCCATACAAATATTCTTTTTACTATTTCTCACATGGTCATCAGCGACGTCAGCGGTCAATTTCATGATTATGAGGCAGAAATTCTGGCTGATAAACCCGATTTTTCGGACTTGAAGATCAACATATCAATTGATGTAAAGAGTATCGATACTGATAATGCCAAACGGGACGACCATTTGCGTTCGGCTGATTTTTTTGATGTGGCCAAATATCCCGAAATGACTTTTATCAGCAAAACCATGAAAAAAACGGGCGATAAAACGTATCAATTAACCGGTGACTTCACTATGCATGGCATTACCAAAGAAATTACCCTGGATGTGAAATACAGCGGTACTATAACGGATCCGTGGGGCAACACACGGGCAGGTTTTAAGTTGACCGGTTCACTTAATCGCGGGGATTTTGGTTTGAAATATAATTCGGTTATGGACAATGGTGGTCTGTTAATCGGAGAAGAAGTTAATATCATCTGTAACGTGGAAATCGTCAAAGCTAAATAAAGGGAACATATTATGGAAGAAAGAAGAATAGCTCAAAAAGCGCCGTACGTACAGGATACAGAACCCGGTACCTATTTCTGGTGCGCCTGCGGACGAAGCAATAACCAGCCTTTTTGCGACGGTTCGCATAAAGGAACAGGCATTACACCCTTAAAAGTGGAAATTGCAGAAAAGAAGAAAGTGGCCTGGTGCGGCTGCAAACATTCGTCGAAGGGCGCTTTTTGCGACGGTACGCACAATAAACTGTAAACGGAATGCAAAACAAATAATGATCAGCTATTATGAAAATTGAAGAAGAAATCAAAAGCCGTTTCCGCAATGAATACCATAAAGCCTTTGTAAACCTGATTTATACGGAGAAGTCCTTAAACTATCAATTCATTCAGCTTATAAAGAAATACGGACTAACGGAACCGCAGTATAACATTTTGCGTATTCTGCGCGGCGCTCACAAGGCCGTTTCCATAAATTATCTTAAAGAACGCATGCTGGATAAAAGTTCCGATGTGAGCCGTATCATAGATAGGCTGCTGAATAAAGGTTTTGTAAAGCGTGAGGAAAATCCCCGTGATCGCAGACAAAAAAACATTGCGATTACGGATAACGGATTAACGGCATTGGCAGAAATGGATTCCTGCGAGAATAAGCTTGATTCGTTATTGAAAAATCTAACAGCGGAAGAAGTTAGCGAGTTGAACCGGCTGTTGGATAAAATCCGTGAGTAACCCGTAAAAACCAAATGAGCCGATCTATCCGTGTCCTTAACAGGAAAGATGAGATCGGTTTATTTTATAACTGTGCTTTTATTTTATCCGCGACCCGGAAGGCGTTGGCGTAAATGGTCCATGTGTAAGTAACGCTGCCACCGGTGGGCATAAAACTGCCGTCGCTTACAAACAGGTTTTCCGCACCATGTGCACGGCAATCGGGATCGAGCACGGAAGCAGCCGGATCGGTTCCGAAACGGCATCCACCGGCCTGCAAATTGGGCGGCGGGGATCCGCTGATCCCGAAACGAATATTCTTAGCCCCCATTTCTTTTAAAACAGGTTCTGTTTTTTCTGCTAAAAAATTCCCGATTCGCAAATCATGATGATGGTAGCCCACCCGCACTCTGGCTACGGGATTACCCCATTTGTCCTTTACTTCGGGATCAAGTGTTACAAGACAGTTGTCGTTGGGCAGCCAATCGTTAAAGATTTCGAAACGCAGATAGCGGCCGCCCGTAAAATAGGACTTTATTTTCTGTTTCAAAGGAACGCCCCACAGTAACTGCCCGTTTTGGTCCCATTTCTGGGCGTTGGCCCGGCTGATGGCATTGGCATGGCGGAAAAGAAATTCCACCGTTCCGCCTTTCACTTTTTTGCCAAAACGTTTATCGTCGATAACATACCAATCCTGAAAAGCACGGTTAACGAACAAACCGCGGATCTTAAGACTGGCCACCGTTCCCTCGTCATAATCTTCGAAAAGAATATCCCCCGTTCCCGAACCGCCGGCGGAAAAGAGCAGGTTTTTGCCCACCTGTCCGCTGTTGTTGGCCAATCCGTCAGGGTGCCTGGGCCCGGGCGACATTAACAGCAGCCGGGCGGTTTCAATCGGTTGACAGGCCACCACAAATATTTTGGCATCCACGCGCCGAGCTATACCCTGTCGATCGTAATAGTGCGCGGCAATAACCTTGCCGCTGTTGTCGCTTTCCAAACGATAGACAAAAGAGTGCGGCCGGATTTCGCATTTACCGGTTTTTACGGCATGATCCAATAAGGCGGCTCGCGAACTGCCCTTGGCGCCGGTGGAACAACCGTAACTACCACAGTAATTGGAATAGGAACAGGCGTTGCGTCCCATCGCCGGTTGGGGCAAAATGGCGCGCGGTACCGGGAAAACACCATATCCAAGATTATGACAGGCTTTGTCTATCCACGACGAGATAGGATGTTCGGCCAGAGGCGGATATGGAAAATCCGGTGTTGAGCGCGGTTCCTGAAAGGGATGGGGTACCACTTTTCCGGAAACGCCCACCTCACGCTCTACTTTGGCATAATAAGGCTCCAGGTCTTCATAGCTAATCGGCCAATCCACGATATTGGCGCCTTCGATGGGTCCGAATTCGGACAAAAGACGGAAATCAATCGGTTTGTTGCGATGAAAAAAACCGCTCATCAAATTGGACGAGCCGCCCACCATATTGCCGTTCCAGAAGTCGCGCCCGGTATCGTAGGTGGATTCGGCTGTCCAGTTGCCTTCTTCGTCCGTATCCTCTATAACGTGGCGTTCATCGCGCAGATTGGGGGTGTACACGCTGCGCCGGCAACAGACGATTTCATCTTTAAAAAAATCCTCCGTCCTGAACCAGGGGCCTTTTTCCAACACCAGCACCGAACGCCCGGCTTTGGCCAGCTCATAAGCCACCGGGCCTCCCCCTGCCCCGCTGCCGATTACGCATACATCAAAATCATAGCCCATCTTTATCTTTCTATTTTAAGTACAACCACAAAGACTTATAAAACACTAAGATATAAGCTTTTTTAAGCCAATATTTCTCTGCGCTTTTTTGTGCACTCTGTGGTCATCCCTAATCATATTTTCAATTTTCCGTAAATTTTGTCCGCCGGGGGACGAGGATAACCGGGATTGTGATCCAGCCAGGCCCAGCCGACGCCATCCGGATTGCCGCCATACAACGGATCGGCCAACAGCGCTTCGAAGATGTAGAGCAACACCAGCGAAATCCAACGTTCGCCCCAACCGTGACCGGCCATGCTGCGCAGCACCCGCTCGCGCTCATCGGCGTTAAGACGCACAAATTTTCGTCCCAGCACTTCCTGCGCTTCTTCCTCCAGCCAGGTCAGACCCTTTTTAAGATATTCCTGTTCCTCGGCGTCGCCATTGGGATCGAGCAGTACATTCTGCAGATAGGCGGCCGCGTTAACATCACCGGCGCCGGGACCGTCATCCGTGTGCGGAAAAAGATGTTCCTGGGCGATTTGCAGGCGCTGCCATTCTTCCTCGGTAAAAACCTGCGGATTGCGGGCCTCCTTTTGATCGCCCGTACAAGCCGGCAGCAGAGTAGCCGCAGAAAGCGCCGACAGCCGGACCAAAAAAGCACGGCGATCGATTGCGCCGGATTGGAATGCTTTAAGTAGTTGTAATTTATCCATAGCCTAACCACTTTATTATTTAAAAAGAGGAAATGATGGAGTGATGGAGCATTGGAGTAATGAAAAAAATTTACAGCAGTGAAACTAACAACACTCCAATACTCCGATACTCCATCATTACTTTTCGTTTTTCTCTATTGCAAAGGCAACTGTTTCGCTTTCCAGCCCGGCCCGATTTACAGCCGTCAAATAGAAATGTGGCTGGACGTTTTCATTATCGTGTTTTAAACGAAAGCTGCCGCGAATTCCCGGTAAAATAGCCACGATATTTTCCGGATTAGACGTATCTTCACCCATATAGATTACATAACGCGATACCGCACTGTCTGCTTCCCAGGTAAAAATATAACCGTCTTCCACTATTTCCACCCTTAGGCCATGCGGTTTCACGGTCGGTACGTTTTTCCAGGCCATCGCCTCGGGAAGAGACACTGCCGGATAATAATCATCCGCAATTTCACTCAGCGCTTTTAGCACGCTGTTCGCCGAAAAGAAAACCATCCCGGGAAAATTTTCCCGCCGCACCATTTCTATTTGCCGCCAGATTTCATCCCAGTCATAGGCCTTTCCCACTTTATACGTCGCAATGCCGGGAATGATCAATCGGCCCAGGTAATCCATGGATTTCCACTGGCGCAGGGATTCTTCAAAAGGTAGCTTTGGATGACCGATACGGTGGTAGGTCATGGTATATATTTGGTCGATTTTACCCGTGGCCATCCAGCGCCGGGCGTCCTGTAATACCGCATCATAACCGGTCCAACCCGCGCCGGCATGGCGGCCGATCACTGCTGCGGAAACCGTCACCCAGGGTTTGCGCGCCGTAATGCGGTTATATACTTGTGTTACAAAATTGTTGATTTGCTCGCGCTGCCAGATATTCCATTCAAATTGCCCGGGATTATCCTTCAACGACTGAAATCGGGCAATGCTGAGAGAATCATGAGAATAGCCCAGCTCGCGGGTCTGCTCGGGATAGCGGATATAGTCGAAATGAATGCCGTCCACATCGTAATGGGTAACGATATCTTCCACTACCCTGATAATATGTTTCTGCACGGCGGGAATGCCCGGGCTAAAGGTGATGTAGCCGGCTTTCGGTTTCATGGGGTTACCGGCGCTGTCGCACACCACCCATTCCGGATGGGCCAGCAGCGGATGCAGGGGTAGAGATGTATCCGGCGGGGCTTGTTCCGCTTTCCAGGCGGGAAAAGTGTTGATCCAGGCCTGTAAATCCAGTCCGCTGGCGTGTGCCTCGCTGATGGCAAATTGCAGCGGATCCCAGCCCGGGTCTTTGCCCAGCATATCGCTCAGCATTTTTGACCACGGTTCATATTGCGAGCGATAAAAAGCATCCGCCTGGCCGCGCACCTGAAACAAGACGGTATTGAATCCGGCAGCGGCAAATTTCTGAAAGCTGTCACGGATATACGCTTTGGCCTGTTTGGCCGTTTTACCCTGCGCATACTCAAAACGCGACATCCACACAGCCCGGGTTTCCCGTTTTTGCGGCCCGGGTTGTTTCCCACAGGAGGCGATTAGCGCTAACAATAGTACCAGGAGTAAATGAATTGATTTTTTAGTCATTTCCTTTTTTCTCTATAGAAAGTTATTTTTAACCTATTTATTTTTTTTATAAAATGTATCGGAAATATGGATAACGATTTGTTTGCTGCAAAATTCCTGTTTCTCTTCCGGAAAGGATACCCGGATGGCAAAAATATTTCCTCTTTCCGGCGTAATGCTTTCCACACCGTCAATCGATTCAATTAATCCTTTTGCCGCTTTTAGTCGAAACACAGCGGTCGTTCCCCTTTTCCCTTCCAGGTTCACCAATAAACGTCGGCCGATTTGTTTTTGTTCAACGATACGATACCCATTGGATGATTGTCCGGGTGAGGGCCGGGGCAAAACAGGCAGCATGCTGATGCCGCCGCGATGTCCAAAAACTATGTTTTGTTCATCGGCTAAATTGAAGGCAAGCGGTTGCTTTAACCCACCTTCTTCGTCTAACTGCCCCTCCCGCTGAAAATCCTTATCGCTGCGCACCGTTACCAGTCGAGTGGTTAGCGGAAACCAGGGCTTAAGCTGTATTTTCACGGGCGGTCCCTGTATCAGCTTAAAACGAAACTGAGTCTCATTTTCCTTTCTGATCATACGGAAGCCCAGCCGGGACTGCCCCACCCGTAAATTCTTTACGGCCAAACTATCCCACTGGGGCGGAACGGCCGGCTGCAAAACGGCGCTGTTATGCAGAGCGTCGGGCCGCCAACCCAGCATGCCGCTGATAGCCGGGTGGGCAATATTGGTTTCCGACCAGCACTGGTGCGGACACACCCCTGAGGGCTGGTAGCGGGCGCCGTTCATCACTTCTTCCACAAAGCCAAGCGCCCAATGATTTTTGATATACAGATTGTTGGTTATATGGGTAAACCCCTGTAGCGGCCTACCATAGGCATATTCGGCCAAAGCGGCCCAGCCGGTGAAAAGCGGCCAGACGCTTCCGTAGTGGTACCCCCGGGGATTGAATAAGGGGGAAGCACTGCTTAAAATGCGTACACCCCAGTCCGTAGAAAAACCGTTTGTGCCATAATATCGCAGCGTTTTATCGGCTTTGTCGGGATCGAGATGATTGAAATACAGCATGGTGGCCGGCAGAACTGTTTTTTCATCGTTCATTTGCCCGTCAGGCCACAGACCATAGAAAAAGAAGGAATCCCTTTTGTTCCAAAATTCTTTTTCCAATTTTTCGGCAGCCCGATTGTAATCCTGCAAATACTGTTTTTTCAGATCTTTGTAATGAAGCCAACCGGCCAACTCGGCTGCATCCTGCAGAGCGCGCGCCCAGAGTCCGGCCAGATACAGTGTGGTATGCGCGCCCCAAAGCCGACCGCCTTCCACCCAGCCGTGGCCTTCGTTGGTATTTTCAATCAGGCCGTCCCCATCCGTATCGGTACTGTAGAGATAATCCATCGCTTTTTCAATATGGGGCCAGCTTTGCCGGATAAAATCGAGATCGCCCGAGGCACGTAAATAATAAGCAGCCAGAATAACATACAAAGGCGTAGCGTCGGCCGCATCGTAATGCACCACACCGGAAGTGGAAAGTTCATGAAAAATTTTACCCGATTCATCCTGGAATTTCTGAAAAAATTCCAACTGCCGGCGTACCTTGCCAAAATCTCCGTAATCGGCAATGGCAAAGGCCGACCATTCGGCGTCCCGGCCAAAATACCAGGCATAGCCGGGCCTCCCGCTTATTTTGTGCCGCCCGTCCCAGCCGCGGGCTGTGGTGGCGAAACCGGCAACCAACGCGCTTCCCAGCCCGGGTGTGTGCGTAAAAAAACGGTCGATGCCTACCAGGGTCCACTTCCACAGCGCATTCCATTCTTTATCGGGTGATTCGAAACTCAGATAGCGATCGGTCAACCGCTTATAATGATCGGCAAGTCGGTCATATTCCACGGAAGAATAGGCCAGCATACGCCGAAAAGCCGGGCCTGTGTCCTTTAAGCCCTGATCCGAACCGGCAATGGTTATCTGTAAATCACGCTTTATTTTATACACCACTGCATGAAAAACCTGATTGAGCGAAGTCGTATCGCCGATCAGTTTATTTTGATCAAATTCAATGGTTTTAAAAGGGCCGGTCAGATGCATTTCCGGCCTGCTTTGGCTGCCCACAAGACAGTAAAATCGGCCGCTGGCGTCTTTGATGTGCAAAACATCCCGGTCGGCGTCATATCCGTACTGTACCGCACCCAGGGCATACTCATCATAGGGCCACATCCAGCGCAAATCGCTGCGTAGCCGCACCAGCAGACGAATCGAATCGGCGCCGGAAAATTCATACCGCACGGTCATCGACGGCAGATGAAGCGAAGGAAAAATAATTTCTTTTACAGAACCCAGCGGCGTTTCATAATAGCGGGTGATGGACTCGGGACGAATTTCAATCCGCGGCTTTAACGTATTTAACCAAAGTACGCTGTCCCCGATTATCAAACCGGTCCGGAAATCACGCAGGACACGAAAAGGGTGCACCCAAACTTCATCCACGCCGCCGTTCTCATGGCCCATGATCAGGATGCGTCGGCCGGCCAGATCATAAAACTGATTTTGCGCCGGATTCCTTTGCAATACAAGACCGCTGGACTTTTGGGGGTTAAATTTTTGTATATTGGCCGGACGCCGGGTTTTGGAAACCGGGAAACGGTGCGGTGTGTAGGACATTTCCTGCCAATAGGTGTTGCCTTTTGCCGGCAGCCGGCCGGCCAGATAGCGCAGGCTGTTGCGCAGAAGATGTTCCAGCTTATACCGTTTATGATTGGCTATATCGAAGCGGACAAAGGCGCCCAGAGACAGCAATCCTTTGCCATTTTTGCTGTATTCGATAAGCAGTTTATTTTGCGGATGAATTGTGATGAATGATTTTTCTACCGCAACCACCCGGCCTTCCTGCGGAAAACGGCTGCCAAAATAACCGATGCGCGTTAAACGGTGGTTTTCGTAGGCGTCCCATACAAAACAACCGCCGAACAAATCATTGAAAACCACATGGCCCTGCCAGCTCTGCAAACCGCGCTGGTCAAAAGACCAATCATCCTTTATTTCGATATTCCTTACTTCGGGCCGGCCGGACTCGATACCCATTTTATGGGGAAGCAGCGCCGCATATCCGCTAAGCAGAATACCTGCTTTGCCGTACAGACGTTTCAGAAAGTCCAGATTGGAAGGCGCAGCCATCCATTGCGCATACGAAATTGAATCCGGTAAGTGCAGCCAGTAAACGACAGGCTGCCCTGCAGCCTGAAGTTCGGTTTCACCGGGTTGTAAAACGCGTACTCGGAATAAGGCATCCTTTTCCAGAAATTCCCGGATGGCCTCAATATCGCTATGGGCAGCTCCTTCCACAGCTAAAAACACAACATCCGTTTTCTGCTGAGCGCAGGATAAAGAAAGAAACAAAACAAACGCTGAAAAAAAATATTTTATTTGCCGGTACATGACCATACCTCATCTGGAACAGCCTGTTTTATCTATGCGCCCAGGGTAGCCACCATCACGGCTTTAATAGTGTGTACCCGGTTTTCGGCCTCGGTAAACACAACGGAATGTTCGGATTCAAAGACCTCTTCGGTTACTTCCATCCCGTCCAGACCGAATTTTTGATAAATTTCCTCGCCTACTTTGGTTTCGCGGTTGTGAAAAGCGGGCAGGCAGTGCATAAATTTCACCTCAGCGTTGCCGGTCAGTTCGAGCACTTTTTTATTAACCTGATACGGTTTGAGCAGCTTAATCCGTTCTTCCCAGACTTCAACCGGTTCGCCCATGGATACCCACACATCGGTGTACAGAAAATCCACCCCTTTCACGCCTTCGGCCACATCTTCGGTCAGGGTAATCTGCGCACCGCTTTGTTGGGCGATTTCACGGCATTGCCGGATGAGTGTTTCGTCGGGCCAGTTTTGTTTCGGGGCGCAGAGGCGCACATCCATACCCAGTTTGGCACCGCCCACCAGCAAAGAATTGCCCATGTTGTTCCGGGCGTCGCCCAGGTAGCAATAGGCCATCTCATTCAGCGGTTTCGGATTGTATTCCATCATTGTTAAATAATCGGCCAATACCTGTGTGGGATGGAATTCATCGGTCAGACCGTTCCACACCGGCACGCCGGCATAGCGGGCCAGTTCTTCCACAATCGCCTGTCCGAATCCCCGGTATTCGATACCGTCGTACATACGGCCCAGCACCCGCGCCGTATCTTTCATTGATTCTTTATGGCCGATCTGCGAGCCGGAAGGACCGAGATAGGTAACGTGAGCGCCCTGATCATAGGCCGCCACCTCAAAGGCGCAGCGGGTGCGGGTAGAGGTTTTTTCGAAGATGAGTGCGATATTCTTTCCGGTCAGGCGGGGCTGTTCATAGCCGCCGTATTTTGCCGCCTTTAGGTCTTTGGATAGCTGCAACAAAAATTGAATTTCTTCCGCGCTGAAATCCAGCAATTTTAAAAAATGACGATTTCTCAGATTAAACGGCATATCACAAGCTCCTTCTACAATTTTAGTTGAATGTCAAGAATTTACCCCAAACCGGGAATTAACAAAGCAGGTAAAACGGTAAGTTAAAAATTAGGAGCGTAAAATCAAAGCAAATACGAAGCCTGCCGCTTTTTATGGATAAAAATATTATAGCCCGAAATTCGGACCGAATACATGTGAAAATATTAATGGATCAAACCGTTTATTTTTAGCAACTCAGCGTTCAAAATGGCGCCTCCCGCAGCGCCGCGCACCGTATTATGGGAAAGTACGGTAAATTTCACATCCAGCACGGAACATTCACGCACACGCCCCACGCTTACGGCCATCCCTCCTTCCAGATTCCGCTGAAGTCGCGGCTGTGGCAGGTGATCCTGTTCAAAATAATGGATGGTATTTCGGGGAGAAGAAGGTAATCCGTATTTTTGAATTTCCGGAGTAAACTCGCGCAATGCCGCAATTACATCGGATAGCGTAAATTTGCTTTTGAAACGCACGGCCACCGATTCCAGATGGCCGTCCACTACCGGAACACGATTGCAGGAAGCGCTTACCCGGAAATCCGCTGATTTGACCCGTCCGTTTTCCGGACTACCCAAAATTTTAAGCGGTTCTTTTTCCATTTTTTCTTCCTCGCCGCCAATAAAGGGGATCACATTATCCATTGCGTCCAGCGAGGAAACGCCGGGATAGCCTGCACCGGAAAGCGCCTGCATGGTTACAACCTGCACGGCATCCAGACCAAAGGCGTCCATTAAAGGTTTTAGCGCTACAACCATTCCGGTGGTGGAGCAGTTGGGATTGGTGACAATCTTCCCTTTGCCATAGGGTTGATGCGCAAGCAGTTGTAAATGATCCGGGTTTACTTCCGGGATAAGCAGGGGCACATGGGCGTCGTATCGATGATTGCGGGCATTGGAAACCACCACATAGCCTGCCCGGGCAAAGTCCTCTTCGATATCCCCGGCTACCGAAGCATCCAGAGCCGAAAACACCAGGGGACAATCCATTGAAGGACGACAGGCTTGCACTTCTGTTTTAGCGATTCTCTCCGGAAGAGGTGAATCCATAAACCAGTTGACCGCTTTGTGGTATGCTTTCCCTGCGGATCGATCCGATGCAGCCAGCGCATGAATCTCGAACCAGGGGTGATCTTCCAATAGCTGGATAAATTTTTGTCCGACGCTGCCCGTGGCGCCTAAAACGGCTACGGGAATTTTCCTTTTTGCAGAATGGTCGCTCATCGTTTTACCGTTTTGTTTGTACATATATCCGTAAAAATATTGATGGGCAGTGTAGCTAATTTTGCATAAAAATGCAATAAAAAACATTAATATTTGCAAGGTTTAACCGGCGCTGTTTTAATTAAAAAAAATGTTGACCTGATGCGATTCCTGATATATTTTTTAGTCATCTTAAAAATGTGCAGGAGGGAGTGTATGAAAGCATTCACTCTTTTGGTTGGTTTGTTCGCTGTATTTTTCCCCTTATTTGCACAGATCCAAACATCGGAAATTTTATATGAAATACGAACCGATAAACCCGTTTATGTAACAACGGAACGGGTGCAGTGGTACGCCCGGATGATAAACGTCAGCGCCGATACTCTGGTATTCGACATACCCACGGGCTGGTCATTTTTTGAATGGAGCCTGATTGACTCTTCGGGGAAAAACTGGGACGGATCGGTCGTTTCGGATAGTTTTGAGACCATCATACTTTCTCCGGGAGACAGTCTTACCCACACCTGGTACACTCAAATCGACCGCTCATTTTATCCGCTGCCGCCGAATCTTTACTATGGTCTGATGACGCCCTACTATAAATACGATTCTCTGCAAGCCGATACCGTTTCTTTTAGTATAATCACAGCCACAATATTACGACAGCCAGCCGCGCCGGAAATTACGGAATTTAGGATCATACGTTTATACCCCAATCCTTTTAACGGCAGTATGCAAATTGATTTTGAGATTCTGAAAGACGGGCAATACGATTTGAGCATTTACGATTTAAGCGGACGAAAGATATCCACGCTGGTTACCGCAAGATTGAACACGGGAAATTATTCATTCACCTGGAATGCCTATGATGTTTCGAGCGGCGTATATCTGGTACAATTAAGCGATGGCCGCTTATCCGTAACCCAAAAAGCGTTATACATCAAATAGGCCGGTTAAAGCAGATCATCCATTTTCTTTTTCAGATTTTCCTCAATGGCAAACATGGCGTCGGGAATGTTGGCATAATGGGTGGTTTTTATTTCCATATCCGTTACAAAGCGTTCCAGTTCCTGCAAAACCAGGGTAATTTTGTGCGTTTCCCGGATACCGATTTTGGCAAGTTTTTCGCAGCGGGTTTGATCGGAAAGATCCTTTATACACAATTGTGAATAACCGGAAATGGTGGTAGTGGAATTGTTGATATAATGAGCCAGCGTGGTAAGCACCTGTTTAAGAGTTTCAATTTTTGTGTTCAGTTCCTCTTTTTCTTTCTGTTCTCTTTCCAGTGTTTTCCTGGTCTCATAATCCTTTAACGTACGGATAACGGTCTGCGGCAGCAAGGCAATGCTTTGAGGCGATTTCACCAAAAAATCGGCCGCGCCGCTCTTTAATGTTCTTATAGCGGTTTGCAGTTGCTCATCGCCGGTGATAATTACAACCGGTATATCGCTTTTATTATGAATGATATTCAATATTTCATCACCCAGGGCATCGGGCAGATTGAAATCCAGCAAAACGATATCCGCTTTTTCAATAAGCTCTTCGGTCAATTCCCGTTTCGAGGCAATCAGATCAATAGTGCAATCCAGCTCATCGGTCAGAATATCCTGTTCCAGAAAAGCATGATCTTCGTCATCTTCAATAATTAAAATATGTATGCGAGACATAGTCTGTACGCTCCATTCTCTATTTTTTCAAATGAAGGATAAAGGTAGATCCTTTCCCCGGGGCGCTTTCCAGCTGGATACGGCCGTTGATTTTTTCCATAAAATTCCGAATCAAAGCCAGCCCAAGCCCTACGCCTAATTTTCTTGCGGATTGTCCGGTGGACAGTTGTGTAAATGGCTTAAAGATGGTTTCCTGTTTGTCTTTGGGAATACCGCGACCGTTGTCCGAAATTCTGATGATCACTTCGTGATTCGTCTCGGCTGCCGTAATTTTAATCCTGTTATTTCCACGCGGATCGTCGAAACTTTTGCAGGCATTATCAATAATATTGAGCAGAACATGCTCGATAATATGTTCATTCGAATAGAAAACCGGTAACTGACTATCCACTGTAAATGAAATATTTTGTTGATCTATTTCAAATTGTAGTTCATCGCGAATTCTTTGTACCACAATATTCAGGTCCACTTTATCAGACTGTTCCTTCTGTTCCAGCGCTTTGAAACTATCCAGGATATCCTCCACCATCTTCATTTCTTTGTCCATATTGCTTTTTATCCTGTTCAGACGTTCCTGGATATCTTTGCTGAGCTGGTCATCATACTTGCGGCGGATAGAATCCACCAGTCCCGAAACATTGCGCAAGGGCGCCTTCAAATCGTGCGAGACCAGTTTAATCATAGCATCCCGTTCCTGCAGCGATTCCATAAGAAACTGATGTGAACTTTCCAGTTCGTTTGTCCGAATCCGCAAACTGCGTCTCAGTATATCGATCGCTTCCAGGTTTTCCACACGATAGGCGATGATATGGCTTATCATCAGCAGGCGGCGCAAATCATCCTGCTTTATTCTTTTCTTTTGGTCCAGATATCCCACCACCAATAAACCAATTTGCGGAATCGGTAAATGTGCAAACACACCGTTAATGTTCATTTTTTGCAATAATTCTGCAAAGGGGGGCTTTTCGGAAACAAATGGGATAATCTGTCCGTTTTGCCGAATCGTGTCCGGATCAAAACGATACTCGGCAAAACTTGCGGCCAGTTTTTCGTTAACCATTTGCAGGCCCTTCACTTCCGAGCTGTGATATTGATACACCTCGCCTTTATGAAGGAAAACAAAACTGAAATCGAATTTGAACTGGCGGGTGAGAATTTTATTCAATCGATGAAAAAGGCTGTCTGTATCGTTTTCTTCATTCAGTTCTACCGGTAACTGAGCCAGTGAATACATCAATTCCAGCTCATTGTTCAGATTCTCTTTAACGCGTTGAATTTCCTTAGTTTTTTTGTTTCGGGATTCCTCCAACTTGTGGCTGCGTTTCTTTAAAAGCAATATGTAGTAGTCAATTTTTTCCAGATAGGTATTCATCGTTTGCAGTTCGGCCACAATGGTCTGCTCACCGGAAATATTGGTCTGCCCTCCGGCCAGCAGTCCCATTTTATTTATGGCTCGTTTAAGAGGTAGTTGCAGAAACCGATCCAACCAAAATACCAGTAAAACCGCCAGCAGCAAAAAAACGGAAATAACAATAATGACGAAATTGCGTTGTGCGGAATAATCCTTTAGCAACTCATCCGCCTTCAGACCGGCATATAACTCTAAAACCTGATTGAAACGTTTGTCGACAAGCGGCAGTTTAACCGGTAAAATCTGTTTTTGATTATATTCCGTAATCCGGCCCTCTTGTTGATGACGAATCTGATGAATGGATATAAAATTTGAGGGGAAAATCGTCACTTTGTCGTTGGAATAAATTGCTGCGTACACAATCTGAGGATCGTTTTTCAATTCATTTATAAACTGTTCCGAATACTCGGTAATAAAATCCGTATGTTTGTCGATGCGATCATTAATTTGTTGCACGCGAATGCTGAAGGATTCTAAAAGATATTTTTTTTGAGCTTCAGAGACGGAATGCAGTAAAAACAAAGCAATGATACTTATTAACAATGCACCAAGCAGTGGGGTGACTAAAATATATTTGATTTTAAACGAATGTTTCATCTTCCTGATTGAACCCATTCATGAAGGATAAGATGTCCATATCGGCATTTTTCGCCTAAAGATTAAAAAAAGAATAGGAATAGGCGCCGCCGTTGCAGCACCTATTTGGCTCGTTCCAAATATTTCCCGTCACGGGTATCCACACGGATCACTTCGCCCTCTTCGATGAACGGGGGTACCTGTATTTTGAGGCCGGTTTCCAGCACGGCCGGTTTATAGGATGAGGTTACTGTGGCTGTTTTGAGGGTGGGTTCGGTTTCCACCACTTTTAATTCCACGGTAAACGGCAGTTCCACCCCGATGGGTGCATTTTCATAAAAACTGACATCAACTACCGTATTGGGCAGCAGATAATACGTGGCGTCCCCAAGCAGCTCCGCATTGATGGGAATCTGATCGTAGGTTTCCTGATCCATAAAATAGTAGTCCGGACCGTCATCATATAAGAATTCCATTTTCCGCGTTTCCAAATCGGCTTTTTCCACCGACTCGTCCGGACGGAAGCGCTTTTCCGCATTGGTTCCGCTTTTTATATTTTTCATCTTTGTCTGAATTACCGCCTGGCCTTTACCCGGAGTAATGTGCATAACATCGGTTAATACGTAAAGATCGTTGTTGAATAAAATGATATTACCTTTGCGCAGTTGGATGGCCTTTAACTTCATTCGGTTCTCCTTTTTTTATTCATTGTAGTATATATTTCCTCATCCAGTCGAAATCGATATTTTTTACTTTGCTCTTTCACATATTTATTATAAGAAGACGAATTAAAGAACGCTTTCAATTTTTCATCCAGAGGAACTACCTGAGGAGCGGCCTGCCACAGGGCCGGCTTGCCGCTGCTTTCGTCGATTACGGCGCCCCATTCCAACGCCCAGGCCACTTTTACCAGATCGTATTTCTTCATATCCCGGCTGAGCGCCGTCAGACGCGCCTGCATTTCCGGATCAAGATAATAGAAAATGCGCGAATATATATAGGCGTTGTGATAGTGATCCGGTGTGTTGATTAAACCGGCCAAACGAAGACGCCAGGCAATGAGCATCAGAATAATAACCGCTTTGGAAGCCATACCCAGCCCCGGGTAGTTTTGCCCGGGGAGCTGAGGGTGCTCTTTGGAGAAGGATGCGCGCGGATTCTGCATGCACATCCATTCGATAGACAGCGCCTCAAAAGTGTAACCGTTCATTTTGTGTTCAAAAGGCAGTTGCAGTTTTTTGCGTTCTCTTTTCAATACAGATTCAATCAGCATGTGTCGGGGATGGGCTTTTCCATCATAAATAGTAAGGCGATGCACATAGGGATCGCCGGTATCCATACGGTAAACCAAATTGGTAAACCCGCGTTTGGCCAATTCTTCGACAATGCCGTATTTTTCCAGAGCCAGTTTCAGGCCTTCTTCGGAATAATAGCCTAAAAAATAACTGTGCCCCCGTTTCCCGATATTTATATTGAACAGATCGCCTTCATCCAGAGAAACCCTGTCGTCCGTTTCTTTTTGCAATTGGGCCGTAGTCAAGCGTTTGGCGATTTGCCAATATTTTTTAGGAATTTCCATGAACTCGTACCTTATTTTTTAAGGCATAGCGGATAAAGTCATAATAGACAACCCAGCTTTCCTTACCGTACCCTCCGCCAGCCAGCACTATAAGCGGAAGATTGGCCGCCCGGACTTTTTTATACACAAACACATTACGTTCCAGCATACCTTCCCGGGAGATGCCCATACCCGCCAGGGTATCTTTCTCGTAGGGATCGGAACCGGCAATATAGAATACCGCATCCGGCCGAAACTGAAGACAGCTATCATTCAATTCTCTCGTAAGCGTATTCATATATAACTCGTCGGTGCAATTTTTGGGCAATAAAATATCCTTATTCTGCGGCCTGTCCATTTCCACCCAGGAATCGGCATGAATGGAAAAGGTAAATACATTGGGATCATCTTTAAAATAGAGCAGATTACCGTTGCCCTGGTGATAATCCAGATCGATGATCATAAATTTAAATCCGCGCCGCAATTTACGGAATTTTTCGATGGCTATGGCCACATCATTGATCAGGCAAAACCCTTCGGCCCGGTCGGGATGAGCATGGTGAAACCCGCCGCCCAGATTAAAGGCCGGCATATTCCAGCGTACCGCATAGGCCGTGGCCAGCAGGGTGCCGCCGGTTACGGCGCGATAGTATTCCAAAATGGAATTGTAAAACATATCTACCGTGCCGATTTTTAAAATCTGGCTTACATATTGCGGATCCTGTAATTTGCGTAAATAAGTTTCGGTATGGACCAGCCGCAATTCATCGTAGCTGCACAGCTCCGGTTGCAGAATATTGCGGCGTTTAAGCAGTTTTTCTTTTACCAGCTTATCCCGAATTTTTTTATATTTCCACAGGTCAAAGGTTTTATGCTCGCCAACGGCCGGCAAACCGTAAATATAATCGGAAGAAAAAACCACCTTGGCATATTCGCGGCGAAAGGGATTCCACATAACTACTTTTCACCTGCCCAGTTCTGTTCCATCAAAGCTATAATATCGTCCATTTTAGTGCTCTTTACCAGTATTTTCTGTAGTTTAACATAGGCCGCCTCATAGGTCATTTCACCCAAACCCACCGCACCCGCTTCCATAGCCCGGCGGGCGCATTCGTATAAATTCAGATCAATGCGGCCATGCGGGGAATGACTGCCGATGAACACAGGTTTTCCGTTTTGAGTTGCTTCTTTAACAAACGGCGTCCAGTCAAAAGAACGCGCCGGCAGGTTGCCCGAGCCGAATCCAAGCAAAATAAAGGCCTTTAAATCGCTGTGCAGCAAAGGGATATGATAGTCCGGTGCAAACCCGGGCTGCGCGGAAATCACGGCCACCTGCTGCCGGAAGCCCGGGAAAAACGCCATCGACTTATCCGGTGATTGCAGATGCTGCTTTTTGATTTCGATATGCAGACCGATCTCTCCGAGATGGGGGAAATTGGGCGTATCGAAGGCCTCGTAACGGGTAACACTTATTTTTTTGGCTCTGTTGCCCCGTAGAACATGTCCGCCGAAAACAATCATCACTTCCGGTATTTCCATCGTGGCCAGTTCCACAGCATCAATTAAATTGAAACGGGCGTCGGAACGCAGTTTGGACAGCGGCCGCTGGGAACCGGTAAGCACAACGGGTTTGGGCAGATTGGACAATGAGAAGGACAGCGCCGCAGCCGTGTAAACCATGGTGTCTGTGCCGTGGATCACGACAAAGCCGTCGTAGTCATCCAGATTTTCAAAAATAAGACGGCCCAAAATGTCCCACTCCTCACCGGCGATATCCGAGCTGTCCAGATTGAAGGGTATGGCTACATCAATGGCTGCCAGTTTTTGCAGCTCTGGGACGCGGGTTAGCACTTCATTCTGGAAACTACCGGGTTTCAAAATTTTGTTCGGATGCGAAGGCACCATCCCGAATGTTCCGCCGGTGTGGATGAGTAAAATTTTTTTCATACCAATGCTCAAAAAAATTGCAATCGGGCCAAACCTTTGCCGTAAGTCACAACACTAAATTACGCAAAGTTGTATAATGAAAACAAAAAAAAGAGGAAATTCCCGGGTAGTTTCAATCCTACAAATCACCGGGAGCTTCCTCGCCTAAATGAAAGCCATCCCGCACCGGCGGAATGGCTTTTTTTATGGTTTGTTGGGATAATGAATTGATGGATTGATTCGAAACGCCGGGTATTCCAACACTTCACTATTCCATTATTCTATTCCGGATGGATATTTATATTACGATTCATTGCTGTCCAAAATAATTTATTATGGTAAAAACAAGCATTGTTTTATAAAGAGTTACGATACAATTATCTTCATTATAATATCTGCTTGTGCGCCGTGGCGTGCCTGTCCGCCAACTCACCCCCTTAGTCCCCCTCTCTTTTCGAAAGAGAGAGGGAAAGCCTGTCCGCCTGTGGCGGGAAAGGGGGTGAGTTAACATTTTCTTCAGGCAGGATAGCGTTATAATTTCTATTTTGGACAAGAATTATTACG
>DRQG01000042.1 GCA_011369465.1 Caldithrix abyssi
GCAGGTGACGTGAATGGCGACGGTTATGATGATGTAATTGTTGGGTCATTTTATATTGGCAAATCATATATCTTTTTCGGTGGTAATGCCGCCTATATGGATAATACCGCTGATATTATTATACACGGTGTAAGAGCGGATTTTTTTGGCCGCTCCGTCTCATCGGCAGGTGATGTTAACGGCGATGGTTATAAAGATGTCATTATAGGAGCGGACAAATATGGTATTGAGGATAACGGCAGGGCCTACATCTATTTCTCTTCACCGCTGGCCGTAAAACCCGGTTTGTTTTCCGTTTCGGATGTGCCCAACGATCAGGGCGGGTATGTGCGCATCAAATGGAGCCGCTGCGCCTATGATAACGCCGCCGACAGACGTGTAAATAAATACATTGTGTACGGCAGTCCGCGTAAAATAAACGGCGCCTATGCCTGGCAGGAAATCGCCGAAGTGAATGCCTCCTATAAAACATACTATTCCTACACGGCCAAAACCAATTACGATTCCACTTCCCGATCCAAAGCGGTTTTTTATTACAGTGTCAGCGCTTTTTCAACGGATAACGGAGAAATCTGGACATCGGGGGTAAAGTCGGCCTACAGCGTGGATAATCTTTCGCCCTCTGCCGCTACTCAAACCAGTGCAAGCCAGATGAGTAATCAATCCGTACAGGTGGTATGGAACAAAAACACTTCCGATCCGGACGTCAGCCACTATGCGGTTTACCGTTCGCTTACCAGCGATTTTACACCGGATGCCTCTTCATTTATTGCCAATACAACGGATACCACCTATCTGGATACCAATCCCTATGATGGACAAAATTCTTATTACAAAATCGTCACCTATGACATCCATGAAAACGCATCCAGTCCTTCGCCCCAGGCCGTTGTTTACTTTGACAGTTCATTGCCGGTAAAATTAATAAACTTTACGGCAAAGGTTTCTTCTACTGCGAAACAAGCCATACATATCCAATTCAGCACCGCTTCGGAAGAAAATATTATCGGATTTAATATTCTAAGATCGGAAAAAGAGAACGACGGTTATATGTTGGTTAGCGGTTACAAAGACAATGATTCCTTAAGCAGCCATGGTTCGGGATCTTTTGGATATGAATATTCCTGGGAAGATCATAAGGTACAAAGCGGAAAAACGTATTGGTACAAACTGGAATCGGTTGGCTTGAACGGAGAGAATACCATGTATAAACCGGTTTCGGTAAAAGCTGAATTTTTACCGGTAGAATTTGCCCTTAACCAAAATTATCCCAATCCCTTTAACCCTAAGACGAACCTTGATTACGAATTGCCGGTTGGGGGTAATGTTCAACTTACGGTGTACAATTCTCTTGGGCAAAAGGTGCGTACATTGGTTTCCGGCAACCAACCGGCCGGATACTATTCCGTTACCTTCGACGCTGCCGATTTAGCCAGCGGCGTTTATTATTACCACTTACAGGTGGGCAATAAATTCAATCAAGTAAAGAAAATGATACTTATAAAATAAACAACGCATTAAAGAAAAAGGTGTCGTCTATTATCAAATCAGAGAATAAAACTATGAAAGGATTTTTTATGCTGAGATTATTATTTGTTTTAACGCTGTCCCTTTTATTTGCCCGCGCGTCTTTCGCCAACGAATTTATCGTAATGGCGGACGATGCCGGGGCGTCGGATAATTTTGGCAAATCGGTAGCCGTATGGGGCGATTACGCCATCATCGGCAGCCCATACGATGACGATTTGGGCACAAATGCCGGAGCCGCCTATATCTTTCACTGGACAGGAAGCGACTGGGTGCAGCAAAAAAAATTAACCGCTTCCGATGGAGAAGCGAACGATAATTTCGGGTCGGCTGTGGCCATTTACGGTGATTATGCCATCGTAGGCGCTTTTGCAGAGGATGACAGCGGCGGGGGCGCCGGCGCGGCCTATATTTTTTACCGCAACACGGGCGGCACGGATAACTGGGGACAACAGGCCAAAATTATCGGTTCGGACACGGAAAGCGGTGATTGGTTCGGAATATCCGTCGCCCTTTACGGTACCTATGCCGTTGTCGGAGCGGAAAAAGACGATGATGGCGGTACGGACGCCGGAGCCGCTTATCTTTTTCAGCGGTCGGGAACATCGTGGAACCAAAAAGCCAAATTGGTGGCTTCGGACCCGGCGGATTATGATCATTTCGGGATAGCGGTATCTATGGACGGAGATTATATTGTAGTTGGCGCAAGGGATAAGCTTTATGATAACAGCACAACGTATGCCGGAGCGGCTTACGTTTTTGTACCGTCGGGAAGAGACTGGGTACAGGATGCCAAATTAACCGCGCCCAATCCTCAAACACAAGCCTATTTCGGAGGTTCGGTAGATGTATCGGGGAATACGGTGGTGATTGGAGAAGCGGACAGAGACACCTCAGCGACAAACGCCGGAGCCGCTTATGTTTTTATATATTCCAGAGAGCAATGGAGCCATCAGGCCACGCTGGCCGCTTCCGGCCCGCAGGAAGGAGCTCGTTTCGGTAAGTCGGTTGCCATATCCGGCGACTCCATTATCGTTGGTTCGTACCTTTACGATAAGCGCGGTCTTACCGACGCCGGAGCCGCGTATCTGTTTGTAAGAAATAGCGGATCCTGGAGCCAAACGGAACAAATTTTCGCTTCCGATGCCGAAGCCGAAGACGATTTTGGTTATTCCGTTGATATAAATAATCCTCATTATATCTGCGGGGCATTTCAGGCGGATAGCCCGCAATGGACGAACGCCGGCGCAGCCTATATTTTCAGTCCCGTTACCAGCGCCATTGAAAACCCTGAGGTAAAGCGAGTGGATATATCCGGGTTTGCTCTTTATGAAAATTACCCGAACCCTTTTAATCCTTCAACGACCATACGACTGGCCGTGCCTGTGGAAGGCAGCAAGCAAAGGATCCAATTGAATATTTACAATATGCTGGGACAAAAAGTCGCCGAGGTTTTTGAAGGTCGGCTGAAGGCCGGGGTGCACGAAATGAGATGGGACGCCTCGAATATGCCTTCGGGACAGTACATCGTTTTGTTGCAAGCGGGAAATTTTTCCGTATCGAAACGGATAACACTTGTAAAATAAATTAGAATTTCGATTACTGAAAAGCGTCGGGGACCGCTGTCCCCGACGCTTTTTATATCATACGGATTCCCCTGCTGCCGTTGAACCCGAAATATCGTAATATCTACCGCTGTACTCTTGCGCTACCGCCTTTGGCGAAGGCTTCCACTTCGGGTAACCGGGCCATAGTTGTATCACCCGGGAAAGTGGTTAACAAGGCGCCGTGCGCCCAGCCCAGCCGCAGAGCCTCCTCCGTATTTCTGCCGTCCAGCAGGCCGAAGATCAAGCCCGTGGCGAAACCGTCGCCGCCGCCGATGCGGTCCAGCACATTCAATTCCGCTCTGGGTGTCTCGAATTTATCGCCGTCATACCACAACACGGCGCCCCAGTGATGCAGATTGGCCGATTTTACCTCGCGCAGGGTGGTGGCGACCATGTTGATATTGGGAAATTCCTTCACCGTACTTTCAATCATTGTAAAAAAGTTAGAGGTATCGAATTTGGATTTAGCGCTCACTTCCGGACCGGGAATCCCCAGACCGGTCTGCAAATCTTCTTCGTTACCGATCAGGACATCCACATTTTCAACAATACTGCGCAGCACTTGCTGCGCTTTTTCCAGACCGCCGATGGGCGCCCAAAGTTTAGCCCGATAGTTCAAATCGAAGGAAACCACCGCTCCGGCTTTTTTAGCCGCCTGCATACCCTCGATAATTACGTCGGACGTGGTGGGTGAAAGAGCCGCGAAAATACCTCCGGAATGAAACCAGCGCACGCCTTCGGAAAAAATCATTTCCCAGTCGATATCGCCTTTTTTTAGCAAACCGGCCGCTTCGTTACAGCGGTTATAAAACACCACCGGCGGACGTACGCTGTAGCCGCGGTCGCTATAAACCGTGGCGATGTTCGGGCCGTTCACTCCGTTGTGTCGGAAATGTTTAAAAAATGTTTTTACCCCCATTTCACGGATGCGCGTCTGTACCAGCTCGCCGATGGGATAATCGACCATGGCCGAAACGATACCTGTTTTCAATCCGAAACAATCGGACAGGTTTGCCGCCACATTGTATTCCCCTCCGGAAACATGGATTTCCGCCAACCGGGCCTTGCGGAACGGTACCACGCCCGGATCAAGCCTATGTACGAGCGCGCCTAATGATAAAAAATCCAATTCACAATTGTCTTTACGTATTGTTAATTCACTCATGCTATTTCCCTTTATTTAAGTTTGAAATCTATCTTTAAATGCCCAAAGACCGAGAGCCGGATTGGATATATAAAATATTTCTTCGCCATCCGGCATTGTATTAAATCCATCCTTTAAAACGGCCGGATTGTATTTCCGCATCATTGAATCGAGTTCAGCGTAATTATAATTTACCTTTTCAATTTCCGCCTTGCTCAAATGTCCCGGACAGTATGTGATTTTAAAGCGATCTTCCGACGAGCCGTGAATCAGATGCGCGGCGGCGCTGAGATTATTCCGTAAATCTTCATTTTCTTCCGTCAACTTTAAAATCTCCGGCGTGGTCAGGTAACCGTATTTCCGGATAAGCCGGTCAATTTGTGCGTCTTCGCCGAATTCTTTGAGTCCGGGCGCTAAGATGATTAATTCGCCTTTATCCGCAATGGCCATTCTTGTCCGGTAAACGGCTTTGTTGCCCAGCCAGGTACTTTTAAATTCTTCCGGGTTTAAATATACAACGACTTTGTTCAACTGTTTATCTAACATTTCAAAATTAACCTGCAACGATAATTCCGCCGCTTTTTCGAAGCATTCCGCATCATCGCCTATGTACAAACCTTTTACAACCAGTTCGCCGGCTGCGTTTTTACCAACAACGGTCAGCACATAAATAATGGGAAGAAAGGCCGCAAAATTTTCTGATGCATAATTCAACACCCGGCGTACCGGATTATCGGCCCGGCCCATGATGCGTTCCATACCGTATACGGCGCCCAGGAAATGGCTTTTGTTGATGCCTTCGACGCCGCCGGTTCCTACAAAAATATTTTTATTATAATTGGCCATCCCGATCACTTCGTGCGGTACCACCTGCCCGATGGAAAGAATAAGATCGTGGCCGCCTTTAACAAGAAGCTTATTCACCTGAACCGGCCAGGCGTAATTTACCTTCCCTTCCGATATATGCGTTATATAATCAGCCGGCACTTCTCCCAACGTAAGCACATCATTGCGCCAGTCGTGAATGCGGAAAAGCTTGCGGGGGATATCCCCGAACATGGTATTTATCTGTTGTTCCGTCATGGGCGAATGGGTGCCCAATGCCGGTAAAATATCCGTTAGCCGTTCGCCATAGTATTTCCAAGCCATTTTGGTAAGAGGGCCGGCAAAAGAATGGAAACGGGTAAAATCCGGCGGAATGGCCAATACTTTTTTCCGCTGCCCCAGTTTATCCAGCGCCTTAAAGAGATAATTCTGTAAATCTCCGGCAGATAACTTGCCATCAGGCGAACCCATAGCATGATATGTCATGGTTTATTCCTCAAAATCAATACTCCAACACTCCATTATTCCACCAATTCATTTATTCAGTATTTCATTAATCCTTTTCCTGTCCTGTCCACTGCGTATGGAAAAACTTACCCCGCGGCGCATCCACACGTTCGTATGTATGCGCGCCGAAATAATCGCGCTGCGCTTGCAATAGATTGGCCGGAAGCCGTTCGCTGCGGTAACCGTCGTAGTAAGCCAGAGCGCTGGCAAAAGCCGGTACGGGAATACCGCGCTTTGCCGCCTCGGCTACTACCCGTCGCCAACCGGTTTGTGTACGATCTACAGCGGTTTTGAAG
This sequence comes from Caldithrix abyssi, assembly GCA_011369465.1. Lineage (GTDB taxonomy): Bacteria > Calditrichota > Calditrichia > Calditrichales > Calditrichaceae > DRQG01. The sequence goes on from DRQG01000042.1 coordinate 5,907, forward strand.
TAATCGTCTAACAATAAATTGGGCAAACGGGGATTTTTATCAAAAGCCGCTTTAATATTATCCAGAAATCGGGCACGGATGATACAACCGGCGCGCCATAGCAAAGCGATATTGCCATACTGAAGCTGCCAACCGTATTCTGCATCGGCTGCACGCATGAGTTGAAATCCCTGGGCATAGGAGCAAATTTTTGAGGCATACAAGGCCTGGCGGATATCTTCTAAAAATTGCTCTTTATCATCAATAATCGGCTGTTGCGGCCCCGTCAGTATTTTGGAAGCGGCCACACGCTCGTCTTTCAATGCGCTGAGCGTTCGGGCAAATACCGCTTCGGCGATGGTTTGAGCCGGGATACCCAAATCCAGCGCGGCGATACTGGTCCATTTGCCTGTGCCTTTCTGACCGGCCGTATCCAAAATAACATCCACCATCGCTTTGCCGGTTTGCGAATCGGTTTTAGACAGAATATTGGCGGTAATTTCGATCAGATAGCTGTTCAATTCACCTTCATTCCATTGGCGAAATACATCGCTCATCTCCTGTGGAGTCAATCCCAGCACCCGTTCCATGAGCAGATAGGCTTCGCAAATCATCTGCATATCGCCGTATTCAATGCCGTTGTGCACCATTTTCACAAAATGTCCGGCGCCGCCCTCGCCCACCCATTCGCAGCAGGGCGACCCGTCGTCCGTTTTGGCGGCAATGGCCTGAAAGACCGGTTTAACCATCGGCCAGGCGTCCGGGTCGCCGCCGGGCATAATGGAGGGTCCCCAAAGCGCGCCTTCCTCTCCGCCGCTTACGCCCGTACCGATGTACAAAATCCCCTCGGTCTGCAATTCTTTCCAGCGCCGCTCCGTATCGGGGAAATGTGTATTTCCTCCGTCAATTAACAAATCGCCTTTGCTTAAAGACGGCTTTAGCTGCTCGATGATGGCATCTACCGCCTTTCCGGCCGGCACCATCATCATTATTTTTTTGGGTGATTCCAGGCTGTTCAGAAAATCTTCGAGAGTTGCCGCGACATGCATTTTTTTACCGGCAAATTTTTCGCGCGCCTCTATTTGCTTTTCTTCATCCAGATCGTATGCGGCAACGGAAAAAGCGTTACGTTCCATGTTTAAGGCCAGGTTCTGTCCCATTACACCCAGACCGATGATTCCGATATTGTACTTCATATAGTTCCTCTTCATATAAACAACGGTTTGATATGGCGCTCAAAAATGTTTTCTGTAACATTTTTGGCGATAACCTTTTTATTGTCTCTTAAAGCCGAAAGATAAATTCTGCCCATCCCAGCAGCCACTTTGTACCCCACATGCAGAAGTTGTCTGAAATGCGGGTTGTATCGGGGATTGTTTATATCATGCCGTAAGGCGTTCACAAAGGCGGAGGAATCCCAGTTATTAACTTCCTCGATTAAGGGCAGTTTGGCTGTATCGATATCGATCACGCTGGCATAGGGAGTGCAAAGTTCTTCCGCCTTTTCCAGAGATGCTCTGTAAATATCTTTGGCGATGGCCAGAGCAGGCCCTCCTGCCTCGGCAAGTCCGATGATTTCCTCCAGCCAGGTGGTGCCCGCCGTCTTCAAATGTAATCCGGCGTCGAAGGTGCGAATAACTTCCCGCATAATCGGATAGATGGAGAACTTATCACTGCCGGAATGAATGCTGAGTTTGAGGTTATCGGACAGACCGAATTCCCGAACAGCCAGTTGCAGAACGGCCACATCCTGTTCAAATTCCAGGCGGAATTGCTGCAAATCGCCCACATAATCCACACCCTTGTTAAAACGCCCGCTGAATTTTGGCGCTATGGTCTGCAGGGGAACATTTCGACTGGCTAAGGCGGCCAGGATAAAAAAAAGCTCAAGCGGCGTTTGCGGCTCATCGGTTTCATCCATCGACACCTCAATAACAAATGCGACTGTTTCTTTTTGGGAAGCGATACGGTCATAAATCTTTTTTGCCTCCTGCGCGGCGAACAAATATTTTTCCGCTACAGTGCGAATCTGTTGTTCGCTAATTGCCAATGTCGTATCCAAATCGGGAAGCTGCAAATTGCCGACATATTTTTTGTGCTTTTCCACAAAATCACGAACATCCGCATCTGCCGCCGGTTTCCCGATGTAATCGGCCACATCGATGGTGAAAAAATCGCTGCTGTCTATAAAATAATCGACATTGCTTAAATTGATATGGTCGGCATCTACAAAATAATCATCCTGCCAGTTCAGCCTTTGAACCGCATCGTCTGCCTCCTGCCGGGTAGCAAAAGGATCGCTGCCGATAACCTGATGTTCGCGGAATGATTTGTTCCACACCGGCGTAATTAGAACACCCATTTCGCACGCCTTTTGAACGGCTTTCAATTGGGCAATTCCCTGATGAGCAAAGCGGTCGCCGATACCGATAGAATATTTGCTGAGTGTGCGCATCATTGATTTTTCCTTTTTCTTATGAATTAGTATCCGAGAACCTGCGGCAACCATAAACTGATTTCGGGGATATAGGTTACCAGCATCAGGGCAACAATCATGGCTGCATACAGGGGCAGCAAAGGCTTAACCAGCCGGGCAATGGATGTGTTGCCTATACCGCAGCCCACAAACAATACGCTGCCGACCGGTGGTGTGCATAACCCGATGGACAGGTTTAAAACCATCATAATCCCGAAATGCAGGGGCGTCATCCCTAACTGGGTAACCACCGGTAGAAAAATGGGTGTAAAAATAAGCACTGCCGGCGTCATATCCATAAACGTTCCCACAACCAATAAAATCAGATTGATAATCAGGAAAATGATTACCGTGCTATCGGTTAAGCCGATGAGATTGGCGGTGATGCTCTGTGGAATATTCTCATAGGAAAGAATCCACGACATCGCTTTGGACGTCCCGATGAGCAGCATCACAATAGCGGTTGTTTCCACCGTTTTGATCAGGATACCGGGCAGGTCTTTAATTTTCACCTCGCGGTAAACGACTGCGGCCAGAAAAAGCGAATACAACACCGCCACTGCACTGGCCTCGGTGGCCGTAAAAATACCGGCGATGATACCGCCGATCACAATCACGATAAGCAGCAAACTGGGTATGGCGTCCAGCAGTTTTTTAAGAGATTCAATCAAACCCGTTTTGCCGCCGACCGGATATTTTTTTATCACCGCAATCACGGCGGCCACAATCATCAAACCGAGGCCCACTAAAAAGCCGGGCAGATATCCGGCGATAAACAAAGCGGCAATGGAAACGCCGCCGCTGGCTAATGAATAGACGATTAAAATATTACTGGGCGGAATAAGCAGCCCGGTGGTGGAAGCGGTTACCGTAACGGCCGTATTAAAGTCATTGTCATAGCCCTCTTTGTTCATGGATGGAATCATAAAACCGCCGATAGCCGAAGTGGCCGCCACTGCCGAACCGGAAATAGCGCCGAAAAACATACAGGCCAGGATATTCACGTAGGCTAAACCGCCGGGAAACATGCCCACCAGCACTTTGGCAAATTCGATAAGTCTGCGGGCAATGCCGCCCCGCCCCATCAACTGGCCGGACAGGATAAAGAACGGGATAGCCAGCAGAGCAAAACTGTTTATCCCGGTAGCCATTTGCTGCGCTACCGTTGTAATGGCCGGCCCCGGGGCAATGGTAAAGAGCATGGTTAAAATGGTGGAGATACCGATGCTCACGGCAATCGGTACATTAAACGCCAATAAAACAACAAAACTGATAATTAATACCCAGACGGATAACTCCATGACGCTACCTTTTATATGTCGATGACCTGAAATCTATGGCGGTGTCCGCCCGCTTCCGGCCGGCCGCGCAAAGCATATATCATAAAAACCAGTGAATAGTACATCATTAAAAGTCCGGAAAGCGGAAGAACCGTATAAACATAACTCATGGGAATCCCCATTGCCGGGGAAATTTGTTTTAAGGCGTATGTGATATGCACCAATTTGGCGCCGCCCCACACCGGCACAAACAGGGCAAATAAAAAAACGATGAAATAGATCACCAGTTCCGAAATCTGCTTCCGGCGTCCCTGCAAATTGGCCGTAAGAATATCGATTCCCAGATGGGCCCGCGTGTATAAAGCATAGCTTGCTCCCAACAGACCTATCCAGATCAGTAAAAACCCCGCCAGCTCTTCCGTGAATGAACTGGGATTTTTCAGAATGAAACGGGTAATGATTTGCCAGGTAACATCCGCCACCATTCCGCCCATTAATACAATAAGCACCAGCTCGAGCGTTTTGGTTATTTTTTGTGTCAGATATTGCATCGTATTTGCCTCATCTTCTTTCAGTATTATTGTTCAGAACTATTGTATGTTTTTTATTTGCCGCATCACATCGTAGAGCACGGTGCCTCTATAGGACTCATGCATATCGCGTACCGCATCCATATAAGGTTGTTTATCCGGCCGGGTTACGATAACACCCGCTTTCCGTACAGCGGATAAAGCCTCATCGCTTGCTCTCTTCCACAAAGTTCTTTGATATTCCACCGACTCATCCGCCGCTTCCTGCAGCCATTTTTGCTGCTGTTTATTCAGACTGTTCCACACCACCGTACTCATTAGCAAAATATCGGGAACGGATGTATGCTCATCCAGCGAATAGTATTTACATACTTCGTAGTGTTTGGAAAGATAAAAACTGGGCGGGTTGTTTTCAGCGCCGTCCACAACGCCTTGCTGCAGAGCGGTATATAATTCGCCCCAGGGAATGGGCGTCGGTGAGCCACCCAAAGCCTGCACCATTTTAACCGCAGTGATACTCTTCATTACTCTGATTTTTAAACCTTGCAGATCGGCCGGTACGTTGATCTGTTTTTCTTTGGTATAAAAACTGCGCGAACCGGCGTCATAATAACACATGCCGCGCAGGCGAAACGGTTCGCCCGCCAGAAGCAGCCGCTTGCCTATGGGGCCCTTCAAAACTTTCCAGCGGTGGTCATCGTCGCGGAATACATAAGGGATGCCGAATATCTTCATCTCGGGTACAAAACCTTCCAGCGGCGCAGTGGATACTTTGGTCATGGCCAGGCTGCCGATTTGCAGCAGTTCGATTAAATCGCGTTCGCCGCCCAACTGTCCCGAAGGATAGATATCCAGACGCAATTTACCGTGCGATTTCTCGGCCAGCCGCTCCCCCATAAAAACCATGGCTTTGTGTACCGGATGTTGGGTATCCAGCACATGCGCAAGCTTGAGCACTTTTACCCTGCTCTCGTTGCCGCAAGCAAGCAGAACCAGCAGCGTGATAAAAACCAAAAACATGGATAACGATTTTCTCAAGCGCACAACCACCCCAAACAGTTTAGATTTATTAGTTCCATTTACTCATAGCTGTCCTAAATAATTTATTTCTAAAAAAATGGATGTTGTTTTTTAAGAAGTTATCTCGCAA
>DRQG01000043.1 GCA_011369465.1 Caldithrix abyssi
CTGCTTATAGCCCCGCCATTCATGGCTGGGGCAACAAATCCAAACAAACGAGTATGTCCCGAACGGGACATTTGATTTCCGGTTTTTAATAGCGCATCATCCGTCCCTGACGGGACTAAAACCTATTGTAACTATCTTTTCCCCACCGATGAATCGGTGGGCTATGGGCACATTCCCCTTCGGGGAAATAAAACAATGACTCATAAGTACCTGCGGATTAAAGCTTGTTCTGTCCTGCAATATGAACAATTTGATCTCAAAATTTCACCCATAGATTTTCCTGAAGACCCAAGAAAATTATTGTAACATTTTTGCAGAGAAATTATTCCCTAAGACCTATCGGTTAATTTTTGATACAAAACCGTCGCCAAGGCGCCGCGTTGGATCACCCAATCCCGAAAGACAAGCCAGGAAGGCGGCTTTGGCAAAATTTTTTTCCGGAATGCTTTTTCGGAATCAAAACGGTAGATATTCATACGCTTCAGGGCATAACTTGTCGCTTCGCCATTGCCCCAATACATTGAGGCCAGGGCAAACCGGTACCCGGCTGTACGTACCTGAGCGGCCACGGTTTTATTGAATTGACCAAACGGATAACAAAAGCTCACCACCGGAATGCCAAGGGCCTCTTCCAGCATATCTTTCGAGCCATTCAGTTCGTTCCGCAAGGCCTCGGCACCCAGTACGGTCAAAGCGCGGTGATGTACGCCGTGAGCTCCGATTTCAAAACCGGCACGCTGTAACTCCAGCAATTGCCCCCTATTCAGATGGCGGTAACGCTTGCCGCCAAACTGCACATCCCAGGTATTCTCTTTGCCGATATAGGCGCCCGGGACGTAAACCACACCGCGAAAACCCAGTTCTTTCATCACCGGAAAAGCGCGGGTGTACACCGACTCATAACCGTCGTCAAAGGTGATCATAAGCGGTTTTTTTCCGCTTTCCGTCTCTTGCCCGCTTAAAATATCATGGAAAGTAAAGGTTTGATAGCCCATATCTTTAAGCAGCCGCATATCACGGGCAAAGCGCTGCGGATGACGGGTTGTAACGCCCACATCCATCTGCGCTTCGATCTTATGATAATTAATAATGGGAATCTGACTGGGATTCATGGGTTACAGGTTAAGTTCCAGCAGTTCGAAAATATTATAAAATTCATAGCCGAAATGATCGGCGTAAAAACGGTTCGTTACCTTACCTTTGTAAATATTGAGCGCAGGTATCAGACCGGCAAACTCAATCAGGCTATCCTTTAACCCTTTGAGCGCTAAACTTTTGATAATAGGCAAGATGCGTTTGGTCAGTATGCGGCTTGCCGTAACCGGCACTGCCGCGGCAATATTGGGTACACAATAATGAACAATGCCATCCACTATAAACGAAGGCTGCTCATGACTTGTGATATGCGATGTTTCCACCGTTTTTATCTGTTCCACCGAAATATCTATTACCACACTGCCCTTTTCCATCAGATTAATTTGTTCTCTGCTAATGGTGATGTCGTAATCATCCTTCAAGGAATACACGGCAACAATGAGCACATCCGTTTCGGGCAGCAGACTATTCAGTGTTTCCTGTGAATACAGGAAAGTATTTATTTGCGGATTTTCTTTGGCAAAAGCTTCCAGTTTGCCTTCTTTTAAAGAGATCAGATTGACCCGGGCGCCATTAGCCAGCCCGTGCAACGCAGCAGTGCGTCCAACTTTACCCGATCCTACAATGGTTATTGTGGCCGGTTTGGTAAGCTCCGTTCCGCCAAGCAATTTTCCTTTTCCACCTTCGATTATACTCAAGAGTCTTTGGGCTACGTGGATAGATATTTTACCGGCAATTTCACTCATCCCCATCAATAACGGATATTTACCATTATCATCCTGGATCAGTTCGGCGCTGATAAAGGTGGCTTTCGTTTTAAGCAAGGCCTTAAGCCGGTCAGCGCTGTGTATCAGGTTCAGGAAAGAAACGAGAATGTGAGACGGCGTAATAATATCATACTCAATGGGCGATGGCGGCTGTACCTGCAGGATGAGTTCGGACTTGGCGAATACCTTTTCCATGGTCGGCAGAATTTGGGCTCCGGCGCGTTCATATTCCAGATTCTCGTAATTGCACATTAGCCCGGCGTCGCTTTCCACAAATACCGTTATCCCGTTTTTAACCAGCACTTTAACGCCTTCGGGAGTGAGCATCACCCGCCCTTCGTGCGCTTTGATCTCGCGTAATAAGCCTACTTTTAACATTGTATTAATGGTTCCCGGAAGGATTGATAGTAATTATACTCAGTGTTTCCATATTAAATAATTTTTGCGCCAATTCCAACACCGAATCACTATTTATTGCATCGATACGCTGCAGAACCTCTTTTACGGAAATCTGACGATCATAATAAACATAATTTTTTGCTAAACGTGTCATCCGCCTGTTGGCGCTTTCCAGACCTAGCAAAAAACTGCCTTTCAGCTGTTCGCGGATACGGCCAATCGTTTCTTCCGGCAGAGCGTTCGTTCGGATACGCTCAATTTCTTCGGTTAGCAGATGAACTGCTCGCTTTTCATTTTTCGGATCAGTGCCGATATAAAAACTGATCATACCCGTATCACGAAAAAAATCAATACCGGAATAAACGCTGTAAGCCAGTCCGTGCTTTTCTCGTATTACCTGAAAAAGCCGTGAACTCATCCCGCCACCGAGATACGTGTTTAAAGCCAGCAGATCATAACGCTGCGGCGAAAGATACGCCAGAGCAGGTCCGCCTGCACAAATATGGGTCTGATACACGCCCTGCCGGACAGAGTGTTTGAACGGAACGATTTCTGCCGGCAAGTCGGACGTCAAATCCGCACTGCCGGCGGGTAAATTAAAATGGGTTTTTACCAGATCCACAAATTGCCGATGATTCACGTTTCCCGCAGCACAAAAAATCATATTTGCGGGACGATAAAATGTTTGCCAGAAATCCAACACCATATCCCGATCAAATTGCGCTACCGTTTCCGTACGCCCCAAAACCGGATAGCCGAGCGGATGATTCGCAAAGAGTTTTTCCTGAAACAGGTCGAATATATATTCTTCCGGTGTGTCTTTGACGGCGCTGATTTCTTCCAGAACGACCCGGCGCTCGGTTTCGATATCTTCCTTACGGAAAAGGGGCCGGCAAACCATGTCGCTTAATATGTCCACGCTTTCGGAAAGATGTTTATCCAGGGTATGCGCGTAAAATACGGTGGTTTCTTTACCTGTGTATGCATTCAGACTTCCACCCAGGTCTTCCAGAGCGCTGGCGATTTGCAAAGCGGAACGGTTTTCCGTTCCTTTAAAAACCATGTGTTCCAGAAAATGAGCGATACCGTTGTTATCCCGATTTTCCTGGCGGGAACCGCTTTTGATCCACACGCCGACGGACACGGAATGCAAACCGGGGATATGTTCGCTCAAAACCGTGAGACCGTTATCCAAAACGGTTTTATGTACCATAGATTCCTGCATAGTTTCTGCCATAAAACAAATATCCCCCTTCTTCGGCCGCTATGGCACGGTTCAGGGGGATGTTTTTTTTAATACATCAGCGTTCTTAAAATAATTCGGCAAACAATGTCTATGCTGCGGCTGAAGTGTTCATTTCCATTGCGTCTCCGGATTCAAACCCGGCTATTTTACATTTCAGGAATGATGGAACGCAGCTTCGCGACGATTTAATGTTTGCTTTCTTTTTCTTTATGATGTTCTTTTTTGTTATTCTGGCGACGCAGGTACTCTCTGCGGCTTAAAGCGATTTTACCGTCGTTGCCGATACTCTTTACGACCACGTCAATCTCATCGCCTTCATTGACTACATCGGTTACCTTGTTGGTACGCGAGAGTTCCAATTCGGAAATATGTACCATGCCTTCTTTACCGGGCATAAATTCCACGAAGGCGCCAAAGTCGCGTACCCGGCGAACTACGCCTTTGTAAGCACGCCCCACTTCCGGCTCTTCCACCATACCTTCTATAATTGCCCGTGCTTCTTCCGCTTCTGCGGAGTCGGGCGAGGCTACGGTAACTTTTCCGTCATCGTCTATATCAATTTGAACGCCGGTTTTTTCGATAATGGCCCGGATAGTTTTACCGCCCGGTCCGATAACCGCGCCGATTTTATCAATCGGGATATGGAATTCCAGAATGCGCGGAGCCCAGCGGCTGATTTCCGGTTTGGGCTCGGACAGAACTTCTTCCATTTTTTGCATAATGTGGCTGCGGCCCTCTTTGGCCTGTTGCAGCGCCTGAGCCATTATTTCCTGCGAGATGCCTTCAATTTTTATATCCATTTGCACGGCGGTAATGCCGTTGGCCGTACCGGCCACTTTAAAATCCATATCGCCTATATGGTCTTCGTCTCCGAGGATATCGGACAGGATGGCGATTTTATCATCTTTTTTGATCAATCCCATGGCGATGCCGGCCACAGTGCGTTTAACCGGCACGCCGGCGTCCATCAAAGCCAGCGACCCGGCACATACGGTGGCCATAGAGGATGACCCGTTGGATTCCAGCACTTCGGAAACAATACGAATGGTGTACGGGAATTCTTCCTGAGGCGGGATAACCGTTTTTAAGGCCCGTTCAGCCAGATTTCCGTGGCCGATTTCCCGGCGGCTGACACCGCGGATAGGTTTGGCCTCGCCCGTACAAAAGGGCGGGAAATTATAATGCAAAAGATAGCGTTTCGAGCTCTCGCCTTCCAAAGCGTCGATGATCTGCTCATCACCTTTGGTGCCCAGGGTCACCACGCCCAGCGCCTGCGTTTGCCCGCGCGTAAACAGAGCGGAACCATGCGTACGCGGCAACACGCTCACTTCGCAGGTGATGGGACGTACGTCGCGCAATCCCCTGCCGTCCAGCCGCACATTGGTTTCCAATACCATTTCCCGGACGAGTTTCTTTTCGATATCATGCAATATGGCGCCGATCTTTTTTCCCGTTTCCGGGAATTCTTCTTCCAACGCTTCAATAATTTCGTCCTTTACGGCGCGCAGAGCGTTTTGCCGTTCGCTTTTTTCCTGAATTTTGATGGCTTCGGCCACTTTGGGTTCGCCCATTTCCAATACACGCTGTTCCAGCCCTTCCGGAAGTTCCGGCTGAGGAATTTCGCGTTTGACCACGTTCAGTTCATTCAGGATTTCCTTTTGCAGATCAATGAGCTTTTTTATGGCTTCGTGCGCCGCGCTGATCGCTTGCAGAAGGTCGTCTTCCGACACCTCTTTGGCCTCGCCTTCCACCATGGCGATGGAATCTTCGGAACCGGAAACAACAAGTTCCAGATCGGCTTCTTCCATTTGCGTGATGGTCGGATTGATCACAAATTCACCGCCAATGCGGGCAACACGAACGGTGGCAATAGGCCCGGCAAAGGGTATATCCGATATCACCAGCGCCGCCGAAGCGCCTAAGCCGGCCAAAACATCCGGATCGTTCTCTTTATCCATCGAAAGCACGCTGGCGATGATCTGCGTTTCGAAGAGGAAGGTATCCGGGAACAAAGGCCGGATGGGACGATCGATCAGACGGGCGGATAGAATTTCCTTTTCGCTTGGCCGCCCCTCCCGTTTTATAAAGCCGCCCGGAATGCGTCCGGCCGAGAACATCTTCTCACGATATTCCACGCTCAAAGGGAAAAAGCCGCGATCTTCCGAACTTTCTTTGGAAGCAACGGCCGTAACCAGCACCATGGTATCGCCATATTGCACCAGCACGGCGCCGTCGGCCTGTTTGGCCATCCTTCCGGTTTCGAGGGTTAATGTTTTTCCGTTAATTTCCGTTGATTTTCTAATAATCATTATGTACTCCGTTTAACTACCGTCTTAGTCCCAGTTCGCGAATGATACTGCGGTAACGCATAATATCTTTTTTAGCCAGATAGCGCAGCAGGCGGCGTCTCTGACCAACCAGTTTGAGCAAGCCGCGCCGGGAATGATGGTCTTTTTTGTGTGTTTTCAGGTGTTCCGTTAAATACTTAATGCGCTCGGTTAAAAGGGCGATCTGGACTTCGGTTTTACCGCTGTCTTCTTTACCAGCGCCAAATTTTTCTACAATCTGTGATTTTTCTTCTTTGGTCAATGCCATTTTTCGGACCTCCAAAATTTATAGTTTTAAACTTTCTGCTCTGTCTTTTTCCAATTGTTTAATCAAAGCTTCCTTTGATTCGAACTTTTTTTCATCGCGAAGGCGTTTTTTAAATGCGATCGTTATGGTCTGATCATAGATATTTTCGTTAAAATCGATAATATGTACTTCGATAACGTGTTGTTTCCCGTTTTTAAACGTAGGACGGCAACCGATGTTCAGCATCCCTTTATAGGATCGTCCCTTATGATACACATCCACGGCATACACCCCGTCCGCGGGTATCAGTTTATTTTCGTTATCCACTTCCACATTGGCTGTGGGAAAATGAAGCAGTTTCCCTCTGGCGCTGCCGTGCACCACCCGCCCGCTAATCGTGTACAATCGTTGCAGCATTCGGGCGGCTTCGTCAACCCGTCCCGCAGCCAACGTTTCGCGAATCAGGGTGCTGCCCACAATCCGATCGTTCAATCGAAACGGTTCCACCCGTTCCACACTAAAACCAAGCCTGCTGCCCATTTCTTTCAAGCGTTCGTAATTTCCTTCCCGGTTTCTTCCGAAGGCGTGGTCATAACCAATCACCAGTGCTCGGGTTTTCAGTTTATCAATCAAAATATCACGGACAAACTGTTCATAACTTAATTTTGAAAACGACCGATCGAAAGGGATGATGACCATCCGCTGCAGTTTCGTTTTGCCGAGCAATTCTATCTTTTCTTCGATCGTTGTGAGCAGACGAACATTTTTACCACCCACCACCAATTTGGGATGGGGATAAAAGGTTACCAGCGTTGTGCACAATCCCTTTGCACTACCCAGCTCTACAAGCCGGTTTATCAGCTTCAGGTGACCGGGATGCACTCCGTCAAAGGTTCCCACTGTGGCCGCACATTCCGTACCGGGCCTGAGATGTTCAAGACCTCGAATTATTTCCATAACCGTTATCCAGCCGCCTGACCCCAAAATTGTATAAACTCATTAACCCTGAATGCCGATTCAAGCGGATATTCTCCGATGGCCGTGCGCGTTAATTCCTGCAGATGAGCGCCCACGCCCAGGCGTTGCCCCAAATCATGCGCGTAAGAACGGACATAGGTTCCTTTGCTTACGGTTAAATCGACAGTGAGCAGAGGCGTATTCCAGGATACAATTTCGCTTTTGTAA
>DRQG01000044.1 GCA_011369465.1 Caldithrix abyssi
AAACTTTGAAGCTCAAGATAATTCCGAATATATTCCAGTTCATTTTCAAGGGTCGTCTCAATTTTATCCGAGTCCATTACCGTTTCACGTAATAGTTTGCTGAATTTACCGAAAATATAATCCACTTTATTCCTGTCCTGTTTTTGGAACAGCGCCCCGATTGAGTTGAGTATATTTAGGGTAAAATGGGGATCAAGCTGATTGGTTATGGATTTGATTTGCAGCTCAGCAATCTTTTTCTCTGCCTTATACTTCTGTTCATCTCTGTACTTCTGTGCTTTTTGAATAAGCAGTAAAAGAAGAAAAACCAGAATATAAACAGCGGCATAAATCAGATATTTAAAAAAATACAACGGGTTTTCATAATAATCATAATAATAGTGAAAGCTATCACCGCTGATGAATAGTTCTGTTCCTTTCAACCAGGGGCCTGGCGCGGCCATATAATGCAAGCATGAATTACCGGAAAAATCGATTGTAAGCGGCGATTTAAATCTTTTATCTGTTAAAAGTAATCGATCTCCGTCTTTTAACAGGAAGGCTCTTACTTTCTTTAGCCCCTTGTCAATATCCGTTTCGTAATAGTTTGTGTTGCTGACGGGCGCTATTTTTTGCTCGGCAATTATACTAAGTTGACTATTCCATTCTTCAATTTGACCATTCTGTTTAATGATGAAGAATGTTTTATTCTTATTATTTTCATTCGAAATCAAACAGGCATTCTGCCATTCTTCACTAAATTCAAATAGTTTTTGGCGGATCCGCTTGCCTTTGCTGTTGTATATTCCTATTGAACAGGGGAACTTTTTATTTCCGGAATAAAGATTTAAAGCGACGAGGTAATTTTGTTTTGTGCTGCGAAGGGCACAAACCTTTAAAGTTGACGGATTGAATCCAATTTTCAACGGTTTAAATTTATATTTTAACCGCGGATTGAAGACAGTCAGCCACGAATTGAAATCTGAAATAGAATTAGTTGAATCGCAATTTCCCGTGGCTTGAGTGCTGCCGCAAAATTCCAAAGTACCGTCCTTATCCAAATCAATTGCAAATGGGTCAATTGTGTTCAGGCAGTCATCCGGCGATACGTATAAGGTATCGTTAGCAATATTCAGCGCAAACATATTTCGCAGCGAAGCGCTGAAGCCTGAAACAATTGAAAAGTAAAATTCCTTCCAGCCATCGGCATTGACGTCATAAAAGCCGCAAGGATATATACCAACATCAACGGTATTATTTATTTTATGATATTCTGATATAAATTTGTTTGCAAACAGTGTTTTTTTACTGACAGGATTGAAACAGTTTAAGCGGATGTGATTGTTTTGCCAGGTAAAAATAAAAACTTCATCAAGTTGGTCATTATCTATATCCGCACAAAAAACAGGCTTAATATTTACAAACTCGCCGTCAAAATTATATTGTCCCAGCACCTTTCCGCCGGTATAAACAATCACCGCCGTTTTACCATTCCAGGGACTAATTATTTCGATTTTCTCACTTTGGCCGTTCTTGTCAAAGTCATTGTAAAATATACGCTTGTTTGATGCAACTTTTTCCCGCTTAATCAAATCAATTTTATACCTATCAAATATATGCGGCAGGAAATATGTTATCAGGGAGCCCAAAATTACAGCGATGAATGGTGTACTGGTCAGGTATTTAATAATCCGGCTTCTAAATTGATTTTTTTTGTCTTTAGACAATTTTTATTCCATTTAATTAAAAAACGGTTAACAAATATAATTGACTTAAATATAAAAAACCTGAGTGACGCTATGCAAAAATAATGGGTACGTTTTGACTTTTGAAATATCGACTAAAATTATATAACCAAACTACAATGGATGAGTATATTTTATCTCTTCCCCCGCTTGTCAGCTATAAGACCATTTTTTGGCATTACTACCGCCATATTCTCTGCTTTTGTATTTTCGATGAATTGTAAAGGAATTTTGTGTATATTGTAAAAAATAGAAGCAATTTTTGAAATCCGAAATTGTATTGAGCAGAAGGGACTTTTTATGCGTGTAGTTGTTACCGGGGGCGCCGGTTTTTTGGGATCGCATTTGTGTGACCGCTTGGTCAGCGAAGGCCACGACGTCATTTGCCTGGATAATTTTTTTACAGGGAGCAAACAAAATATAAAGCACCTTTTACATAACGATAATTTCGAGCTGATACGGCACGACATTATCGAGCCTATCTTGCTGGAAGTGGATCAAATTTATCATTTCGCCTGCCCCGCCTCGCCGGTGCATTACCAGTACAACCCGGTAAAAACCATCAAAACCAGCGTAATGGGCACAATTAATATGCTGGGGCTGGCCAAGCGGGTAAAAGCGCGGGTGCTGCTGGCCAGCACCTCGGAGGTATATGGAGATCCCAAAGTGCATCCCCAGCCGGAATCCTATTGGGGCAATGTAAACCCGATTGGAGAACGCAGCTGTTATGATGAAGGAAAACGGGTGGCCGAAACCCTGATGATGGACTACCACCGCCAGAGCGGGGTGGATATAAAGATTATCCGCATCTTCAATACCTATGGCCCGCGAATGGCCATACATGACGGACGGGTGGTCAGTAATTTTATTGTTCAGGCTTTGCAAAACAAAAATATCACCATCTATGGTCGGGGCACCCAAACCCGATCCTTTCAATATGTAGATGATTTGATTGAGGCGACCTATCGTATGATGCAGACGGATAACTTTATCGGCCCGGTGAATATCGGAAACCCGGATGAATTTACCATTCTGGAACTGGCCGAACAGGTAATCGATCTGGTTGGGTCTTCATCCAAAATCATCTACAAACCGCTGCCCAAGGATGATCCTGCCCAAAGGCAGCCGGATATCTCTCTGGCCCGTGAACGCCTGGACTGGCGGCCGACTATCCCTTTGCAAGAAGGGCTTAAAAAAACCATCGCTTATTTTGATCGATTGTTAAGCGAGAAAAACAATCAAACAATTTTAATTTAATTTTATTTTTTTACATAGTTTAATGCTATTTTGTATCAGCAGGCGTTTATTAAACAGACTCGAAAATTTCCACTAAAGTTTTAAGGATAGATATTTGTGACAAAACGATCAGGTAATACGATAATTTTGTTATTGACCGCATTAACATTCATCGGCGGATATGCATTCTTAAGATATGCGTATAAAGTAACAGATAGCTTTCCCTTTACCCAGGAAATCGTTTTAATTATTTTAGGCACGGTAGCGACGGTGCTGATCACTGCTCTGCTTCTCAACAAGCAAACTGCCGTAGAATTGCAAAAAGAACAAAATATAAAATTTCTTGAGCTGAAATCGAAAACCTACGAACAGCTTATAGCCCAAATAGAAGAAATTGTTTTGGCAGAAAACATATCCGATAGTGACATTATTCGTTTACAATTCATCACCCATCGCCTGGCTATATTTTCTTCTCCGCCCGTTCTCGAAGAATTTCACCGCTTTCTGGAGGCCGTCAATCGTGTAGCCCGCGATAGAAATATCAGTTCGGAAGATTCCAAATCCCTATCCGAAAGTCTTGCCAGTTTGACTGTGAAAATCCGCCAGGATCTTTTAGGGGAATCGGATATTTTCAGCGGCCACAGCCTGGATAAAATTAAAAAACAAATATTGGAGAATTCAAGCGAGTCCATGGAACTATCCATTTCTCTGAACGAGAATTAGGAAATCCTCTTATTCAGCATATTAGCAAAACCGCTTAATTGCAAAAAATACCCCTCATTCATCCCCTACAACCTTCGTGCCAGCAGTCCAAATATGTTTGGAAAACGGGGCGCTGTTTTGTAAATTAGCTTCTTGTAATTTAAAGGAGGATGTATGTCGGGTCATTCCAAATGGCATTCCATTAAACACAAAAAAGCCAAAGTTGATGCGGCACGCGGCAGAATTTTTACAAAAATTATAAAAGAACTCACTGTAGCGGCTCGGATGGCCGGAGGCGATCCGGCGGCAAATCCCCGGTTAAGAGTTGCCCTGGCCCAGGCCAAAGCGGCCAATATGCCGGCAAAAAATATAGATAACGCCATAAAAAAAGGTACGGGTGAACTGCCCGGCGTGGTGTATGAAGACGTTACTTACGAAGGATACGGCCCCGGCGGCGTAGCTATGTATATTACTGCTGTAACGGATAATAAAAACCGCACCGTTGCGGAAATTCGTCATCTGCTGGGCAAATACGGCGGTAATCTGGGCGAGTCGGGCAGTGTGGCCTGGATGTTCGAGAAAAAAGGCCTGATCACCGTTCCGCGTGATCGGTACGATGAAGACGAACTGCTGGAAATTGTGCTGGAAGCCGGTGCGGAAGATATGTCCGCTGAGGATGAAGTGTACGAAATATATACGGCCTACGAAGATTTCCATCAGGTACGCTCGGAGCTGGAAGAGCGGGGACTGGCCATCGAAAGCGCCGAGGTTACCATGATCCCGCAAAATACGGTTAAGTTGGAAGGCAGCCAGGCGGAACGTTTAATGAAACTTATGAATGCGCTGGACGAGCATGACGATATACAGAATGTGTACGCCAATTTTGACATCGAAGACGCCGAGATGGAGCGCATCCTTTCGGAATAGCGGCAGATTATGAAGATTCTCGGGATCGATCCCGGATTAAACATTACAGGATACGGAATTATCGAAATAGCCGGGGACGCCCATCCTCGGCTAATTACGTTTGGGCATATCCGCACCAGCTCCAAAAAGGCGCTTTCCGAACGGCTCTTCCGGATTTACAGAGAGTTGGATACGCTGATTCGTGCGGAAACGCCGGATATCTCGGCCATTGAAAATGTGTTTTACGCCGATAATGTTAAAACCGCCATTCTGATGGGGCATGTACGGGGTGCAGCTATTGTGGCGGCGATGAACAATGCGGTTCCTGTTCATGAATACACCCCGCGCGAAGTAAAGCAGGCGGTAGTAGGCAACGGCGCCGCGGCAAAAAGCCAGGTAAAATTTATGGTGCGTAATTTATTGCGCATCAAGGAAGATATTCAGCCGGATGACGCTTCCGACGCTTTGGCGGTGGCTTTTTGTCATTGGCACAGAATGAAATTTGATAAACTGGTATCCGGATAATATGCTCGACTATATCGAAGGAAAACTGGTACAAAAAACGCCGACTACTGCGGTGATTGACAATAACGGTTTGGGCTACAGCCTGCGTATCAGCGTATCGACCTCCGGTTTGTTACCGTCGGAAGGACAGCAGGTTAAACTGAAAACCTACTTGCATGTGCGGGAAGATATCCTGCAGTTGTACGGATTTGCCGAGGACGGCGAACGGGATTTGTTTCTGGCTCTTATTTCCATATCCGGCGTAGGGCCCAAATTGGCGCAAACTATCTTGTCCGGCCTTTCTCCGGATCGATTTGTTGCTGCCATTCAAAACAACGACCAGGCAACTCTGAACAATATTTCCGGTGTGGGTAAAAAAACAGCCGAGCGGCTGTTGGTGGAAATGCGCGACAAAATAAAATCCATTGCCTCAGCTGCTGCTGCCGATGGACTGAGCGCGCCGCCGTTTGCCGCTACCGCTGCCGAAAATGAGGCGCTTATGGCCTTGCTTTCTTTGGGATATTCCCGGCAAAAAGCGGAAAACGCCATTCGCAAAGCTCAACATTCGGGTTCGATTGCAAGTACGGAAGAGCTGGTAAAAAAAGCTTTGCAGGTGATTTGAATGGATGGACTATTGAAGTATCGGATGAATGGTATTTATAATCCCAATATTTCATAACTCCATCGTTCTGTCATTCCGCTGTTCGTATTAAGTGAAAATGAAATTTGAGTATTTATGAGCGATATCATACGCCCGGGACGGTTGGAAGAGGATCTGGACATTGAAGTTACCTTGCGCCCGCAAAGGCTGGAAGATTTTGTCGGGCAGACCAAGGTAAAGGAAAACCTGGCGGTATTCATTCAGGCAGCCCGTCACCGTCAGGAAGCTCTGGATCACGTTCTGCTTTACGGCCCTCCGGGGTTGGGTAAAACCACCCTGGCAATGATATTGAGTAAAGAACTCAATGTGGATATAAAGGTCACTTCCGGACCGGTGCTGGAAAGAGCCGGTGATCTGGCCGGACTGCTGACCAATCTTAACCAAAACGATGTTTTGTTCATTGATGAAATTCACCGGGTCAACAGCGTGGTGGAGGAGTATCTTTATTCGGCCATGGAAGATTACCAGATTTCCATCTTGCTGGATAAAGGGCCCAACTCGCGTTCGGTTCAACTGAATATACATCCTTTTACGTTGGTGGGGGCCACCACCCGGGCCGGTTTGCTTACTTCGCCCATGCGCGCCCGTTTTGGGGTGGTGCTGCGCTTGAATTTTTACCAGCCCGAGGAGCTGTTTCATATCATCAAACGCAGCGCTAAGATACTTAATATCGAAATCGAAGACGACGGCGCAATGGAACTGGCCCGGCGATCGAGGGGTACGCCCCGGATTGCCAACCGCCTTTTACGCCGTACGCGCGACTTTGCCCAGGTAATGGCCGATAACCGCATTACCCGGCAGGTGGCAGATATGGCCCTGGCTCGTTTGGAAGTGGACGAGAAAGGCCTGGATGAAATGGATAAACGGATTTTACTGACTATTATCGAAAAATATCAGGGTGGTCCCGTTGGTATCAACACCATAGCTGTGGCGGTGGGGGAAGAAAGCGATACCATCGAAGAGGTTTACGAACCCTATTTAATACAACAGGGATTTTTAAAACGGACGCCGCGCGGCAGAACCGTTACCAGTTTGGCATATCAACATTTTAATATCCCCTTGCGGGGAACACCGGGCCAGGCGTCTTTGTTTTAAGCCCATAAATTAGTGAGGAGTTACAATGAAACTATCAGATTTTTATTTCGAGGTACCCGAAGAGCTGATCGCCCAATACCCGGTCGAAAAACGTGATGAATCGCGCTTACTGGTACTCGACCGCAAAAATAAGACACGTCATCATCATATTTTTAAAGAAATTACGCAATATTTAAACGATGGCGATGTTTTGGTTGTGAATGAGACAAAAGTATTCCCTGCCCGTCTGTTTGGTGTAAAAGAAAAAACCGATGCGCAGGTGGAACTGCTTCTGCTCCGCCAGTTGGAACAAACCATGTGGGAAGTTTTGGTGAAGCCGGCCCGCAAGGTACGCGTTGGCAACCGTATTCAGATTACGGATGATTTCGGTTGTGATGTCATCGACAATACGACCTCCGGCGGCCGTGTGGTTCGTTTTGATTATAACGGACAGGATTTTTTCGATCTGATTGAAAATGTCGGTCAATCCCCTCTTCCACCCTATATTAAACGGGAAGCAGAGGAAATTGACCGTGAAAAATATCAGACCGTTTATGCCAATAAGATCGGCGCCGTAGCCGCACCGACTGCCGGTTTACATTTTACCAACGAATTGTTGGATGAAATCCGAGGCAACGGCGTGAATATCGCTCCGGTAGTATTACATGTAGGTTTGGGAACCTTCCGCCCCATCAAAGTGGAAGACCTTTCCCGTCATCAAATGGATTCCGAATACTTCGAGATCAGCGAAGAGTCTGCTCAGGTTATAAATCAGGCTAAAATGGACGGGAAACGGGTTGTTGCCGTGGGCACCACCACCGTGCGCGTACTGGAATCTGCCGCCAATGCCGATAACCTGGTAAAACCGGCCAGCGGCTGGACGGATAAATTTATCTATCCACCCTATAATTTTAAGATTATCGATTCGCTGATTACCAATTTTCATTTACCCGCATCCACATTATTTTTGTTAACCTGTGCGCTTGCCGGTAAAGACGAGGTAATGGAAGCCTATCAGGAAGCGATCGATAAAAAATATCGCTTTTACAGCTATGGCGACGCTATGCTGATTTTGTAGGGGGTGTATGCGCGAAAGCAGCCGAATCGGTATCGGATACAGGCGCTTCCGGTTTGAACCGGCAGATATGCGCTCTGCACAGGCCCAAAATGAGAGGAGCGAGGTAAAAACCGGTGAGCAGTGTATCGCTTTAACCATTGCCGACGCCCTTCTGGGAGCCGCCGCTTTAGGCGGAGTGGATGCACATTTCAGCAGCGATGAAGATCCGTTGACCATCCTGCGCCAAAGCGAAAAAAAAGTCTATTTTTCAGGGTACGAAATCGTCAATATAGATATCAGTTTTGGTCCGCATTCTGCGCTTGATAAACCCGCACAGGAAGTCCTGTCTGACTTTCGCCGCTTACTCTTTATAAAATCGGAACAAATTAATATTAAATTTTTGCCGGTATTCGATCAGGGTTCTTCCCTTTTGGAATGCCAGGCAGTGTGTTTGCTGGGCGGTAAAAAATAATATGCTGGAGTTTATCAATTCGCTTTTTAATCAGGTTGATCCGTTGTCCGCTTATCTGGTGCTGGGCCTGAGCGCTTTTGTGGAAAATACCGTGCCGCCCATCCCCGGAGATACGGTTACGGTTTTAGGAGCTTACCTGGTTTCCATCGGAAAACTGAATTTTTGGGGCGTGTATATTTCCACAACGATCGGCAGTGTGTTGGGTTTCTTTTTTATGTATGTACTGGGCCTGCGATTCGGCCGTTCCATATTGAAATCCCGCTTAAGCCAAAAAATTTTTAGTGAGACCCAGCTAAAAAAAACGGAACTATGGTTTGGCCGATACGGATACTGGATGATCGCGGCTAATCGATTTTTAAGCGGAACGCGCAGTGTGATTTCGCTGTTTACCGGTTTTTTTCATCTCAAATGGTATCTGGTTTTGGGATTGGCGTTCCTGAGCGCGGCTGTGTGGAACGCTTTGTTGATTTCCGCCGGTTACCTGTTGGGCGAAAACTGGGAATTGGTTACCGGCATTATCGCCCAGTATAATAAAATTGTCATTGTTGTAACGATCGGCCTTATTATCTATTTTATCATACGGCGCAAACGTGCCGCTTCATTGCCAAAGGAAACGGAATAAAAAGATGAACAAAGAGCAAGTTCGGGTGCGTTTTGCTCCCAGCCCTACCGGGTTTCTGCACGTGGGCAGTTTACGTACGGCATTGTATAACTATCTGTTTGCGCGCCAACACAACGGCGTTTTTGTGCTGCGCATTGAAGATACGGATCAGAAACGCTATGTGGAAGGCGCGGTGGAAAACTTGCTGGAAACCCTGCGCTGGTCCGGGCTCGAATACGATGAGGGACCGGAAAAGGAGGGCCCATACGGCCCCTACTTCCAATCGCAGCGTCTTGATCTGTACAAAAAATACGTGAATCAGCTCATCGAACACGACCATGCTTACCCCTGCTTTTGTTCGGAAGATCGCCTGAATGCCATGCGCGAAGAGCAGGCGGCAAAAGGACAGGCGGTAATGTACGACGGCCTATGCCGTTCTATTCCCCGAAAAGAAGCGCAGGAACGTATGGGCCGGGAAGACCATGTAATCCGCTTAAAGGTTCCGGATAGCGGCTTTAGCGAGGTGGACGATATCATTCGCGGTAAAGTGCGTTTTGAAAACGCTTTGCTGGATGATCAGGTTTTGCTGAAAAGCGACGGTTTTCCCACCTATCATCTGGCCAATGTCGTGGACGATCATTTGATGAAGATCAGTCATGTTATCCGGGGTGAGGAATGGCTGCCCAGTACGCCGAAACACATTTTGCTCTATCAGGCCTTTGGCTGGGAACCGCCCCACTTTGCCCATCTTCCGCTGCTGTTAAACGAAGACCGCAGCAAACTGAGCAAACGACAGGGCGATGTGGCCGTGGAAGATTACCGCGCCAAGGGCATCCTGCCCGAAGCTCTGCTCAATTTTGTGGCTCTGTTGGGCTGGAACCGCGGCGACGATCAGGAAATTTTTACCCTGGACGAGCTGGTAAACGATTTCTCGCTGGAGCGGGTAAACAAGGCCGGGGCGGTTTTCAATCTGGAAAAGCTGGATTGGCTAAACGGATATTACATCCGTCATTTGGATGAATCCGATTATTTGCGCATAGGCAAAGAATGGCTGGATAAGCTGGAATTAACAACGGGAAATGATGAAAACGACAAAACCATCCTTCTGGCCGTGCGCAACCATCTGAACCGTTTTGATCAGCTTAAAGAGGAAAGCCGTATTTTTTTTACGGATGATTTTGAATACACGGACGAAGCGCGGCAGTGGATCGACAAAAAGGAAAGCCAAATGCTTCTTACGCTAATGCTCGAAAAAGTCGGGCAATACGATCCGTTGAATCTGGATACCTTTCGTTCGCTGATGAAAGAAGTGCAGAAAGAAAGCGGTTTAAAGGGCAAAGATTTGTGGATGCCGGTACGCGCCGCTTTAACCGGTACGGTGGCCGGGCCCGAACTGCCTGCGGTTATTCAGGTGTTCGGTAAAGAAAAAGTGCAGCGTCTGCTAAAAAATATTTTAAGGGAAAGTTAGCCGGAATGAAAATTGTCGTATTGATGGGGGGCGATTCCACCGAGCGGGATGTTTCGCTGGTGAGCGGCGATCAAATTGCTAAAACCCTGGTCGAAAACGGCCACGAGGTTATTAAAATTGATCCCAGCGCCACCCGTGATGAGCAAACCGAACTGAACAAAACCGATATTCACTGGATCGGCCTGGATTATCCGTCGATCGACGCTTTGCCTCTGCACCGTTCCAGCCTTTATTTAAAAAACATCATGCTGGTACGCCGTCTGCGCCCCGATATCGTCTTTAACGCTCTGCACGGCGGCAAAGGTGAAAACGGCATTGTGCAGGGTATGCTGGAAGCGGCCGAAATTCCTTACACCGGTTCCGGCATGCTGGCCAGCGCCATAGCCATGCAAAAGGACATCAGCAAAATGTTCTTCCGGCAAAATAACATTCCCACTCCCCGCGCGGTTATTCTGGAACGGCCGGATTCTTCCAGAAAAAAATTAAAAAACGCCCGTTTCCCGCAGGTGGTTAAACCCAATGATCAGGGGTCAACCATCGGCCTTCATATTGTTGAGCGTAAAGAGGAGCTGGATGCCGCCATCGACGATGCCTTTAAATTCAAATCCAAAGTGTTGGTGGAAGAATATATTCCGGGCAAAGAAATAACCGTATCTGTCATCCGGCAGCGCACCCTTCCGGTTATTGAGATCATTCCCGAGCACGGCCTGTACGATTACGAATGTAAGTATAAAGAGGGTATGAGCCGCTACGAGGTGCCGGCCAGGTTGAGCGATGAGGTAACCCGGCAAGTGCAAAACATCGCCTTTAAGGCCCATCAGGCGCTGGGATGCACAGGATATTCCCGTGTGGATATGCGCCTGAATGAACAGAACGAGCCGTACGTACTGGAAGTGAACACCTTGCCGGGCATGACCGGAACCAGCCTGGTACCAAAGGCGGCCAAAGCCGCAGGTATCAATTTCAATTCTCTGGTGGAAATGATTGTGGAAGAAGGACTGAAAAAAAAATAACAGGAAAAACCCCATGTCCGAACTAACCATATACAACACGCTGACACGTAAAAAAGAAGTTTTTAAACCGATTCATCCGGGATTTGTGGGAATTTACGTTTGCGGGCCGACCGTGTACGGTCACGCGCATTTGGGACACGCCAAAAGCTATGTAAGCTTTGACGTGATTGTGCGATACCTGCGCTATCTCGGGTATAAGGTGCGTTATGTGCAAAACATCACCGACGTGGGACATCTGCTGGGCGACGCCAACGAAGGCGAAGACCGCGTTTTGAAGGCCGCCCGGCTGGAACAGCTGGAACCGATGGAAATTGTGGAACGCTACACGCGCAGTTATTTTGAGGATATGGACGCCCTGAACGTATTGCGTCCCGATATTTCGCCCCGGGCCAGCGGGCATATTCCCGAGCAGATTGAGCTGGTAACCGAGCTACTGGAAAAAGGATACGCCTACGAACGCAACGGTACGGTATATTTTGACGTCCAAAAGTTTAAAGAATACGGCAAATTATCCGGCCGCAAAGTGGAAGAATTAGTGGCCGGCGCGCGCATTGATGTGAAAGAAGAAAAAAAGCATCCGGCCGATTTTGCCCTTTGGAAGAGAGCCGAACCCGAGCATCTGATGCAGTGGAACAGTCCCTGGGGCCGCGGCTATCCGGGCTGGCACGCCGAGTGTTCGGTCATGTCCACCAAATATCTGGGCCAACCGTTCGATATCCACGGCGGCGGCATCGAAAACGTTTTTCCCCATCACGAATGCGAGATTGCCCAAAGCGAAGCCGCGACCGGTAAACCGTTTGCCCGTTACTGGATTCATAACAATATGGTAACGGTGGACGGCACCAAAATGGGAAAATCGCTCAATAATTTTATTACCATAAAAGAAGCGCTCAAAAAATATCCGCCGCTGGGCATCCGTTTTTTTGTGCTCAGCAGCCATTACCGCTCGCCGCTCGATTTCAGCGACGAAGCCCTGGAAGCCGGTCAAAAAGGTTTGGAACGTTTGCACAACGCGTACATCCGTCTTTTAAAAGCCCGCAGCAACGCCTCCGGTAAAAACGAGGTTATGGAAGAAAAAATTGCCGCCTACCGCGGGCGTTTCGAAGACGAAATGAATGATGATTTCAACACGCCCCGGGCCATTGCCGCTCTGTTTGATTTTATCAAAGAAACGAACCAGTGGCTGGACAAGGATGAAAACATCGCCGAGGAAACTTTACTGCATGCCATAGAGGTGCTGCGCAAAACCGCCGGCGGCGTGCTGGGATTATTGCCGGCGGATGATACGGCTCTCTTAAAAGAGCATTCCGGCAATTTTGACGAAATCATGCAGCTGCTGATCGATCTGCGCAACCGCTTGCGCAAAGAAAAAAACTTTGCCCTGGCGGATGAAATCCGCAACCGTTTGGCGGAAGCGGGGATCATTTTGAAAGATACACCGCAAGGAACAGTGTGGGAACAAAAAGATTAATGCGAGAATGATATTGGACAACAAACGCAAACTTTCCGGCGCGGAAAGAAGGAAATACGTTACCCTGCGCCGACAATTCCGTAAACCGGTCATTGGTATAACCGGCAACCTGGGTAAGACCACAACGCAGGAGATGCTAAAAACCATTTTGGAAGCGCGGGGAAAGGTACTGCGCAACCGCCAGGGATTCGGTACCTGGAGCAACAATATCAAAACGTTGGACAAGCTCTCGGCCGAATATGATTATGCCATTTTCGAATTTGACTATCAGCGCGGCGATAATTTTGCCGAAATTCTGCGGCTTATCAAACCAACCATAGGTATTGTTACCAACATCGGCGAAGCGCATCTTTCCTATTTGAGCACCATGATGAAAGTAGCCCTGCGTAAGTCCGAAGTGGTTAAATACCTGGCTCGCGGCGGCCTGGCCATTTTGAATAAAGATGACGAACTCAGCTCGGCACTGGCCGATTACATTCCAACAAAAAATATCATCAAATACGGACTGAGCCACAGCTGCGATTATTTTGCCAGCGATATCAAACAGGTAGGACCGGCCGGAATCGAATTTAAACTGAACGGCAAGGAACCGGTTTCCCTGCCCTTGTACAGCACAATGGATGTGTACAGTTTTTTAGCCGCCACAGCCGCAGCCGTTAATATTGGTTTTGAACTCGATGAGATATTGCACGTTTTCCGAAAAAATTTCGTTATGCCTGCCGGAAGAGGCCGCCTGCACAAAGTAGGCCGTTACTATGTACTGGACGAAAGTTACATTGCCACACCCCGCTCGCTAAGTAAAGCGGCACGATCTTTGATAGGATTTAAAGCCTACACCAAAAAACTGATTCTTGTGGTGGGCGATATGAGCAACGCGGGCGTAAATGTGGAAGATCAGCATCTGAATATGGGTTATTTTCTGTCCGCTTTACCGATTGATCACCTGATAACCGTTGGCGAGTACGCCAGCTATATCGGGCAGGGCGCCTCACTGATTCGCTCGCGTAAAAAGAAAATTCATCCGGTGCAAACCATTAACGATGTTTTGAGTGTTTTGGATACGATTTTGGATGATGAAGCCGTTATCTCTTTGAAAGGAGTGGGCTCGGTTGCCGTCCACCGTATTGTAAAATACCTGCACACTCGCAGCGGTGAAAAAGATCAAATTATGCATTAAAAAATTTAATATAACGAGGAGCGGAGCAAGCTATGAACAAAAGAAGACAATTGATAAGCAGCGTATTTCATATTACGGTGTTTACTCTTTTAACCAATACGATTTTGCTGGCACAAAACGACCCCAAGCAGAATTTTTTTGCTGAGTATGAAAAGCTGATCGATGAATTGCGCAAAAACGACGCCGAAATACTCTCCCCGGAAAATTATAAAATGGCTCTGGAAAAATACAAAGAAGCCGATGCGGATTACGAAAACCGGGAAAGCGTGGTCAGCATTCGTTCCAAACTGGATGAGTCCCGCAAGTATGCCTTGCGCGCAATGGAGGTGGTTAAACTGGCCAAACTGACTTTGGGCACAACACTGGAAGCGCGGAATGCAGCGCTGGACGCCAACGCCCCGTTGTATGCACCGGATTTGTGGGACAAAGCCGAAGAAGAAATGCAGGACGCCTGTGAAAACCTGGAAGACGACGATATGGAAGACGCACGTCAGTATGGCGCTTCCGCTTTAAACTATTACCGCCAGGCGGAATTGATGGCTATCAAAAACGGTATATTGGGCGACGCCCGTACTCAGATCGATTTAGCCCGTCAGGCTGACGCGGAAAAATATTGTTATCACACCTTTCAAAATGCCCAAAACCTGCTGGCCGAAACCGAACAAATTCTGAATTCCAATCCCTACGCCAAAGAAGAAGCCATACAGAAGGCTCTGGAAGCAGCCTATGAGGGACGACATGCCCAGTATCTTGCCGCCCGTATCAAAACGCTGATGGATAATGAACAGGAATGGGAAAAAGTGTTCCTGGGATTTGAGGACAAAATCAAAACTTTGAGCGAACCTTTTAAATACCATCCCAAATTTGACGACGGTTTTGATACCAGTGTGCGTACTCTGCTGGCCCACATCACCGAATTGAAGGACGAGAAAGAGCGCTTGTTAAAAGAAAACAGTGAGTTGGATGAAGAACTGAGCCGGTTACGGGAAAAGGAAGCCAGCACCTCGGCCGAACTGCAAAAGAAAGAGGAACGGGAACGTAAGATTCAGAAAGTGAAAGATTTATTCACCCCAAGTGAAGCCAAGGTGATTTATGAGGGCGATAAACTGATTCTACGTCTGGTTGGGTTAACCTTTGCCCCGGCCAAAGCGGTTATCCAGCCGGAATATTTTTCGCTGCTTACCAAAGTACAACGGGCCATACGGGAATTCCCGGATAAATATATTCTGGTGGAAGGACACACCGATGCGTACGGTAATGCCATTCAAAACAAACGGCTGTCCGAAGAACGGGCCCGGGCTGTAAAAGAATATCTGATGGCCAATATGGAACTGGACCCTCAGCAAATCGATTCATTCGGTTATGGCGATCAGAAACCGATTGCCACCAATAAAACGCGCGAAGGAAGGTCCAAAAATCGACGTATCGAAGTGGTTATTTCGCTGGAAGAAGAATAACAATCCGGCACGGTCATCATTCCCAAAACTAAGAATCACCTGTAGAGCTATTTTAATTATGGGAACAAACCGGGCTGAAGGAATTAAACAATATACAGTTAAAAACAAAAGCGTGTCTGTGCGGGCACGCTTTTTTTGTTTATTGTAATTGATTAAAAAATAAAAAGATACCAATGGAATTTAAACCGCTGTAAAAAAGATGGGGTCAATATTTACCCGGCTTTCCGGCCATAAACGAAATAGCTGGCATTCCATTTGCAAAAAAACAAAGGTATGAATGCCAACGAAAACCGCAAAAAACGTATCCTCGTTGTCGATCCTGATGAAGATTTTTGCCGAAATGTCCGTTTGTATTTGGAGGAAAGCTACGATGTTTCGGCGCGGCAGGGACTGGAATATATCGATTACGCCATTCTGCTAAATCGGGTGGACTTGCTGCTTATCGAAGCCGATTTTGCCAACAACGAACTGGTGCGCTCTTTGCAACGCATTCAAAAAGAGCACGCACATTTGAAAATTGTGATTATGTACACCTATTTCCCGGCGGACAAAAAGATCGAACAAGGTTTGGCTAAAGTGGCCGACGAAATGATTGCCAAACCGTTCGATGTTTTTCAGCTAAAAACCAAGATTGACGGATTATTGAAAAAAACAGAACAGGTGTAAACGGTGACATTCCTGTGACAGAAAACGGCCTAAATACCGACCTTTTTTGTTTAACCACAGTGCACATCGAGAACACAGAGTTTTTTATTCTTAATTCTTAATTAATCTCTCCTCCCTTTGTGCCTCTGTGCCTTCTGCCTTTGTCCCTTTGCCTTCTGGGCGCAAGATAAATCTTGCGTTACATTCGTAATTCCTAATTTAATAATTCGTAATTCTTCCCGTAATATTTTATTAATCTATTTACCCAATCCTTTCGATAATGTTTTGATAACAAAATGATTGTATTGTATATTTAATCTACTGCAAAATTATAAGGAGATAGCTTTGCAAGGTTTTGGGTATCAGGATAACTTGAGAATTAAAAACCACGAGTTTACGGTTCACACCGGATTTGAACCCGATAAAGGCCTGGCTATCTCGGAAGTTTTTGACCGCGGTAAATTTATTTATGCTTCCAATAACTATTATGGGCTGCGTAAAAAAAATGAGGCCGGAATAGACGAACAATATTTAAAGGAAGTCGCCTACGGTTTACATCGCCAGGTTATTGAGGACATCCGCATTCTTTTTTATATCCACGAGAAAATCAGAGCGCTGCGCCAGGCCAATCCGCACTATCGCCTGGGAAAAATATTTTTTGCCCGTAATTTCTATGAAGAAGCGGTGGATAATTTTACACGAGCCATCCAGTTGGACAATAAGCTGATCAAGGCCTATAAATTGCTGGCGCTGATTTATTTAAAACAAAAAAAGTACCAGGATGCCACTCAGCTTTTGGAAAAAGCGGTTTCGATGGAGCCGGATTTTCCGGATTTACTCAACTGTTTGGGGGTTATTCATACCCACAGCGGCCGCTTCGAGAGCGCGCGCGATGTTTTGCAGAAAGCCCTGGATATAAAAGAAGATTTTCCCGAAGCAAACTTTAATCTCGGCGTTTTGCTCTTCCTTTCTACCCTACAGGAGAACAGCCACGATGATACCGTAGTGTTACCGGCCAGGGTAATGCGCACTTTCAAACATATCCGCGAACACGAGGCCTACCAGAGTGATGAATGGCAGAAACTTTTTACCCATACGGCAGAGCTGATGGAAACAGGCAACCGGGAGGCGGTAATTGAGGCGCTGGCCACCCTGCAATTAAAACTTGTAGCTGCCGAACATCTGAATGTTACCATGGATACCTTCTTTCTCAAGTTTATGTACGGCGGCAAAGAACTGAAACGTGAAGAAGTTGAAAAGTTCGAAAAAATATTTCAGGAAGAAGGCGAACAGCTAAACCGTTACGCCGACTATTGGAATGAGCTGGGCGTGATCCATTTAATCCAGTGTCGTGATTATTTTTTAAAGGCCCTAAACGAATTTGAACGTGCCACCAAAATCAATCCTAAATATGATGCCGCCCTTAATTCGTTGGAACTGATGAAGCATGGAAAAAAAGGGTTCCTTATTCTTTTACGTGCCATTCTAAGATAGATATGTTATGTCTCTGATATTGGCTGTGGATAATGAAGAACGGATGTGTAAACTGATCAAAACCTCCCTCGAGCTGGATGGTTTTGAGGTGGATTATGCCCTCGGCGGCCGGGAGGCCATCGATAAAATTTCCCAAAAGGCCTATGATATCATCATAACCGATCTCAAAATGGATGGCGTAGATGGGTTGCAGGTGTTAGATTACACGCGCAATCATTCCCCCCAAAGCGAAGTTATTCTGATTACCGCTTTCGCCACGCAGGAAACCGCCCTGGAAGCCATGAAAAAGGGCGCCTACGATTATCTCATCAAACCGTTTAAAATGGACGAGTTGTCTCTGCGCGCCCGTCGCATCATACGGCAAAAAGAACTGGAAGAAGAAAACAAACGCCTTAAGCAAATGGCGCCCCGCCTTCCGGACAGCTTCCCCGGGATTATAGGCAAAAGCAAGAACATGCGGGAAGTTTTCCGCAAAATCAAACAAGTGGCGCAAAGCGACACCGCGGTGCATATCCGGGGTGAAAGCGGCACCGGTAAAGAATTGGTGGCACAGGCCATTCATCAAAATAGTAAACGAAGCGCAAAAGCTTTTGTAGCCATCAATTGCGCTGCTCTGCCGGAAAATCTGCTGGAAAGCGAACTGTTCGGTTTTGAAAAAGGCGCTTTTACCGGAGCCACCCACCGCAAGGCCGGTTTGTTTGAACAGGCCGAAGGCGGCACCATTTTTTTAGACGAAATTGGCGATCTCCCGCTCGCGCTGCAGGCAAAGCTGTTGCGTGTTTTGCAGAACAACGAAATTACGCATCTTGGCGGACAGAATAAAATCAAAGTGGATTTTCGCCTGATCACAGCCACCCACCGCAACCTGGAACAGATGATCGAGGCCCAGCAGTTTCGCTCCGATTTATATTATCGAATCAATATTTTCCCCATTCATCTGCCTCCCCTCAGAGAACGAAAAGAAGATATTCCCGAATTGATCCAACACTTCCTGAAAAACCATCCGGAAAAAACCCTCTCGCGCCTGGCCCGCCTTAAACTGATGGAATACGACTATCCCGGCAATGTCCGCGAACTGGAAAACATCATTTCCCGTTCGGCTCTGCTTTATGATGATTTGATTGAAGATGTGGATATTCCCGTAAACGGTTTGCAGAAAAAAGAAACGGAACAGCCAATGGGCGGATGGGAAGCTCTGCTTAATAAGGGAATCCGTTTAGACGAATTGGAAAAAGAACTCATCCAAACGGCTCTTCGGCTGGTTAAGGGAAACAAAAGCAAAGCGGCTGATTTGCTGGGTATTACCCGGCGCCGGTTGTATTCCATGATGGAACGGTTTGGGATAGGAAACGAATAAACATAACAGCGGCAAGACCCTGTTCATTTTTTGTAAATATTTACATCTTTTTATAGATTATATCGTTTGACCAATGCGTTGGTTAAATACTGTTAAGCTCTAATTCACCCCATTATCAGGAGAGGAAGTAATCATGCATCTCAATCTGTTCGATTGGGCTATTATCCTGCTGTATATTGTTCTTATTTTCTATTCCGGCATATTCATGAAAAAATATGTAGGTAACATTGGCGATTTTCTTGTTGCGAATCGTTCAATGGGGTTTCATTTAGGCATGCTGTCGCTTATGTGTACTGAGATTGGTATGATAACCTATGTGTATTATGCCGAATTGGGTTATAAAGCCGGGCTGGCCGGCTTGATGGCTGCCTTCCCGCCTTTTATCGCTTTTCTGATTCTCGGAAAAACCGGATTTATTATCAAACCGCTTTTGGATATGAAGATAATGACCATTCCCGAATTCTATTCTAAAAAATTCAGCAAAGGGGTACGTTTTTATGTGGGTCTTTTAATGGCCGTGGGCGGCATTTTGAATTTTGGCGTATTCCCGGGAGTGGAAGCGAAATTTATCAACATAGTAACCGGCATCTCGGAAGACTACCTGTTAATTACAATGGTGGTCATGCTTACGCTGGTTTTGCTCTACACGGTTTTTGGCGGGATGGTATCGGTGATTATCACCAACTATCTGCAGTATGCTTTGCTTAGTTTCGGGATGATTTTTATTACCGTTTACGGTTTTACGCAGGTGGGATGGAGCCGTTTAGTGGAAGCGGTTCAGTTGCATCAGGGCGCCCCAGGCCTTAATCCGTTCCTGCCATCCGTATGGGACAGCGATTTCGGGCTCGGATTTTTGGTGTGGCAAATTTTAATGTGGATTTCGATCCTCGTCGGCTGGCAGGCTATTTCCATGCGTTTGTTTTCTTCCAAAGATACGGAAACCGGTGTCCGCATCTATTTTTGGTCCGCCCTGTTGTTTTTGGCGCGTGCCGTTTTGCCTATCTTTTGGGGTGTGATGGCGCTGGCCTTTTTGGGCAACAAAGTTGAACCATTAAATGCCTTACCGGAATTTATCGTAGCCGTTGTTCCATCCGGGATTTTGGGGCTTATTTTTGCCGCCTTGCTGGCCGCTTCCATGTCCACCTATGCCAGCTATCTGCTTTCCTGGAGCTCGGTGGTTTCACAGGACATTATCGGAAGTATTTTCACTTTTGTAACGGGAAAAGAGGCCGATTCGAAAAAGCAGCTTCTCATCAGCCGCATAACCATGGCGTTGGTCATGATTTTCATTATCTGGTGGTCGTTGTTCCATAAACTGGAAGGCTATCTCTACTTTTATTTGAATATGACCGCCATGTTATTTATTCCCGGCACCTTAGTCAGCGTAGGACTGGGAATTTACTGGAAAAAATCCCGCACTGCCGGTGCTTATGCGGCTTTTACATTGGGCGCTTTACCGCCGCTTTCCTATCTGATTTTACCGGAGCATATTCGTTCGGCCTATACTTCGGAAATGGGCTGGGGTGGTTTTGTTTTGGCCCTTGCCGGCATGCTCATCGGTTCTTTTATTCAAAATTGGCTGCAACCGCAAAATAAAGAGAGCAAATGATATGAAACTATTTGAAATATTTTGGTACGGAATTGTCTTGTTTTCACTAATTTCTTTTACCTATCTTTCGGCAAAGGTTTTGTACAAAGGCCTTCCGGAACTAAAAACGATGTTACGGATATTGCGCAATGAACAAAAATAATAATCGGGTTGCGTATTTGTATTCAGGATAACATGAAGATAAAAAAACACTTGATCGTTCTGCTTTTTTTGGCAGCGGTCTCATCCGTTCTGGCGCAGAGCCGGGCGGATACAGTGATCTCAAAGAAACTAAACTGGATGTTTTACCCCTATGCCTTTTACACACCGGAGACCAATCTGGCTTTTGGTGCCGGCGGTTTAATTTATCTTCGTTTGGATACCAGTAGAGCGGTTCTCACTTCCAAAGTAAAACTTTCGGCTTATTATACGCTTAGTCGTTTATATTCTTTTTCTTTAATGCCTTCCATATTTTTTCCGGGAGTGGAAAGGGCAAATCTCGAAGCCGAGTTAAGTTATGCAAAAATAGTCTCCAAATTTTATGGTCTTGGCGGCAATACACCGGATACAGGGAATCCGTACTATTCCTTAAATAAATTTCGAGCTTATTTCGAAGTGGCTTCCCGTAGCATTCTTTTCAACTTTTTAAACTCCGGACTGGTATTTGAGTATGCCGATAATATTGTTTACGACGCAGAGGATAATAATTATTTACAGGATACTACCCTGCTTGGGAGAAAAGGCGGCAAACTGTTGGGACTGGGATTTTTAGGCCTGGTCGATTTGAGGGATAATGTATTTTATCCTACAAAAAACGGTTATTACAAATTTTCTCTCACGTTTTACCATCCAATTATGGGCAGCGATTTTAATTATGCTAATTTTATAGTGGACTTGCGTCAATATCAAAGTTTTACAGGAGGACATGTATTAGCCGCCCAGCTCTATGCACATCTTACCAAAGGCGACCCGCCCTTTTTTAATTTACCTGCTTTGGGCGGAGAAAAACGCATGCGTGGATATTTTGAAGGCCGTTACCGGGACCGTCAATACATTGCCGCACAAATGGAATATCGCAAGCTTGTATGGTGGAGGCTTGGTTTTGTCGCTTTTTTTAGTGTGGGCGACGTGGCCGGTCATATCAGCGATTTTAAATTTAAACGGCTAAAAACATCTTATGGATTTGGCCTACGTTTTCTGTTCGATAAAGAGGAACGTATTAACGTTCGGATGGATGTTGGATTCGGCCATAAGACAAACGGGGTGTATTTTGGGCTGGAAGAGGCATTCTAAAGGCAAAAGTCCGTAAAATATATTTTTAATCAGCCGGTCTGATTTATAAAAAAATTGACCACGCTATTGTTCGGTTCACAGCCCACTCTTCTCCCAACACGCACAGCAAATTAACTTTTGCAGGCCGCTCGATTTTAGCGGAAGATATTTGCCGGTAATCCCCTGACAGGTATTTATATTATCCCTATCGCTATAACAAAATTGGAGAAGGAATATTCAAAAAATTCTTTGGAATTAATTGTCCTTATTATTATTTTAACCCCGTTTGTTCGGCAACTTAATAAACCCGATTGATACCCGGAATAAAATCAATTTGCTGAAATTAATCCGCAAAATTGAGCGTCTTATTTTCCGGCGGGGTTTATCCGGGGATTAATTTGTTTCTTTAGAGAACAAATTTTGATTTACTATTTAAAACCCATTGACAGAGAAGGACATTCTATAGGATGAACTATTTATTTGTTGTTCTGAGCGCTGCCCTTTTTTTCATTATGCCGGGTTGCTCGCCTTCGTCCCCAACCGTAAAAAAAACCGTAAGCGCGCCCATGGTTCAATTAGGAAATGAAAATTTTCTGCAAAATTATCTGCATCTCACCAAAAATAAACGCGTGGGTATTCTCACCAATCCCAGCGGAGTGGACCGTAATCTGGTTTCCATTGTTGATATCCTGCACAATCGCCGGGATATTAATGTAACCGCTCTTTTCGCCCCGGAGCACGGTATCCGCGGCGATTATTATGCCGGATCACATGTCGAAAATCAGCGCGATGAGCGTACGGGGTTGCCGGTTTACAGCCTGTATGGCGACAGCCGCAAACCCGGTAAAGACATGCTGGAAAACGTGGACGCCATCATAGTTGATATCCAGGATATCGGTTTACGCCCCTACACGTATGTATATACGATGGCTATGGTCATGCAGGCGGCGGCAGAATTCGGAAAAGAGGTAATCGTTCTGGATCGGCCCAACCCCATCGGCGGTGTACAGGTTGAAGGCAATCCGGTACAGGAAGGTTATTTTTCTTTCGTAGGGCTCTACCCTGTTCCCTACCGGCACGGGATGACCATCGGCGAACTGGCCAAACTGTTTAACGAAGAATATGACATCCATTGCCGTTTAACGGTTGTACCGGTTCTCAACTGGCGGCGAAGGATGCACTGGGATCAAACCGGGCTGCCCTGGGTAGCGCCTTCGCCCCATGTGCCCACCTGGGAAACCATATTACAGATGATCAGCACCGGCGCCATTGGCGAACTGCAAACGGTTTCCGTGGGCGTAGGTTACACCCTGCCCTTCAAACTGATCGGCGCGCCCTGGATGGACGGCCAGCGATTTGCCGATGCTCTGAACCGGCTGGATTTACCCGGCGTACGCTTTCGTCCCCTTTTTTACAAACCATTCTACAGTTTGTTTAAAGGCGAGTTGTGTCAGGGCGTCCAACTGCATATAACCGACCGTAACGCCTACAGACCCTATCATACGGGGCTGATGATCATGCGTGTACTGCTCGATCAATATCCGCAGCAAAATATCTTTGCCGGAAAAGACCGGCGCAAAATGTTCGATAAAGTGGTTGGCTGCAGCTACATCGCCAACGATCTTCTGGCCGGGAAAAGCGTGGCTGAAATAGAAGCCAAATGGCAGCAAGAGCTGGCCGATTTTATGCAAATTCGTCAAAAATATTTATTATATTAAGCTGAACAGGAGTCTACATGGGTACCAATAAAGCGAGTGTTGTTTTACACTGTAACGATTCCAACCTGCCCCATCTGGCAGAAACTCTAAAAACGATTTGTACACAAACCACTCCTCCGGATGAAGTTCTGGTGTTGTGTGAGAGTGACCCCCAACCCCTGCGCGCACAGGAAAACACATTTAACCCGCACAATGTCTCATTGTCGTTCCTCGAAGTAGCAAATGAGGCCACTCTGGGCCGGCAATTAAATACAGCCTTTAAAAAAGTGAACAGTCCGTTTATATTGTATCTGGATAATCGTTCCGACGCCATATTCCTCAAACAGGGCGCTCACGATTTGTTTCTATTGGCCGCCCAACGCAATCCCGATTTCTCGTTAATTTACAGTGATTACGAACTACAACAGGATAGCTCCGTAAAAGAAATCCACCTGCTTAAGCATCATCGCGGCCGGGTGCGGGACAATCAGGATTACGGCAAAGTATTTTTTATTTCCCGCCAGGCCCTGCAGGAGGCGGGTTATGCGGATGAGAATCTGAAAACCAACACACTGTACGATTTACGTCTCAAACTTTCGGAAAAGCATGAATTAGTGCATATAGCTAACCGGTATGCCGGCTCTTTGTACCGCGCAATCGCCGAAGAAAAAAGCCACAATGTTTTCGATTACCTGCTGGCCGGCAAAGAAAGCCAGTTGGAAGCGGAAGCGGTTCTGAGCGGTCATCTGAAACGGATCGGCGCCTATTTGGAACCCGGCGCACATTATGGCCCGCGCCCTGCCGAACCTTCTTCGGCCGAGTTGAAAGCCTCGGTAATCATACCGGTGAACAACCGTCCGGATTTTATCGGAACGGCCATTGAGAGCGTACAGGCCCAAACCGTAAAAGAGGTGGAAGCGATCATCGTTGTTAACGGGGGATACGACGACCCCACTATTGGTGAAGTAAAACGGTATATGCCCGGCGGCGATAAATACGATGGGAATAAACCTTCGGTACAGCTTTTGGTATATGAGATCAACAATCTTGGTTTGTGTTTGAATATGGGTGCCCGGGCGGCGCGTGGCGCTTATTATGTGCAGCTCGATTCCGACGACCGTTTGAAACCCGATGCGGTGGAAAAAATTCTGCAGGTATATGAAAGCGATCCCAACATCGGTATGGTTATCGGTTCTTACGAAGTGTGGGAAAAGCAGCCCTCAGGCGAAATCACCCGCATGGAAGACCTGCCCGTGGTTACCCATGACGAATGGACAGATGAAAACGGACGCAACAATCTGCTGCGTATTAACGGCGCCGGGGCTCCCCGTTCCATTCCCATCGTCTTAATCCGCCAAATCGGATTCAGCGTAAACGAAGAACCCTTTGCCCGCAACTATGGCGAAGACTATAATATGGTGCTGTTCATCAGCGAGCGGCACCGCATCGGCCGGGTTTGGGAAGCCATTTATGAAGTGATCCGCCACGAAGGCGGTACGGATCACAGCATCGATCAGGCCACCATCGACCGCAACGACGAAGCCAAGGACTATATGCGACTGGAAGCCATCCAACGCAGGATAAAATTGAATGCGGAGTCATAATGAAAGATAATTTTTTACTTATCGGCGTGGACGGCGGTGCCACCAAGGTAAGCGCCTGGGAAGTGAACGTAGAGTCAGATGAAGAAAACCTTTTTGGTCTGGGTGCCTTAAATGAGCAACGGTCTTACCGCGATATTCCCGGTTATATCAAAGATTTTAAACCGGTGGACCTGGCCACCCAGTTACAGGAATGGCAGGAAGATACCATAAAACCTGAGGATGACGAAATCCAGCAGGCTGCCGTGTACATCGAAGCCGCCGCACAGGTGATTGAAACACTGGCCCGGCGCAGCAAAAAAGAACGCATTTTGGTCGGTCTGGGCATGCCGGGTCTGAAGACCGGTGATAAACGCGGTATCGCCGTGGTGGCCAACGGCCCGCGTATGATCACCTACGCCCGGCAGCTGGAAGAACGGTTGGCTATGCGAAATATTCGTTTCGTCCGTCCTATCCATCAATTGGGCAGCGACGCCGATTATTGCGGCATTGGCGAAAATTACGCGGCGGAAGGTTTATTCCGCGATGTGGATAACGCCTACTATCTGGGCGGCGGTACCGGCGTAGCCGACGCACTCAAATTAAACGGCAAACTGCTGCCTTTTGACCGGACCAAGAGCTGGCTGGCCAAAAGCTGGGAAATGAAAAGCGCCGAGGACCTGTCGCTTGAAAAATACGCCTCAGCCGGCGGCATACAAAGTTTGTATGCGGAACAGTCCGGCCTTAGTGTGGAAGAACTGAATGCCCGGGGCGTCTATCCCCCGCAAATCGCTCAAAAAGCGGCCGATGGCGAACAGGCTGCGGGCGAAACATATCGCCGGGTTGCCGAACAGATGGCGCTCTTACTCTATGAACGCATCAGCA
Organism: Caldithrix abyssi; assembly: GCA_011369465.1. Taxonomy (GTDB): domain Bacteria; phylum Calditrichota; class Calditrichia; order Calditrichales; family Calditrichaceae; genus DRQG01. The sequence goes on from DRQG01000044.1 coordinate 26,042, forward strand.
CATTGTATGCCGGCTGGCAGGGCTTATTTCAGTTTGTCAACCCGCAGCGCCCGTCTCTTGAAGGCGAACACCCATACCAGGGCACTCTGTTGCAACGTATCATACTCGGTCAGCGTCTGGGTGAATTGTTCGAACTGCCTGTGAGCGAAAACGTACTCAAAAATCCCATGTTGCGTGAATTGCAGCAGCATGTCGATACATCCGCGGCGCTGGACGAGACCGCCAAAAAGCACTACGCCAATATATCCGACTTAATTGTTGTTTCCCGCCTGCGGGAAGCGCCGGCCGTCGGCGCCGGCGTGGACGCCTATCTGAACTACAAAATGGGCTGATGGATAAGAGCCTTCGGAGCCCTGGAATGATGTATTTTGGGACGGATTAAAGGTATTCGTTTTTCATTACTGTAGGTAACAATTTTATTGGGCGGCTTGAGGGCCGCTTTTTTTTTTGAATAGTTCTATCTCAGCAGTATCATCTTGCGGGTGTATGTCTGGTTCGCTGCCGTCAATCTGCACAAATAAATACCCGAACTGACCGGCCGATTCCAATCGTCCGTACCATTCCATCTGACGGTATAGGCCCTGGCCTGCTGTTCGGCGGAAACCAGCGTTGCCACCTTCTGCCCCAGCATATTGAAAATGCTTAAGTCCACCGGTCCGGCAAAGGCAAGTTGATAGCGGATTGCCGTAGCCGGATTAAATGGGTTGGGATAGTTCTGATAAAGCCGGAAACCGGAAAAGGAAGGTCCGGATGGATTTTCTATAGAGGTAAAAAGATCGCTTTCCGGATAATAGGGTTTGCTGATGACCCCTTCGTCGCTCAACAACCGGGCTAATTTTGCATCGCCTAAGACGTTGGCAACTCCCGTAGAATCACCGTTAAGATAAACCGTTTTGAAAATGAAGCGGATTCCGTGTGAATAATCGGCGTAGTCTGCGCTATGGCCGTTGTACACGGGCTGGATGGGATTATTTTCGCTTAAATGCCAGCCGTAGATTACCACACGCTCAAAATCCCGATCCGAACTGTAAATCTTATTGGAAATAATTACGTCTTTCTTATGCCCCCCAATAATCAGATCAGCCGATCTGTCAAATCCGATTTGTTCTATTTGCTGTTTAATGGAATCCGTATGCTGCAGAAAAACCGGCACAGTAGTCATCTTTTCCGACGGGGGTATGGGTTGGGGATGCAGCCTAATATCCGCGTTAGAATAAATAACATCCACCAGTTTTTTGGTAGGCATCGAGGCGTTCAGGCGATCCGCCAGATACTGCGCCGTGGAGGGCCGTAAAGGTATGTACAGGTAATCCCGATCGGAGCCGACTGCCAGATAATCGCACAGCGTAAAAAACACAAGTTCATAGGTTTTACCGTCGATAGATTCGCTAATTTTCAACGGCTTTAGTTTTCGGGAGAAGGAAGGAACATTGCCGGACAGAATTTCATCCACCACGGCTCTCTCCCGCTCGTCAATATTAAGGTCGCTTATCAGAGCGGCAAACACGGAACCCTCGGCGGCATCATCCCGGCGATCGGGAAGATTAAGATACGCGATACTGTCGTTGGCTGATACGGGCATGTTCTTTTGCTGCGTTGCAAAAACCGGTACCATTACCGGCAACAACGCGCTTAGGCAAAATACTACTACGGATATCTTAAATGACTTCATTTATTTTTTCTTTCTTTTCTGATTCCAATTCGTATAATTTCAACCGTTATTTCTGAGAGAATAATTCGTTTAGCCGAAGGCTTTGGCAGCTTCCAATAGTGCCCGATAGTTTTTTAGAGGCACATAATCGGGTATGCTATTGCCCGAGCCAACCACATAACCGCCGTTGTAACCGGCCGCTTCTATATTCTCTTTAACTTTTTGCCGGATCTCTTGCGGCGTCCCGCGCGCCAGCAGATCCACATCCACATGACCGATAAGACACAGTTTGTCGCCATAGCGGGCTTTCACTTCTTTGATGTCCATAGCTTTGGGTTCGATGGGATGCAGCGCATCCACCCCGCAGGCAATGATGTCGTCCATTACATCCCACAATTTGCCGTCGGTATGGTAGATGAGCGGCTTACCGGCCTGTTTTGCCAGATCGCCGATCTTCTTAAGCCAGGGGAAAAAATACCGCCGCAATACATCGGGCGACATGAGCAAACCGGTGCTGAAGGCGATATCGTCGCTGTACCACAACACATCCACCACATCGCTTTGCGCAAAATACTCGAACATGCTCAAAACCAACCCCCCGATTTTATCATTCAAAGCTTTAATTAAATCGGGATTTTCAAACAAAGCCATGGAAAAACCTTCAAATCCCATCATTTCCCAGGTCATGGTAAAAATATCCCCATACTGGCCGACGACCCCCATACCTTCCGGCAGATATTGGCTTACCCGCTCAAAACGGGAATAATCAAAATCCGAGGCCTGCGGAAAGCGATAGTGTTCCAATGAGGCCATATCCGTGATAACCCCCTGCCCTTCCGAGGCCCAGTTATAAGACAGCGAACCTTCGCGGATTTCCATTTGGGACGGATCAACACCGATTTTATCCGGATTAAAATCAGCGCCGGGCTGCAGCTTTACATAATCATAGCCGGCCTGATACCAGAAATCCACTTCGTCCTTGAGGTTTTTAATCGGCCGGCCGAGAAATGCCTCTTTTATTTTGGGGTGGACGCCCAGTTCGGCAATCGGAACATAGCCGGCCTTTTGCCGGCGCAGGGTTTTAATAAATGCGTTTATGTCGGGTGACATAAAAAATACCTTTTCTTTAATAATCGAATGTCATTCCGGTTCATTATTATCGAACATCATTCCGATTCTTTACCATCAAAGGTTATTCCCGTTATTTACTTTAAAATGTCATTTCGGCGAATGCCGGAATCCATAGCCTACCCAGAAAGGGATTCCGAACCAACCAGTGCAGAAAAGAGCAGGCTCCAACGTCATTCCGGCGCAGGCCGGAATCTACGGCCGCCTGCGCAGATAGCAATCCTCTTTATCGCAAACCGCACATTTATACGCCGTTTTGCGTACGGTCTTTCCCACCCCAATCACCCCGCTGACCGATTTAATCGGCAGCATAAGCGAGGAATCGGTTAAGCGAATGCCGCAGCAATTTTCGGGCAGCAAGGAAAACAATTTTTGCTGCTCGCTAACATCCCATCCGCAATATCCCGGGCTGTAACGATTGGTGATGTTCAGTCCTTTTTTTGCCATTTGCTGTCCTATGCGCACTTCCAGCCAATCGGCAGCTCGTTCCACCGTTTCCGAAGCGATGGCGTCAGCCAGATAAGCGGTAAAGGGGTCGCCCTGCTGAACATATTCGTCCGCCCAGCGGCTTATTTGTGCACCGGCTGTGGCTGCAAAAATCAGCAGATAATCCGCTTTATGCAGTTGAGCAAAAATAATAGGTTTTGTTTCCAGCACGGTTTGTTCAAGGATAATCGACTTTGTCTGTCTCTCCGCTTTAAGAACCGGATATAGCTTATAACCGATACGTATATCCGCTTTTTCCCCGGCTTGCCGCAGCAGTTGTTTGATGGTATCGCAAACCACATCATCCCGGCAGTCATCATGGTAATGGATGGCCTGCAATATCTGCTCTTTGGCGGGACGTATCTGCTCAAAATCTAAGGATACTTCTTTTTCTATATTAAATAAAATATCCGTATTTTCAATCATATTTGTGTCTTCCGCGGCGTTGTACTTTGAAAGTGTAACGTATGACACTTCTGCTCCGCACTAAACGCAAGATAAATCTTGCGGTACATTTGTCATTCACATTATTTTAACTTCTCACTCTTCCGTATTTATCATCAATATGCCGGGCGAAGGACTGCGGTTCGGGGAAATAGCCGTCGGCGCCTATTTTGCCGCTAAAATCGGCCGATAACGGCGCACCGCCCACGAAAACCGGTGTATCCGGCGAATTCTTTTTTACCTGTTGCACAATGGTTTCCATGTTGAGCATGGTGGTGGTCAGCAGGGCGCTTAAACCGATCAGCGCATGGGGGTTTTCCTGCAAAGCGGCCAGAAAGCGATCCGGCCCGGCGTTGGTTCCCAAATCCACCACCTGCCAGCCTTCGCCTTCCAGCACCATCTTAACCAGATTTTTACCGATATCGTGCAGGTCGCCGGTCACCGTACCTAAAATAACCGTACCTTTATGCTGCGCCTCGCCGCTGGTAAAATAGGGTTTTAAGTGAACCATTGCCGCATTCATTGCTTTGGCGGCAATCAGCAAATCTGGAATAAAAGCCTTACCGGCAGCAAATCGATCGCCGATGCGCCGCATACCGACCATTAAAGATTTTTCCAATAATTCCGTAGACGAAACGCCCGCATCAAGGGCCTGTCTGGTTAATTCGGAAGCACCGTCCTGCCCCTGCATGTCGGGCGGGTGCCTGGCATCTTTATCCACCTTCCCTCGCTCAATGCAAACGGCAAGACGTTTGAGCAGCTCTTCCATTTATTTTTCCTCAGTAGTTCCAGGGTAGTGTCAATTTTTTTTCGATCATCTGATTTAATTCACTTAAAATTAATTACTTATTTATCGGTAACAGTCCATCTTCTCTTTTGTCACGCCAAAAGGCGGATGCGCCTATCGGCGCAAATAAGAGAAAGGGGTTGGGAATGCCGGTTTTTTTACCCATCCGTCTTCCCGACTCATAATTCGTCGGGAAGCCAACTTCCCTGATTCAACAGGGAAGGAATCGATATGTCCAAATATAGGCAGGATTAATATAGAACACAAAAATCCGTTTTTAATAACGATATGCCGCGGTTCTAATCGAGAGTTAAAATCCACTGCTTCGTAAGGGGTACTTCCGCCTTGTTTGAAGTATTTCCCATCCACAGAACCATACGTTCGCCTTTGTTTTTTACCTGAAGAGTAAAGTAAAAACTGTACTGAAAGTGTGATCTTAAAATTTTTCTTTGGGAATTGAGCGTTATTGTTCCACTTGCTCCGTCGGCAGTCGCGTAACCAACCACAAAAGGTGCATCCCACTGGGCTTCCTTCCCGTCGGCAATGACGACTATTTCTATTCTATACAGGTAACCGTTGATTCTTGCTCTGTTTTTAACCGGAGGGTACCTGCGCGTTACCGCATAATTACCGGAGTGGTCGTAAACCGCTTTCAGGTAGGCAGCGCGGGCGGCTATAATGCGGATTGGATTGGTGTTTCGATTCCCCGCCGCATTTTCATCTGCCGCAGCCCGGTTAGAAGCCAGCGGCCGGATGGTGCAGGCATTGGTAAAATGGAAAAGTATAAAAGAAACGCCCCAAACAAGCAGTCTGTTTTTTATAAGAAATATCATCCGTTAAAAATACACATTTAATCCGATTTTAATGTTAGAGATGCCCGTGCTGAACTGCTGTCCTTTTGTTCTTATGGAACGTTTATAGTGGTTTTTCAAAGACTCTTCTGCGTCAACAACATACCATGCTTTACCAGCGCTTGCATATATTTCTGCTGACAAAGACAGATTTTTGTAAATCTTACTTTCTATTCCAGCCACGCCGCGGACTCCGAGAAAGATTGTTTTAGTGCTGGTATGCGATTCCCTTTTTCTACCATCCACTACATCAACATCCTGCCATTCAGAATTATCTTTTTGAGTACTGTAATACACTCTTGGACCAACGCCCAGATAAAAATATATCATTTTATACTGTACAATATTCCAGATATGATCCACATTCAGGGCAATAAACATATTTTTATTATTACCGCTTCCTCTGATTGCGGATTCTGTTGTGTCCGAGGACCATTGTTCCAGGTAATTCCTATCGTGATTGTTTTCATTATAAGATCCTTCCAAAGAAATGCCGAACCGCCAATAGTTCCCGGTATTCGTACGCATTTTATATGCGGCGCTCATGCTGTTAATGAACGTAAACTGTAAACCGTTGTTCATAAGCGAATCTGATTTTGTCTCTGTCTCCCGGCCGGTATCCTTACCCATAACCAGTTGGACACTGAAAAAGATCAAAACAATCAAACAGATCGGACGAAAACCTGCAGCATACGCTTTCATCATTCTTCCTCCTTTAATTAGTAACAAACAAATTTCTGTAGGCGGTAAAACCTGAGTTAAGCAAATTCCGCGGGTTTTAACGCTTCGGATTACTTGTTGAATTCAATATTCGAATAAATGAGAGTAAGAGATATGTGCAAATGTACAAAATTCGGGCCAACGCATAAATACATAAAATACGCCCTTTATTCAGCCCGAACAGGTTTCAGTTTGTAAATACCGTTTACACTACAGATAATTTAATTTACATTTCTATACATACTTGTCCAAAATAGAAATTATAACACTATCCTGCTTGAAGAAAATGGCAACTCACCCCCTTTATTTCCTCCTCTCTTTCGAAAAGAGAGGGGGACCAAAGGGGAGAGTTGGCGGATAGGTACGCCATGGCGCACAGGCCCGCCACGGCGGACAAGCAGATATGACAATGAAGATAATTGATGTTGTAACTCCTTATAAAACAACGCTTACTTTTATAATAATAAATTATTTTGGACAGCAACGATTTCTATAATGAACCAAATTTTATAGGAATGTGATTGTTTTGTGACTGCCGCCGGATAAGTTTTACTCATGACATACGTCTCATGCAATAAAACCGATATATTGAGGCTGCGAAGTGAAAACCGTTTTTGTATATACCGTCCTTTTGATTGTACTCTGGGGGTCGCCCAAACTACTGAGGGGGCAGGCCTGTTGCACGGCCGGCACACCGTTGATGAGCAGTCTGGATGTTACGGCCACGCCGCCCGGCATCTGGCGCACTTCTTTAACCTATCATTATAATTTTCTTAACGATGTTGTTTCGGGATCGCAGAAGATTGAAGGTATCCGGCAACGGCTAAGTCAGTCTCTACTGGCCGATATTTCATACGGACTAAACAGACGTTTGTCTTTCACCGCCCTGTTGAGCTTTATCCAACAAACCCGCAGCCTCAATCGGCCTAACAGCGCCCAATCCTTGGAAAAAGTGGCCACACGCGGTGTGGGTGACATGCTTTTTCTGGTAAAATACAATCTCATTCCCCTGGATATATTTTCTCAAACGCAGGTGAGCGTGGGGTTGGGGATAAAAGCACCGACCGGTGCATCCACTTTAAAGATCGGGCAGATTCTTTTGCCAGCCGATATGCAGCCGGGAACAGGTTCATGGGATGCTGTTTTATGGGCTTATTATTTTAAAGGATTTCTGCCCTTCAGTAAATGGAACTACTTTAGCAATCTAACCTATCGTCTGAACGGCAACAATGACCGGTACCAGCTTTCCGACGTCAATTCGGGCTATCGCTTCGGCAACGAATTGCTTGCCACCATTGGCACTTCCGTCAGTACGGATTCCTTGTTGTCGCTTAGCCTGATCGTACGTTACCGCAATACGCAGGCAGATCATTTAGCGGAGAGTGTCGTTCCCAACACCGGAGGACACTGGGTCTATGTCCAACCGGGGGTAAACGTAAATTTCAAAACCGTTAGTTTGCGCCTGAGCGGATCGATACCTGTTTACAGACAGTTGACCGATACACAGCTCACCACCTCTTACACCTTGTCTTTCGGTCTGTTTTATTCACGACCCATTAAACCGTAAGGAGCGTATTATGTTGTACAGAATAATTTTTATGTCCATTGTCGGCCTGCTGTCGGTTTCCTGCGCGCAGGTTACCGATTTTTCCAACAACGAGGCCAAAACCGACGGCTGGCTGATTCCTTCCAATCTAATCTATGACGGAGGTCCCGGAAAAGACGGCATCCCTTCGCTGGATGATCCGAAATTTGTGTCGCTCAACGAAGCGGGCTATCTTTCTTCTCTGGATCGTCTTATCGCGTATAAGAACGGCAGTCAAATCCGCGCCTACCCGCACCGCATTCTGGACTGGCACGAAATTGCCAATGACGATGCCGATGGATTTAAATTTACCGTATCTTATTGCCCTTTAACCGGCTCCGGTATCGGCTATGAGAGCGTTGTAAACAACGGTGGTACCATGGAAAACACAACCTTTGGCGTATCCGGTTTATTATACAATAATAACTTGATCCTATACGACCGCCGCACCGACAGCTATTGGGCGCAGATGCTTATACAGTGTGTAGGCGGGCCTTTACGCAGCCAGCGCCCTTTTTACGTGCATTTGGTGGAAACAACGGTTGGCACCCTAAAAAAATTCTACCCGGAAGCTCAGGTTCTGTCCAATGTAACCTATATTTACGAACCGGAACAGTACAATATTTATCCCTACGGCGACTATCGATCCAACAATGACAACCTGTTGTTCCCGGTTTCCCCGGACGACCGCCGTCTGCCGCGCAAAGAACGGGTACTTGTAGCCATAGCGACACAGGAAAAGCGGGCCTATCGGTTCACCACTTTTATTAACAATATTCAAGTCATCAATGACAAGCTGGGTTTTGAATCCATTGTTGTAGCCGGCAGTAACGGGCTCGATTTTATCGTGGCCTATCTCAAACCAAATCCCACAACAAATATGAAAAACACATCCAAACCATATCCCAATATAATGGAAGATGATAAAGGCAACGTGTACGATTTATTCGGCAATGTAACCGAAGGGCCTGCAAAGGGCACAAAGCTAACCGCCGTTAAATCGTACATTGCCTACTGGTTTGCCGCGGGCGCTATTTTTCCGGGGATTGATATTTATGGGGAATAAAAAAGGCAAATTAATAATTACGAATGTACCGCAAGATTTATCTTGCGAGAAGTACATAGTATTTAGTACTTAGTACAAAGTAGGAAGTGACGGGTAATTAGAAAATAGAAATTTGTAATTAGAAACTGGGAACTGTCCCTTCGACAAGCTCCATTAGATTCCCCTCAAAGGGAATCTAAAAAATTAATTGTAGTCGTAGCTTTCTTTTTTGCTACTTTTTTCTTTGTTGACAAGTGTTAAAATGTGGATAACTTTTAAACCAACTGACAAAAGACTGAGT
>DRQG01000045.1 GCA_011369465.1 Caldithrix abyssi
ATGAACGTATCGGGGAAAAGATACCTTTTCATTCGACATTTTACCCGGAATGTTTAATAATTCCCCCACTTTTAGCCCTTTAGCGGTTCCAATAAAATATTGGTCAGATCCGAGTTTTCCTTTAAGAAACGTTTCAGGTTTGCAAGGCCATGCAGGGAGATGCGAGCTGACGGTATAACGCTGCATTCAATATCAGGAATTGCTTCACAACACTCCGGTACGCGATTATCGGAACATTTATTTACAATAAGGTGAATATTGGAAAATCCCGTTTCCCGTAGCTGTGTAATAACACGGCCGGACTCCGCTACAGAAAGAGCATCCTCATTCATCACCAGGTTAAACAAGGTCCGCTTACTCTTCCAGACCTCTTCCATAAGTTTGTAAAATTTTAATTGTTTTTCTAACTGAATACTCAGTTTATCTGTATCTTTTTGCAGATGGCCCAGACGTACTTTTTGAATAATTCCCTTCTTGTGTAAAATATCCTTACGCAAATCGGATAACTTTTGCAACCAAAGGATTGAAAGTTGGGGCAGGTTCAAAAATCGAAGGGTTAAAGCCGTTGGTGGCATATCTACAATGATAAATTCGCTGTTTTGGCAGTTTTCCAAGATATCTTGCATGGCCAACAGCATTCCGTATTCTTCCATTCCGGGCGCTAACTTAACCGCAGCAAATTGTTTATCGAGATTAAACGAAGAAAGATAGCGGTACGAAGATTGAAGCTGTTGTTCTATTCTTTTTAAATAGCGTTGTATCCAGCCTTCCAGATCCACTTCCTGAGCCGTTAGATTTTTTTGGATTTGTTTTGGTTCCGTGCTCAGTTTCAGGTCTAATATATCGGATAAGTTATGGGCCGGATCGAGCGAAACAAGGCGGGTCGGATGATTTTTCACTGCCAGCTGAATTGCGGTAAGCACAGACAGAGTACTTTTTCCTACACCGCCTTTACCTATAAAATACACTAATCTGGGCGCGTTTTTCATTTAACCGATATCCAGATTGGAAAAAAGTTCAGACAACGGTGCCGCAGATAATTGTTCCTTCTGAAGCAGTTCTGTTAACGGTTCTTCCATATAGGGCAACAATTCAAGAGCAATATGCCAGGTGGGCAAAGGCATACCGATGAAATTACCCAACACTAACAGAGTGAAAATATGTTCCAGCTCCGAAACTTCCCATTCCAATAAATCCGTGGCTTTACTACGGAAGAGACTGTCAATAAAATGATAAAATTTTTTAAGTTTTTGCATCATTACAACGAAAATGTTCGCTTTTGCCCTTGTCCCTAAATATGTTCCTTCGCTTCCGAAACCTTTTCGGCCGCAGGAGCAAAAAAGCGGAAGAGTCCTTCACCTATAATCCATACGACGATAAAAATGATCACTCCGTTAACCAGCACTAACAACAGATTGCTTTTATCTACGAAGGATATTTGATTTAACAGGCTGGCCCATAACGTCATCACCGCCATAAAAGCAGCGGGGAGGCCGGCGATAAGCCATTTAATTCCACCTTTCGTTTTCAGATAAAGCGTGATCACGATAAGCGCCAGGGCGGCCAGCGTTTGATTTACGGCACCAAACATAGGCCACAGGGTGAGCGCGCCCTTGCCGTCTGCGCCGGAAGCAAAAGCCAGCAAGGCTGCCGATCCAACGGCAAATGCAGTGGCGGCGTAACGGTTTTTTAATACGTCAATGTGCAGGTCTTCGGCCAGTTCGCTGATTACGTAGCGTTGAATCCGGGTGGCCGTATCGAGCGTGGTTCCGGCAAAGGAAGCGATAAAAACACCCATAATGACTACTGCCAGACTATGCGGAACACCCAGCGTGGAAATCATATTGGCGGCGCCGATCACAAAAGCACCCACCTTCGAGCCAAGCCCCTGCGCCGCTGTCCACGAGGCATAATGCGAGTTCCAGGCGTTGAGGCCAAACAAGGTCTGGCCGTCTGCTGTTTGGTAGCCCATCCCGATTCCGGCGGCCACGGCAATAATCACCAACGTAGCCAAGCTACCTTCAACCAGCATGGCGCCATATCCCACAAATAGAGAATCGTTTTCGCTTTTGACCTGTTTAGCCGATGTTCCCGAAGCGACCAGCGAATGGAATCCGGAAATGGCGCCGCAGGCAATGGTTATAAACAAGAAAGGCCACATGGACGGTGCTTCCGTCGGATGCAGCTGTACAGCCGGCGCCACCAGCTGCATGCCTTCTCCCACAGAGGCGATTACGGCTCCGACAGTAAGCAGAGCCATGGCAATAAGCAGTTGGAAGGCATTGATAAAATCACGCGGCTGTAACAGTGTTGTTACCGGAAGCACAGAGGCAATATAGGCATAAATGAGCAGCAGGATAGTCCAGGCGCCGGTGGGCGGGATGCCCAAAACGGCAGGCATAACAACAGGCAAAAAATTACCCAGAACCATGGTCAGATAAAGAGTGATAACAGCCAGAACAGACCATAACATCACGTTGCCGCCTTTCCGGTAGATCAGATACCCGAGATAAACGGAGATGGGGATCTGCAGCCAGACGGGCAATACGGAACTGGGAAACATATTAAATATCAGGGCAATAACCAAACCAAAAATGGCAATGACGATCCATAAAGCCAGGAAAACAACAACAAAGAAAAAAATGCGCGTGCGCGGATTGATGTATTTGGCGGTAAACTCGGAAATCGACTTACCTTCATTACGCATGGAGATGATAAGCGATCCGAAATCGTGTACGGCGCCCATCAAAACAGAGCCTAAAAACACCCATAGCAAAGCCGGAACCCATCCCCAGATGATAGCAATGGCCGGACCGACAATCGGGCCGGTTCCGGCGATAGATGTAAAATGGTGGCCGAAGATGATTTCTTTTTTTGTAGGGACAAAGTCGATCCCGTCGTTATACTCAACAGAAGGTACGCGAGCGGAATCGGATATTTTGAATATGGCTTTGCCGATAAAATGACCGTAAAATCGATACATTAAAACATAACCGAAGAATGTAATAAAGAGAAGAAGAAAGGTTTCCATTGCGTATTCCTCTGTAACATTCTATAACATCGTTACTACCGGTTTCGAAACGCCCGGATGAAAGTTACCCCGGTAGTTGCATAACAGTCTAACCTACTCTAATAAATAAACGGGAAAACTTGGCGTTACGGACAATTAAATCTATGGTTTATATTAAATAATAACTCAAATTTACAAAAAAACCTTCCTTAAGCCAAAACCGGAAGAGGCTAATTTCGGTTAGAATATCCGGGAAGTGTTGGAGCGGAACAATGTATCACCGTTTTGATTTCATTTTTTTTGACGCGGCCTGCACAGCATCAAAAATTTGCTGGTAACCCGTACAGCGGCAGAGATTGCCGGCCAGAGCCCGCCGAATATCTTCCTGCGAGGGTTGGGGGTTATTATCCAACAAATTCACCGCACTGAGCACCATACCCGGTGTGCAAAACCCGCAATGCACGGCGTCGTACTCCAAAAACGCTTCCTGAACAGGATGCAGTTTGCCATTTGAGGCAATTCCTTCAATGGTTGTGATGTCGGAACCGTCCGCCTGAAAAGCGGGCACCAGACAGGAGTTTACCGTCAAACCGTCCATAATTACCGTGCAGGCCCCGCACTCGCCGATCTCACAGCCGCGTTTGGTTCCGGTGAGCCCCAGATGTTCGCGCAGTAATTCCAGCAAAGTCGTTTGCGGATCGATTTCGCAGGTGTATTCTTTTTTATTTATTGTAAGAGAAACCGTAATCATATTTCGTTTTCCGTTATTCTTTTTATCATCTGATTAATAGCATCTTTTTTACCTGGCGGAAATTACCGGCCTGTAAACGGCAGTAGTACACGCCGCTGGCCAATCCTCCGGCGTCAAAATTTACGCTGTATTGTCCGGCCGGCTGTTTTTCCCTGACCAGCGTTGCCACCTTTTGCCCCAGGGCATTGTAAACCGTTAATTCCACATCGCTCAGGCCGGGCAGCTGATAACTGATAACTGTTGACGGATTAAACGGATTGGGATAATTTTGCTGCAAAATGAAATCTTGCGAAACGGATGTCCGGCGCTGGTTTAAATCCGTTACCGTACCCACTTTAAACGAGTCTGCTTTGGTAAATCCTTCATACACATCCACGTAAATATCTTCACCATAAAGGGTCGGATTAAAAAAGCGGTTGGAGCCGACCTTAAAAGTAAAATCAAAGTCCTTATGACTTTTTTGAAAATTATGCGTGGAGTCCTGATAAGATTCCCCTGTATATTCGCCATTCCGGTCGAAAAAGTATAGATAGTTCATGTAAATTTGATCTAAAGAATTCATCTTGTAAAATTTCATGGAAATAAACACCGATCGGCTTCCATCCACCATTTCCGAAACATTCAATATAGCTTCGTAGTGATCGAATTCACTGGAGTCCGGTTTCTCAAGTTCGAGATATGCTGAGCTCTTCACCTGTCCATTTTTATTGAGTAGATATGAGTACAACAACACGGAATCCGGTATCAAAACAAAAAGTTGATAAGTCGAATCGTTTAAAGTACATAATTCCGTGCTGGCCAGGCCGTAATCTTGAATCTCGTACTCATTATACAATGTATATTTTTGAATACAAACCGCTGTATCTATTATGGTCGTATCCGAAAATCGGGTTACATACAAACCGATGTCTAAGGAATCGTACGGATTATAATTAGAATATTTCCGGACATTTACCCAGGCCGACAGCACAGTTGAATCATTCAGTGCGCAGATACTCGGCCCGCTCACACCACCACCCCAGGGAGACAACCCGTAAATCATGCCGTCTTCGGATATATTTCGTAAAACAGCCCGGCCGTCAACGGTGGAAAGATGGAGAAAATCACTCGATAATCCTGCCAGTTTTTCAAATACTCCGATATAACCCGTGCCGCATTCCGGCCAATAGTCACCGGTAATGGGGAAAGACGAGGTCGAATCCAGCGCTGTGTTGTACACCCAACCGAATATTTTCCAGCTATCCAGATAATATTCACTGTTGTAATTGTACATTTTCGTTAACAGAAATTCGCCTTTCCGATTAAAAACAAGGTTATCTACCGAATGGATAGGAAATGGATCGCCAAAGATATTTCCATTGCTGTCCACAAAACGAGCCTGATAGGCATGATAGGCGTCTTCTTTATTTTTCCAGACAATCAAGGCTTTGTCCGGCTCATTGGTTAAAAACAATTTCGGATATCCATAGTACCAGGTACTTGTCTGATTCGTTTCACTTATTAACAGTGCGGGTAAAAAGACGATAAAGAGTAAAAAAATATCTTTCTTGTTCCTCATTGTCCTATCCTCACTACACTTTGTGCTCTATCGAACCCTGAGCTCTGCCTGTCCCGATTTATCGGGGCCTGTCCCGACTTGTCGGGATCGAAGGGTTGGCTCTCAGCTGTCGGCTATTAGCTTTTGGCTATTGGCTTTTGGCTATTGGCTGTTAGTTATCAGTTATTAGTTTTCAGTTATCAGTTATCAAGTTACTAAGTTATTAAGTTATTGGTTTGTCAGCGTCCTCCGTTCTTAAGTCTTCAATCGTTAATCGATATTCGAAATTCCAATCTTTTGGCGATCGGCTATTAGCTTTTGGCTATTGGCTATCAGTTATCAGTTGTCAGTTTTCAGTTGTCAGTTCCTAAATCTTCAATCGTTAATCGACAATCGAAAATCCTGTCAATTGGCTGTTGGCTATTAGTTGTTAGTTCTGAGTTTCCAATTTTCCCCGCCACGGCGGGTTCTTCGTTTCGCTGCGAAAGTTATCAGTTATCAGTTCCAAGTTCCCAGTTCTTAGTTCCCAGTTCCCAGTTATTAAGTTATTGGGTTGTTGGTGTTCTCCATTCGTATATCGTCAATCGAAAATCGAAAATCCGATTAATCGGCTGTTATCTCTTAGCTATTGGATTTTAATTCGTAATTCGTAATTGAACAATTCGTAATTAATTTCCCGTCACCTGTCACTCACTACTCTGTACTAAGTACTCGGTACTATGTACTATTGCTCTTCCAATCCGGCCGCCATCAACAGCACCCGTTTCACCAGAGCAGCCACCACCGGCTCTTTATACGGTGTAGACCAACGACGACCGCTGATTTTAATCATTTCCTGCGCGGTGATTTGACCGGCCTGCATAAAGTTTTGATCTGTGATTTTTTTACCGGTTAAAAAACGTTCCGCCGCAGCTACCCGTTTCCAAACCGGGAAAACCGAACCGGGCGCCAGGCGAACCTCTTCGATTATCCCGTGATGATTGGTCTTTAAAACTGCGGCCATATTGATGCGCGATATGGCCAATGCTTTCCTGCGGCCCAATTTATAGAAAGCGCTGCCATATCCGTCCGGCAGCGGTGGAAAATAAACCGCTGTTAGCACTTCATTTTTTTGTAATACGGTTTGATAGGGCTTGACAAAGAATTCTTGCATGGCAACCCGCCGCAGGCCCTGTTCGTTCAGGACTTCCACCTGTGCGTCCAGAGCTAAAAGCGGTGGAACCGTATCAGCACATGGAGAAGCGTTACAGATATTGCCGCCCAATGTGCCCCGGTTACGGATTTGCTGCGAACCGATTTCCGCGCAGGCCTGAGCCAAAAGCGGAGCCTGCCGTTGAATAAGCGGTTGGGCGATGATTTCGCTGTGTGTGGCCATTGCCCCTATTCGGATCAAACCGTTTGTTTCGCTAATGCTCTTCAGCTCATCCACGCGTGAAAGATCGATCAGGGTCTGCGGTTTACTGAAATAGGGTTGACGGCTTTCCACCAGCACATCCGTGCCGCCGGCAACGAATTGCGTCGCCGCAGAAGCGTCGGATAAGGTCCTGGTCAATTCGGTTAAATTTTTTGGTCGAAGATAGTTCATTTGTTTAAAGTTTTTAGTTGTCAGTTATCAAATAGCTGTAGGCTATTAGCTTTTGGCTTTTGGCTGCCTGCCCTGAGCGAAGTCGAAGGGTTGGCTCTCGGAAATTAGTTATCAGTTTTCAGTTATCAGTTCTTAGTTAACAGTTATCAATTTTTAGTTATTAAGTTATTGAGTTATTAGTTCCCAGTTCCCAATTCCCAGTTTCCCCCGCCACGGCGGGTTCTTCGCTTCGCTTTGAAAGTTTTCGGTTTTCAGTTTTCAGTTCTTAGTTTTCAGTGCCAAGTTCCCAGTTCCCAATTCCCAGTTATTAGGTTATTAAGTTATTGGGTTATTAGTTCCCGGTTAAAAACTTTTAATTCGTAATTCGTAATTGAATGATTCGTAATTC